>PSRJ01000358.1 GCA_003175985.1 Terriglobia bacterium
CGATGTAGCTGATCAGCGACATCACCATCTCTTCGCGGATCGGATCGATCGGCGGATTGGTCACCTGCGCGAAAAGCTGCTTGAAGTAGTTGAACAGGGGCTGTGGCTTATCCGACAGGCACGCCAGCGGAGTATCGGTTCCCATGGAGCCGATGGGTTCTTCCCCCTTCTCCGCCATCGGACCGAGAATCATCCGGATGTCTTCGTCGGTATAACCGAACGCCCGCTGCCGCGAAAGAATGGTGCCGTGATCGGTGCCGTGTTCACGCGGCGAATCGGGGAGTTGATCGAGGGTGATTTGATTTTCGCGAAGCCAAAGCTCGTAAGGATTCCGCCGGTATAGCGACCGCTTTACTTCCTTATCGGAGATGATGCGGCCCTCCACGGTATCCACCAGCAGCATTTTGCCGGGCTGGAGCCGGCCCTTGAGCTTGACATTGTCCGGCTTCACCGGCAGCACACCGGTTTCCGACGCCATGATGATTTGATCGTCATGCGTCACCAGGTAGCGCGCCGGACGGAGACCATTCCGGTCCAGCGTCGCGCCGATGACTCGTCCATCGGTAAAGGCGATCGCCGCGGGCCCATCCCAGGGCTCCATGAGCGAGGCGTGGTATTCGTAAAACGCCTTCTTCTCCGGATTCATGTGCGGATTGCTCGACCACGCCTCCGGGATCAGCATTGCCATGGCGTGGGGAATCGACCGCCCGGCCATGACCAGCAGTTCGAGCGCGTTGTCGAAATTCGCCGAGTCGCTGCCGGCCGGCTGAATGATCGGGAACAGCTTCTTGATATCGCTTCCGAACAGCGGCGAGGAGAGCACGGATTGCCGCGCATGCATCCAATTCACGTTGCCCTTGAGGGTGTTGATTTCGCCGTTGTGCGCGATATAGCGGAACGGGTGCGCCAATTGCCAGGTCGGAAACGTGTTGGTCGAGAAACGCTGGTGCACCAGGCACAACGCGCTCACCACTTCGGGATCGCTCAACTCGGGATAGAAGTTCGCAATCTGCGGCGCCAGCAGCAGGCCCTTGTACACAATAGTGCGGGCCGAAAGCGATGGGAGGTAGAAGAAATCCTTATCCTCGACATCGGAGGCGGCAATCTCGGCCTCCGTCCGCTTGCGCACCACGTATAGCTTGCGCTCGAGTTCGTCTTCGGTCATTCCCCTGCCATGACCGACGAAGATCTGCTGGATATAGGGCTGCGACGCTCGCGCCACGCGTCCGATAGCCGCGCCCTCGATCGGCGTGTCGCGCCATCCCAGTACCGTGAGGCCTTCTTCGCGAACGATCCGCTCGATGATCCCCTCGCATTGCAGCCGCGGGTGACGCTCCACGGGAAGAAACGTCATTCCAATGCCATATTCGCCGGGCGCCGGCAACGTGAAGCCCAGCTTGGCGCACTCCCGCACAAAGAAGGCGTGTGGGATCTGAATGAGCACCCCGGCCCCATCGCCGGTCTCCGGATCGCAGCCGCACGCCCCGCGGTGCGTCAGATTGATTAGAACCTGGATCCCTTTCACGATGATGTCATGCGATTTGTGGCCCTTGATGCTCGCCACAAAACCGATACCGCACGCATCGTGTTCCAGGCTCGGATGGTATAGGCCCTGAGCTTCCGGTAAACCCCGGCGGACACTAAGGTCGCTCATCTTTTTTCTCCTGGATTGGCCCAGTGTACCAACTTCAGTAGTATTAGGCAATAAAAATTTTAACGTCGTTAAAATTAGCTGCTCTTATGTTATTCTGATATGGTGCCGTTTTGGGAACTCAAGCTTTTCAGAGAAATAGCATCAAGCCGCAGTATGAGCAAGGGCGCGGCCCATTGTGGAGTCAGCCAATCCGCCGCCAGCCAGCACGTCCAGGAGGTGGAACGGCGCCTGGGAATCACTCTTTTCGACCGCAGCAAGCGTCCGCTGGAAATGACTGCGGCCGGCAAGTTGTATAACGATTTCTGCCGCGACGTCCTCCGTCGCGAGGAGGAACTGGCGCGTGAGTTGGAGACGCTCAAACGACAGGTGGAAGGCAGCCTGCGGGTCGCCTCCATTTACTCCATCGGCCTTTCGGAAATAAATCATCTTCAGGAAGAGTTTTCCGCAAAGTATCCCACAGTGCACCTGCATGTGGAATACATGCGGCCGGAAAAAGTGTACGAAGCAGTACTTGACGACTCCGCCGATCTCGGCCTGGTGAGCTATCCGGAGGCGAGCCGCGAAATCGCTGCCATTCCCTGGCGCGATGAGGAAATGCAGGTCGCGGTGCCGCCCTCTCACCCATTTGCCCAGCGCCAGGAAGTTTACCCCGCCGATCTCAACGGGCAGACTTTTGTGGGCTTCGATGAGGACCTCTCCATCCGCCGCGAGCTCGACCGGTTTTTCCGTACGCACGGCGTGGAAGTGAACCTCGCCATGCATTTCGATAATATCCAGACAATCAAAGAAGCTGTGGTGCTCGGCACCGGTATTAGCATTTTGCCGGCGCGGACAATGCAGACCGAGATCGTACAGGGGCGCCTGGTCGCCGTCAAATTGCATGCGCCCGATCTGGTGCGTCCGGTTGGTGTAGTGCACCGCAAGCGCAAGAAGCTCAACCGGGCTGCCCAGGCGTTTCTCGAATTGCTGGCGCTGCAGCCGGCCCCCAAGCCGGAACCGGTCGCAGTGTAAACCGGCGGCCCCGGTCAGAACCGGTAGCGCAGGCCCAACTGGAGAACTCTTCGGTCGAAGAAGGTGAATCCGATGCGGCCGAACGAGGTTTGGTTGACGTTGAACCGCGCCGCGGGCGAACCCCCGTTGTACGAATCCCCCGCAAAAAAGGTCGGGTGATTGAAAACGTTGATCGCGTCCATGCGCAACTCTACCGACTGCCGCTCGGTGATCCGCGTGACTTTCTGAATGCTCGCATCCATCCCGAAGACCGGCGGATTATTGAACAAGCGCCGCTGCAGGTTCCCGACCGTGCCCGGGCCGGGGTTGTAAAACGCCTGGTTCGCAAACACCGCGGCCCCTTCTTGTGTGGTGCCGCGGCCGTCGGTATTGAGGTTGGCCGGATTGATGAAGAACGGGCCGTTCCCGGTCATGTAGAAGCCGACAACCTTGTCCAACTGGGACTTCGTCAGGCTGGAACTGGCGGTATTTTCAGCCGAGCGGTTTCCGCCGCGGTTCAGAGTGCCGCGCGTCGAAACGATGGAGAAAGGGGCGCCGGACTGCCATGTCACCAGGCTGCTGATGGTCCAACCGCCGGCCAAACGCGTGACGACAGGCCCGCGCGACAGCCACTTACGGCCCGCGCCGAACGGCAGCTCGTACGACCCGTTGGCGTGAAACGCATGAGAGATGTCATAGGGCGCGCGGGAGCGCTCCAGTTTGCCGTTTTGGTTATCGAGGAGAGGTTCAAAACGCGTCTGGGTATCACCCAAGGCGTCACTTAACACCTTCGAGAAGGTGTAGTTTGCCTGGATCTGCAACCCCCGGCGATAGCGGTGCCGGACTTCCACCTGAAAAGCATTGTACGTGGAGTTGCTGAAGTTGGTGATCAGGTTCGCGCCAAGAATCAATGGATTGTTGAAGAAGTTGACTGGGCCGTTGAGGCCGTTGGTCTGATAAGTAGACGCTAATGTGCCGATCTGGCCCTGGTCGATGTAAGTCCGGATTGTGCCGTTCGTCAGCAGCCCCCCGCCAACGAGCTGCGGAAACACCGTGAGTGGCTGGCTGCCGGCGATGTTCGGATTGTAGTCCGGGTTGAAGACTCCCGTCGCCTGCCGCGCCAGGTTCCCGTTGTTGCGGGCCCGATTGAAGTCGGCCAGAAATCCGTTTGCATTGATGTTGACCTGGTTGAAATCGAGTGCGCGCAGTTCCTTTACGCCGTGATTTCCCAGATATCTCACTGTAAACAAGGTTCCCTTGAAATCATGCTCGATGCTGAAATTCCACTGTTGCACGTAGGGTGTGCGCAGGTTCGGATCGATCAGGCCCATGGCATTCCCCGAGGGATTCAACTTGTAGTTGTTTGCTTCGGTGGTGGGGATCTGGAAGGTGGGCGTGGGGATCGCAGGGCGGTTGCTGCTCAGGCGGCCGCTCAGACCGGAGGCGCCCACCACCGATTGCAACCCGCTGTTGGTTTGACCATTGTTTTGTGCCGTTGCGATGTTGTTATCATCCACGTAATTAATGCTGTATCCTCCGCGTACGGCGGTCTTGCCATTGCCGGAGACATCCCAGGCGAAAGCGACGTTGGGCGCAAAATTGTTCCGGTCTTTGTTATACAGGGGCCGGCCCGAACCTCCTCCCGCGAAATCGAGCGTAGCGTTAGAGAGAAGCGTGTTAATGACACCGCCCTGCACTACGGGCATCAAAATCAGCCCGTTCACTTCGTCCACAGGCGAGAAATAGTCGTATCTTAGGCCCAAACTCAACGTGAGACGAGGCATGACCTTCCACTGATCCTGCACATAGGCTGCATAGTTGTTATATGCCCAATTCCTCGCGTTGGTAGCTCCGTTTACGAAGCCGGAGGTCCGGCTGGTTACGTTGAAAGTTTGTGTGTATGTATTGACGAACCCTCCGAGGCCCGCCAGCAAGGCATTTGCGTTGACCAGGTCTGCGGAACCGATCCCCGGAAGGTCCGCTGTGGTGAGAGCAAGTTGGCCGGTACCCATGCCCACACCATACCCGGGCACGATGCCCCCATCGCCGTAGGTGTAAATGCGAATCAACTGGAAATTTCCGCCGAACTGAAGCGAGTGACGTCCGCGAGTGTAGCCGGCTGTATCACCGATCGTGTACGTTGTGGGAGTTCGCCCCTGGGGCAGGAACTCGTTCACCGGAGTGGTCCAGAGCACGCTGCTATTCAATTCGAAAAAGGCTGGCGGCTTGCCGGAAACGGCGAAGATGGCGGGGGCCACATTGGCTCCGCCGCGCAGCTCGTTGGTGAGATTCGCGCGTGGGCTCCACCGCCAGGAGCCGGAGTAGAGCTTCACCTTCTCGTCATTGAACACCGGAGGCACCTGGGTGAAGCCGCCGTAAGTCCCGAAGGTGTCCGGACGGTCTTGGAACTCGCGCACCAGGTGGAACGCTCCGGTAAATGCGTGCCGCGGCGAAAGATTATAGTCCACTTTGGCGCCCGCATTATCCTGCGTGCCGTTATTGCGCTGATTGAATGTGTAGCCGGCGGTGTTGCGCAACAGGCGGGCGCTGCTGTCACCGACCCGGAAATTGTTCACTGTGCCGGGCAACCCGCTGAGGATATTGCTTTGAACAAATGGGTCGATTTGCACGCCGCGCAGATTGAGGAGGTTTACTTTCTGAACGACTCCGGCGGATGTGGTATACGTGAAAATCCCATTGCGGGCGTCGGGCGTGAGCACCGTCCCGTTTTGCGCCGTTTGCTGGCGCACTCGAGTCCCCTCGTAGGTCCCATAAAAAAACAGCTTATCTTTGCGAATCGGCCCCCCGAACGAGCCGCCGAAGATGTTCTCGTTCAAGAAAGGCTTGTCCACACCCGACTGATTGTTGAACCACTCATTGGCGGCGAGCGCGTTGTTCCGGTTGTACCAAAGAGCTTCGCCATGAAATTGATTGGTTCCCGAAGGGCTTACCATGTTGAACTGGGCGGCCCCGCCGCCCACCGTGGAACTGACGTTGGAAGTGCCCACCGTCATCTCGGAAACCTGGCTGACGCGCAACCGGTTGGGGGTGAAGTCGCCGCTGTTCTCGCGCAGATAATTGTCCTGGATGTTAATGCCGTCGAGCGTGACATTGAGATACGTACTCCGCAACCCGTTCACAACGACGTCGGTGCCGTTGCTGATCGGGCTGGCATTTACCACCCCGGCCTGTGTCTGAGCAATATCGATCACCGTCCGGTCCAATAACGGAAGTTTGTCGATCTGCGGCGAAGTGACGGTCGAGGAAACTTCAGCATTCGCGGTCTCTACCGGCTGCACTGCTGAGACCACCTCGATACTCTGCGTAACTGTCGCGAGGGCTATCTGGATGGCGGGCAACGAGGTCTCGCGAATGGGGTCTACCTCGACCTCGCGGACGCTCGCCGGCAGGAATCCCTTGGCTTCGATCTTGATATCGTATTTGCCAGGCTGGATTCCGGCAAACCGGAACAGGCCTTCGCCGGTGGTAGCGGTGAGGAAAATAGCCGTCTTGCCTGCCGGCAGCAGCAGTTGCACTTGAGCGTCCGGTACAGCAGCGCCTGAACTGTCCACGATGCTCCCCGATATCCGGCCCGTGACTTGGGCCGTCGCCAGTGCGGCCACAATTCCCAAGCCGGCAGAAACTGCAGCTAATTTCGATAACATGTCGAACCCCCCAAGCCCGCAAGCACATCTGTGATAATCAGTACGTATGCTATTACAGTAAAACAAGGCGCGAATATCCGCAAGCCAGCCGGCGACAGTTCACCAAAGGAAGCGCCGTAGTGTCCGGTTCGGCCGGTCGCCGAAGTCGGATTGCAGTGGTTCGTCAGAAAACGATACGGGCGCCCACTTGGATGGTGCGGGCGTTCTGGCTGACCGCCGTATACTGTCCGAATTGCGCCGATGTGATCGGAACCTGGTTATTCTGTCCCGCCACCTGCTGGAACGCATGCAGGTTGAAGATGTTGTAGAACTCGCTGCGAAGCTGGAAGTTGACCCGCTCCGAGAAGTGGAAGTTCTTATACAGGTTCCAGTCGAAGTTGCGCTGGCCGTTGAGCCGCAGGATGTTTCGGCCCAAAGTGCCGAAGTTCCCGATCAGAGGCTGCGAGAGCCCCAGGCTAGTAGCGTAGTTGCTGATCGCTACGCCGTTCACGGCGGTCGTGCCGCTCACTGCAGCGGCGGCCGCCGAGCCTGCGGGAACTGGGTGGTAGCCATTAATGGGTCCAGCGGCGTTCGGACGGTCGACGTTATTTCCGGTTCCGAGGTACTGCACCGGATCCGTCAAGTTGCCCAGTGCCGCAGGAAACGATCCAGCGGAGAGATTCACCGGGTATCCGGAACGCCAGGTGGTGATTCCTGAGAAAGACCAGCCGCCCAACCCGCCGCGCAGCCACTTGTTGGTCGATCCGCGGAAGAACGGTATTTCCCACGTGTGGCTGACGCTAAAAATGTGGCGGAGATCGAACTGGCTCGCAGCACGGTTGTTGCGATTATCGTTCGGATTCTGTTGTGCCGGAGTGTCGCCCAGCAGGACCCCCAGGGCGTCAGATACGTCGTCAATGGAGTGGGCAAAGGTATACGCTGCATGCACAAAATAGTTACGAGCGAAGCGCTTTTGGGCTTCCACCTGGAGCGAGTTATAGGAGGAGTTGGCCGAAGCTTCGACCAGGTTGACTGCGTTATACCGAGCATCATAGCGATTGCTGTACGCGGTAGGACTGCCACTCAGCCCCTGGAGCGCAGATGTGAACTGGCTGATTCGGGCCTGTTCATCTGCATAACTAGTGGCTGGTGCAGGCGGAGCCGCGATCAGGTTGATCGGGCGCGTCCGTTGCAGGTACGTGCCCTTGGTTGCCACGTACCCCACCTTCAGCACCAGGTCGCGCGCAAATTCCCGTTCCACTCCCAGACTCCACTGCTGCACCTGTGGATTTCTCAGGTTTTGGTCAATGGCGGGCGAGATTGTTCCAAAATTCTTGAAGGTGGTATTCAATTGGCCCACTGAGGCGGTCAACGACTTCTGGATATCGGCCGTGCCTGCGTAGATGTTGGCGAGGCTGTTGCCGCCAACGAAGCTTGCCACGCCCGTTAAAGAGCCGGAATAGATCAGAGGTGGCAGGAAGCGCTGGTTTGTGATCGGGTTCAAATAGACGAAATCATAAGCTATTCCGTAACCGCCACGAATCACTGTTTTCCCGTCGGCGGTCGCCTTGTAGGCAAATCCGAAGCGAGGTCCCCAATTATAGTTGCTGTTGAAAGACGGCTTGCCCGTTTCCAACAGCCCGAGTGGTCCCGAACCCGCCGCGCCAAAGGAGGAGTGATTGTCGAGGTTCAGATTGGAGATCAACCCGTTGGCTTCCGTGGGCCCACCTGCAAACTCCATACGAATTCCTAAATTGAGGGTCAACCGCCGCGTCACCTTCCAATCATCCTGTGCAAACGCAAATGCGTTTTCGATCCGGTTCTGGCGAACCGAGTTACCGAAGTTCTGCGTCCACGTGGTGAGGGTCCCTTTCGCAAAAGCGTCCCAGTTTGCGAATGTCAGAGTCGAACGGACGTTGCTGTCGAAGAAGGAGTCGGCCTCCAGGTGATACCACTCGAAACCCAGTTTGATGATGTGCGAACTGTGGCTGATCGTGAAGTTATCGGTGTATTGGTAGGTGCGCTGCTCCCGGCCCTGGGGAAGGTTGCTGGCTACACCCACGCTGGTGATGGAACCATCCGCGAAATTAATCTGAGGGCCCAGCGGATAGGGTGTCTGTATCGGGAAGTTGGGCTTACTTTGTCCGAACCCGAATCGAAACTCGTTCACCATGGTGGCGCCGAACAGGTGCGTCTCCGCCAGGGTCGCTTGCCGAGGGTGGTTCGAACTGGCAGCTCCGAAGTACGGAAGGTTGCTGGTGATGTAAGTATTCCCGGTCGAATTGGCAAACGAATCGTAAACCGAGTAGCGCGCCCACAAGGTGTCTCTCTTGCCCAGAACCACGTCGCCCCGAACTGCAACCTCCCATGTGTTGGTCAGGTTGGGGGCGCTGGTCGAGACCGTGCCTATCGACGAGGAAGGGATCTGGTACTGCTTGGCGAGTGCCGCTGAGGTGGGATCGCTGATGGCAGCCAGTTGCGCCGGTGTGGGGACATTGGCGATTCTCGGTGTCCCAACACCGCGGTTCTTGTAGCCTTCATAGTCCATGTGCCAGAAGAATTTGTTACGGCCGTCCACCACTTTTGGAATAAACAAAGGCCCCCCTACTTCAAAGCCATACGTATTGGTGCGCACGATGTTGGGGTGGCCGGTCCGGTCGAAGAAGGGCCGCGCATTGAGTTTGTCGTTATAGAGGAACTCGTAAGCCTCCCCGTGCAGGTCGTTAGTCCCACTCTTGGTGATGTACAAGACTTGCGCGCTCGCATTGCGCCCATACTCGGCATTGAAATTATTCGTGATGACTTTAACTTCCTTAATGGATGAGAAGTTCAGCGGACCCAGCGGCCCACCGGTTCCGGTCACCGAGACGTCAGTCGCCGTGATGCCGTCCACCGTGATGTTGTTCCCGCGCCCACGCCCTCCGTTCGCGTTGAAACTCCCAGTACCTAGGTACGGATTGTTCTGAGTGACTGGCGCCACCCCGGGAGCCGTCAGCGCAAACAGATTCGGGTTGCGGTTCACCGGGATCTCCTGCACAGCCTGCCCCATTACAGATGTCTGCAGTTGCGCGTTCTCGGTGTCGATCTGCGCCACCGCGTCGGACACCTGCACGGTCTGGGTAATGCTCCCGACTTCCAACCGGAAGGCTACCGAAGCCACCTCGCCAGTCCTAACCGTGGCTTGGGTGATCGAACTTGCAAAACCGGACGCTTCCGCCTTGACCTCGTAATCGCCTACGCCCAATAGTTCAAATGTAAACTCGCCGCGCTCGTTCACCGCTTGCGTTCGAACCTGCTTGGTCGCGACATTTGTCAGCGTCACGTTCGCCTTGGAAACGGCCGCCCCGGTCGGGTCGGAAACGGTTCCCCGAAGCCCTCCCGTAATTTGAGCGTGAAGGGCGGTAGAAAAAGCCAAGACCGCGGCGATCACGAACTGTCCAGCTCTTTGAGACATGACGACTCCTTTCGAGGCGCACCGATTTCAGAAACTAAAGTCCGATTTTCCGATTCTTAGCAACTGCGATACCAAATCGAAAAGGGCGAATCAGCTTGCAAAATAAGGCTGCTCTATATGAAAACCCATAGCCGCTACCCCGCAGTTTCAAAACGGCATATGACGCGCCCTACCGGGTCGCACAACCCCTGTTTCCCGAACGACGTGGGGGGAGCGGCTGAACGGTCAGCCGTTACTATGGTGAATACAATAAATCAAGTGTTGAACCGGCGCAAGCGGGTGCCCCAGATTTAACGGATCGGCGGCCCGGCGCGGTACGCTGAGAGATTGTTCGACGCAACATGAAATTACGCGAAATTGCGGCCGCGCTGGGATGCCGGCTGGAGGGCGATGGGGAGCTCGAAATCC
Organism: Terriglobia bacterium; assembly: GCA_003175985.1. Classification (GTDB taxonomy): domain Bacteria; phylum Acidobacteriota; class Terriglobia; order Bryobacterales; family Bryobacteraceae; genus PSRJ01. The sequence continues at coordinate 10,151 of PSRJ01000358.1, forward strand.
GAGGCCTGGCAGGGATGGAACAGGCGGGCCCGGGCGAACTCACGTTCCTGGCAAATCCGAAATATGCTCCGAAAGTGAAGCATACGCGAGCCAGCGCCATCGTAGCGGCGGAGCCGTTTCCGCCCCTGGCCTCCCTGGTTTCTCCGAATCCCTACCTGGATTTCGCCCGCGCTTTGGCCCTGTTTTATCAGCCTCCGAAACCCCAACCGGGCGTGCATTCCCTGGCTTCGGTAGCGGCCAGCGCTGTTGTCGGCGAGAACTGTTCCATTGGACCGTTCGCCGTGGTGGGGGAGCGTGTTCGCCTGGGACGCAATGCCGTGCTGCATCCGCACGCCGTCATCTATGAAGGTGCGGTGATCGGCGATGATTTTCTGGCTCATTCACACACTACGGTGCGCGAATTCTGCCGGATCGGCGACCGCGTCACGCTGCAAAACGGCGTGGTGGTGGGCGGCGATGGCTTCGGTTTCGCCAAGCAGCCCGACGGTACCCAGTTCAAGATCGTGCAGTCCGGCGTCACCGTCATCGAAAATGACGTGGAGATCCAGAGCCTGACCTCGGTGGATCGCGCGACCATGGGCGAAACCCGGATCAAGCGCGGCGCCAAAATCGACAGCCTCGTACAAATCGGGCACGCTTGCCTCGTCGGCGAGGACAACATCATTTGCGCGCAAACGGGCCTGGCCGGCAGCACCGTTCTCGAACGCAATGTCCTGCTGGCGGGCCAGGTCGGTTCCTCGGGACATCTCACAGTGCATGAGGGCGCGGTGGTCTATGCGCAAAGCGGTATCGGCGGCGACGTGGACGCCGGGGCGCGCATATCGGGATCGCCGGCGTTCGCCGCTAACGAATGGCTCCGCGCCATCACCGCCTTTCCCCGGCTGCCGGAGCTTTTGAAGACCGTCCGCGAATTGAGAAAGAAAGTGGAGGAGCTCGAGAAACATGTCAAACCTGACGCCGCCTCCGGTTGAGGGACTATCGCTCTCTGACGCTGGAGGCGGGCGCTGATCCGATGTTCCGGCGGACCGTAGCTCCCGGCATTGAAATTAAGCTGTTCGACACGAGCGAGGCCAAACCGCTGTTCGCCGTCGTCGACCGCAACCGGCCCCGGCTGCGCCACTGGCTCCCCTGGGTGGACCAGACACGCTCGCCCGAGGATATCCGGCTCTTTATTCTGCGGTGTCTCGACCAATATCACGCTAACCTCGGGCCGCAAACCGGGGTCTGGGTGAACGGTGCGCTTGGCGGGAGCGTAGGTTGTCATCCCATCGATTGGTCCAATCGCAACTGCAGCATCGGGTATTGGATCGATTCGTCGCACGAGGGAAAAGGCGTGATCACCCGCTGCTGCGCCGTATTGCTGGATTACCTGTTCGACGAACTCGGGCTGCATCGTGTGGAGATTCGCTGTGGCACGGGAAACAGCCGGAGTTGCGCGATCCCCGAACGTCTGGGGTTCCGCCGGGAGGGACTAGCTCGTGGAGCCGAATGGGTGAACGACCGCTGGGTGGACCTGATTTCCTGGGGACTCCTGGAAGAAGAGTGGAGGCACTCTCGCCAGCGGCGCCCTTAATGCTGCAAAAACTCGTCGCCGTGGGTAAGGAACTCGGGATACGCCCCCGCGCCCAGCTCATGAAGATCTAAACCCTGCCGTTCGCCCTCGGCCGATACCCGCTGTGGCGACCACCGATTGAGAACCCAGTTGAACCCATACGTCAGGGGCAACACAACGCCTAGCAATGAAGCTACCCCGACAATCTGAGCCACCCACTGCCCGGAGTCACCGGGGGGAGGGGTTCGCGCCAAACTGTCGGCGTTGTTCACGATGACTGCGGGAAAGCGTCCGAAGATGCCGGTCGCCACCAGGCCCCAGATTCCGCCAACGGCATGCACGGAGATCGCCCCGCCCGGGTCGTCGATCGCCAGTCTCAGCTCGAGGTTCTCGATGACGAATGGCACCACGAGCCCGGCGATCAGGCCGGTCAATACCGCGGCCGCGGGAGCCACAAATGCGCAGCCGCCGCTGCCGGCGGCAAGTCCGGCGACCCACCCGTTGGCGGTAAGGGAAGCATCGGGTCTCCCGAAACGCATGCGTGTGACCAACGCGGTCATCAGGGCTGCCGAGCCCGCCCCGAGGGTGGTGTTCACGCCCACCAGGACCGTGCGGGCGGGCGCGAGTCCCGAGAAGAGAACCGCTCCCGCGGAATTCAAGCCCAGCCATCCGATCCAGGCCAGCCAGCATCCGAAGATCACAAAAACGCCGTGGTGTCCCGGGATAGCGCTGGGCATGCCTTCCTGGGTGTATTTGCCGCGCCGCGGCCCCACGATCCATGCCATACTCAGGGCCGCCAAACCGCCCACGGTTTGAATCACTCCGGAGCCTCCGGCATCCACGAATCCGTGCCCCAGACCGTAATTCACGCCCAATTGCGCCAGCCATCCGCCTGCCCAGGCCCAATGAGCGAAGAGAGGATAGGTGATGCCTGCCAACACGGCGGTCGAGGTGCATATGGCGCCGAGGCGCCATCGTTCCGCCGCTGCGCCCAGCGGGATCAAAGCCGCCAAGCCGACACAAAAAAGCTGCATCCATGCTGCGAGGGAAGCCGGCGATCCGTTCAGATCGAGTCCGCGAAAAAAGAGCAACTGCGCGCCAAGCCAATTCCACGGCTTGCCGCCGATGGAAACAGTATGCGCGGGGCCCCCGATCACGCCCTCGAACGAGAACCCGCACACGAAGTAAATGCCTGCGGCTACCGCGACCACGCACAACGAAGCCATCACCATGTGGGTGGCGTTCCGCGCTCTTCCCAAACCGCTGTTGATCAGGGCAAGGCCTGCCATCGCAAGCGGGATCAGCAGAATCGAAACCGTCACGAAGACCGCTCCGCTTTCCGAGAGCACGGCACCCGGCGACAAATTCATTCGTGTCTCCCATGGGGAGCAGCATGCGACCGGAACAACAGCCCGACCCCCAGCGCCTCTACCCCCAATCCCGCCAGCACGAACGCAGCCTGCGGGGCAGGTGTGCGCAGGAGCACCACCGCCGCCAGCACCAACAGCCAGCCCGCAAGCAGCAGGAATAGCGCCGCTATCTTCATGAATCGATAAAGCTCCGCGCTCAACATAACACAATCGGGCAGTTGGCTTGGCGCACCACTCTCGACTATTTTTATGCCTCCGATCGGTCCAGCCGAATACAAAATGCTTATTTCAGTGATAAGAAAATTTCGTTTCACTTCCAGCAGAGTTGCTGCCAGCATGGGTTAAAGCCGGACCCCGACTGTGCCGGCCACGGCCCCCGTCATCGCCGCCCATCGTTCAAAGGAGAGAGATTCCATGGCGGAGAATACCGCACCAGAAATGAAACCCACTTTGGGTTTAACCGGACTGACCATGAACGCAATGGCGCTGATCGCACCCGGCGCCTTTCTCTGGCTTACCTTTGTTGCGCAAGGCGGCGCGGGCAACACTGGGCCGTCCATGTGGGCGGGCATCTTTTTCGCCGTGCTGCTCTGCCTCGCAACAGCGGTCTGTTACGCGGAACTATCGAAGCTGTACCCGGGCACGGGCAGTTCGTATTATTTCGCCGAGCAGTCGTTCTTGAACCACCAAGCCGCCTGGCCTTATGCGCGCCTCGCAAAGTTCATTGTGGGATGGGGCTCGCATCTGTACTACTGGATCTATCCGGGCATCATGTGCGGCGTGATGGGCATCCTCTGCGGCTACCTGGTAGGAACAATCTGGCCGAGTGCGATGAGCGCCTCCAACCCCGGACCTATGTTTATGATGCTATGCGCCGTCCTGACATCCATTGTCGTAGGCTACATCGCCTTCCGCGGTGTCAATGGGTCGACCTCGGTCAACATCGCTATCAACGTGATACAGATCAGCGCTCTGCTCATTTTCTCGGTGATGGCTCTCAGCTACCGCATGAATCACCCGCCGGGGAGTACGGCCTTTAATTTCGATTCCATGACCGGGGCTGCCTATACCTACGACTTCGCTACGGAAAAGCAGACCGTCAACGGGCAATCTACCGACGTTGTTTCGCGCGACGCGATGGGCGTTCCGAAACCCAAGCTGGACGCTTCCGGCATGCCGGTGCCATTTAAGATCGATTATCCAGAGACCGACGGGATGGGCCATTTCATGTCGCATCCCTCGGCAAGTTCCGTTGTGAGCGTGCACAATTTCGGCTGGATGTTTGTGCAGGCTACCATCGCGATACTCATCCTGGTCGGATTTGAGTCGGTCACTTCAATGGGAGGCGAGGCCAAGAATCCCCGAAAACACATACCAATCGCTGTGGTTCTCTCGTTGCTGATTCAGGGAGTCTTCTGTTACCTGATCGAGTACTTCGCGGCGAATTACTTCCTCAATAACGGATATCCCATGACCTCGGCAACCGGCTCCGCCGCGCCGATCGGCGACATGATGATTGTCGTCGGCGATGCCATCTTTGGCTCCGGCAACGGCCGCACCTTTATGCTGATCGAGGCGTTCACGGTGTTCCTGGCGATCATCGGCACGACGCTCTCCTGCATGAATACTGGCGCCCGGGTCAGCTACGCGATGGGCAAGGATTCGGAATTGCCCGATTCCATCGGCTTGCTCCACAAGGAGAACCTGACGCCCCATCGCGCCATCTGGATGCTGGTCGTAATCTCGGCAGTGGTTGGTTGCCTGACAGTTTCCAATCTGTTCGGCGATGCCACGGCCCTGAGCGACGCCACCCTGAAAGGGCTGCCGCAGGGATTCTGGTCGAGCACCGGCTATCTGTCGCACGATACTATGGCGGCTCTGCCAAACTCGTTCATTGCCGTCTCCCTGGCTTCCAATTTCGGCACGTTCCTGCTGTACATGCTGAGCTGCATCACGTGCATCGTGGGATTCCATAATCACCCCAACTACAAGCCACTCAAACACCTGGTGATTCCCATCTTTGGCCTGTTGGCGAACCTCGCTTGCATGGGCGCCTATATTGTGTTGCCGTTTATGGGCATCGGAACCAAACTGGAGCCGTTCACGGCTCTTGGAATTGCAGCCGTCTGGGCGATCTATGGCACCATCTATTTCGTCCGTTCGAGCAAGGCGACCGGACGCACCACCCTGGTGAATCAGCGCGCTAAAGAGGCATTAAGTTAGAGGGTTGATCAGCGACGCAGGGCGGGCCTTCCTAGGTCCGCCCATTTTTTCATGGGCCGGCTCAACGTTGTGAGCAGTTTTCCAGGAGCTTCCGGCCAGCCGAAGAGTTCTGGGCTGGCAATTGAGTTCGCGCAACTTTCCGATGCGGGCCGTGTGCGCGGACACAATGAAGACTATCTCGGCCACGCCGCTCCCGAGACAGCGCCAGCGGTCCGGACACACGGTTGGCTCTTTGCCGTGGCTGACGGTGTAGGGGGGCACGATAAAGGCGAGGTCGCCTCTCAAGTGGCCATCGAAACCCTCATGCAGGGGTTTCGCAAGGCGGTGGCGGGTGAACCCCACTCGCCGCTGTTGCAGCGGCTGGTTCAGGCCGCCAATATCCAGGTTTACGAAACAGGCAGAAACGCAAGCCCCGGCGGCACTGCCATGGCCACCACAGTCGTAGCGTGCGCGCTCCGCTTCGATAGGGCGGCAATCGCGCACGTGGGCGATTCCCGCTGCTACCTGGTCCGGCGCGGCCAGGCAACCCTGCTCACGCGCGATCACACCGTGGTCAACGATCAGGTCCGCCTTGGCATCCTCTCCGCGAAAGAAGCCGCTGAGTCAGACCGCCGGCACCTGTTGAGCCGATCGCTAGGCAACGATTTATTTGTGGGCGTCGAAACGAGCGAACACCAGATTTTCGCGGATGACGTGTTACTGCTGTGTTCCGATGGCCTGCACGGAGCGGTGGCAGCCGCCGAATTCGCCAGCCTGCTCACTGGAAGCACCGATCTTACCTCTGCTGCGCGCCACTTGGTTGCGCTTGCGAACGAGCGCGACGGCAGCGACAATATTAGCGTCCAGCTAATCCGTATCCGAGAGGTAGAACGTGTGGGGATGTACCGCGGCCGTCCATACAAGCTCCGGTAGCCGGCCCTGGATTGTATTGCATGACGGCACTCCATCCCGGTAGCACGCTCGATCATTACCGAATCGAAAACCTGGTTGCCCGCAGCGGGATGTCGTCTATTTATCGCGCCACCGATTTACGCACCAATCAGCCGGTGGCAATCAAAATCCCCCACCCCGAGATGGAAGCCGATGTCGTCCTCTACGACCGGTTCAAACGGGAACAGGAGATAGGGCAAAAACTGGATCACCCCAATGTGATGAAGGTTTTCAGCGACGATCACCGTAGCCAGGTCTACATGGTAATGGAGTGGGTGGATGGCCGTTTGCTTCGCGAGATCCTGATGGAGCAGAAGAAGCTCCCGGCGGAGCGCGCAGTGTCGCTCGCAGTGAAGATCGCCGAGGCCCTCGACTACATTCACAAAAATGGCGTGGTCCACCGCGATCTCAAGCCCGAAAACATCATGGTCGACGCCGGCGACAAACTCAAGCTGATCGACTTCGGGATTGCCGGACACGAAGGCTCGCGCCGGCTGACCTTCGCAAAACTGTCGCAACTGATGGGCACGCCGGACTATATTTCCCCGGAGCAGGTGAAGGGCAAGCGGGGCGATGGACGCAGCGATATCTATGCGCTCGGCGTGATGTTGTATGAAATGCTCACGGGGAAGGTCCCGTTCCAGGGCCCCAACGCCTTCGCCATTATGAACGACCGGATGCTGAACAACCCCATCCCGCCGCGCGAAATCGATTCCTCCATCACACCCGAGTTACAGGAGATTATTTACCGGGCCCTGGAACGGGATCCCAAGAACCGGTACGCGCACGCACACGAGATGGCGTGGGATCTCGAACACCCGGACCAGGTCGGCGTCGCCGAACGCGACGAACTGAAAGATTGGAAACAGCGGCGGGCCCATTGGCCGCGGCGCGTTGCCTTTTACGCGATGCTGGCCCTGATCCCGGTGGTGGTCTTCTCACTGCTTTTGTGGGTCGCCCGGCATACGTAATTCCGGGAGTACATTCCTAATACCAGTTGCGGATGCGCACTTCCACGCCGGAACCTTCCAATCCTTTGCCGAAGGCGCTTAAATCAGACCCCATGTAGTGGTACGGGTAGACGATCGCCGGATGAAAGGCCTTCACGCCCTCGGCTGCTTCCTGCGGGGTCATGGTGTACGGAAGGTTCATACACACAAAAGCCACGTCAATATTCTTGAGCGCCTTCATCTCGGGAATGGCCTCGGTGTCTCCGGAGAAGTAGAAACGCTTCCCGCCGTAGGTGACGACGTAACCGTTTCCGCGGCCTTTGTCGTGATAGAGCTGGCCGGCCGACGGACCACGGGTCAGGTTGTACATGGGAACCGCCTCCACGGAAAACGGGCCGATAGTTGTCTTCTCGCCATTACTGATCACTCGGGCGCCGGCAAGCTCCGCCGCGACCGCTTTGGGCGCGACAATCACTGTGTCCCCTTTCTTCAGTTTGTTGACTATGGACGCCGAAAGATGATCGCCGTGGATATCGGTAATTAGAATGTAATCGGCCGGTGGAAGGCCATCGTAACTGCCCATCGCGGGATCGACATACAGCACCTTTCCACCTGCCTGGATCACCAGGCTGGCGTGCTGGATAGGGGTCATCTGGAGGGTTCCAGCCGAAGTGGAAAAGCTCTCGGCAGGAGCGGCAAAGGCGCCGCTGGCTGTAATGAGAAAGGCAAGGGCGAAGCGTGTCATAACCCGGATTGTACATCCTCCGCAATGGCTCTCAAGCTTTCCGCCGCCTCCGCCGATATATTCTCCGAAGTGATTTCGATTCGGGAGAACATCTCGGAGTTGGAGCGGGAGCACCGGCAACGGGAACTGCTGGCGGAATGCTATTCCGCGGCTCTTCAGAACGCGGCCGATTACGCCATCGAGGTGGAAGCCGCAATTACCGAGCCCTATCGCAAAGAACTGAGCGAATTCGCCCGGCGGATTCCGGTATCCGATATCAGTCAAGTTGTTGAAAGCAAACCCGACTTGCGCTCCATTTTCCGAAACTTCCGCGATCAGGCTGTCAGTCACTTGAACCGCTTGCGTGCGGACCTGAGCGAGGCGGTAACCGCTTTCCATACCTTGGTCGGCGCGCTCTCGGCCGCTGATGGGGACCACGACAGCAAGCTTCGTAAGGCGCTCTCCAGTCTGCGGGAGGCCGGCCGTCTGCTGGGTTCCTCGCCCGTCCGGCAGATTGTTATCGCAGCCGCCGAGAATATCGAACAAAGCCTGGAGGAGCTGCACAAACAGCATCAGTTGACCATCGCCCAGTTTGTGACCGAGACACGGCTGCTGCATACGCGCATCGATGAATTGGAGCGCAGCGCGGCCGCCGGCCGGATGGCCACCCTGTTGCACAGGGCCGAATTGGAGCAACGCCTGCTCCAGCATGCATCTCCACGCACGCTGCTGCTGGTAAAGGCCAAAGAGCTTCGCGCCTGCGAAAAGGCCTACAATACGGAAGTCTACGCCCAGGTGGCGTCGGCATTTGCCCAGCGGCTCCGAAACGGTCTTCCTAACGGAAATCTCACCGGCTGTTGGGGGGACGAGCAGTTCCTCTGCCTTCTTCCCATCGCCGAGGAAGAAGCCGCGTGCTTCACAAAATGGGCTGCTGACTACCTGTCTGGTTCTTATGTCTGCCGTTATTCAGGCAAATCCGTAGTGCCGAAGTTGAAAATATCGGCAACTCTGCTTCGAGGCCTCCCTAACGAGAGCGGCCCGGAGCTCTACGATCGAATCAGCCGTCGCTTCGAATCACTCTAACGTGCGACCTTCGCCGGTTCCGCCGCCGACCTGGCGGTAATAGGAACGAACTCGCGGCGCTCCTCACCAACGTATACCTGGCGCGGGCGGGCGATCTTCCGGTCCGGATCTTGCATCAATTCCTGCCATTGCGCCAGCCATCCGGCAGTCCGTGGTATGGCAAACAGCACGGTGAACTGATCCGGGGTGAATCCCATGGCCTCGTAGATAATCCCCGAATAGAAGTCCACGTTGGGATAAAGCTTCCGTTTGATGAAATATTCATCGGAGAGGGCGATTCGTTCGAGGGCCAGGGCAATATCGATCTTTGGATTGCGCCCCGTCACCTCGAACACTTCTTCCGCGACCTTCTTGATGATCCGCGCGCGAGGATCGTAGTTTTTATACACGCGGTGCCCGAAGCCCATCAGCTTTCGCTTGCCTTCCTTCACTTGCGCGATGAACCCTGGGATGTTGCTCACGGTGCCGATCTCGTCCAACATCAGCAATACTTCCTCGTTGGCGCCCCCATGCAGCGGGCCGGAGAGCGCCGCAATCGCCCCGGCCATCGTGGCAAACGGATCGGCGTTCGAGCTGCCCACAGCGCGCATGGTGCTGGTGCTGCAATTCTGTTCATGGTCCGCATGCAGGATGAAGAGCACCTCCAGCGCCCGCGCCAGTACCGGGTTGGCTGCGTACTTCGGCTCCGTCATCTTCCACAGCATGTTCATGTAATTCTTCGTGTAGCTCAGCTCCGGATCCGGGTAAACGTAGGGACGCCCCAGCCGGTGCCGGTACGCATAGGCGGCGACGGTAGGCAGTTTGCCGATCAGCCGGACGACCTGATGACGCCGGCTGGCTGCATCCTGGATTCGATGGGAATCCGGGTAAAACGTCGAGAGAGCAGCAACAGTGCTGATTAGAATGCCCATCGGATGGGCATCGTGGTGAAAACCATCCATGAATTTCTTGACATTTTCATGGATCATGGTGTGCTGTCCAATTTCGCGCTCCCAGGCCAGCAGCTCCTCCATGGTCGGCAATTCCCCAAAAATCAGGAGGTAGGCTACTTCCAGATAGCTGCAATGCTCGGCGAGCTGCTCAATGGGATAACCGCGGTACCGCAGGATGCCTTTTTCGCCATCCAGAAACGTGACCGCGCTTTGGCAGGCGGCCGTGTTCATGTAGGCCGGATCGTAGGTCATCAACCCAAAATCCTCCGGCCCTGTTTTGATCTGGCGTAAGTCCATGGCGCGGATCGTGCCACGGTGAATCGGGATCATATAAGTCTGATTCGTCCGATTATCGATAATGGTGAGCGTATCTTTGTCCATACGGGCGCACTCTGTTCTTTCGGCAGCACGTCTGCAAGCCGTTGGCCATCCCTAACCAACTGAATTTATTGGTTTTGGCATAATAGAAGAAGCGGCTGAGGGGCTTTTGACGCGCGCAGTTGGGTGCGCAAACCCCAGCCGTGACTATTTCGGCGCGGGCGCGTCCAATTTCATAGGTAGCAGGACGCGATTCCGTGACGCCCCAAGTGGGCCGGCATATGGCTCAAAATGCAGCCGAAGCGGTAGGCGCCCGATTGAGTCCACAAATCGATTCTCTAATTCGGGCGGCTCAACGCGGCGACCAGGACGCTTTCGAGCGTTTGGTTCGCACGTACGACCAAAGTGTGCTCCGGCTCGCGATGAACCTGCTCCGTTCTCCGGAGGAGGCGCGCGACGTGTATCAGGAAGCGTTTCTGCGGGTGTATCGCAACCTGCACACGTTCCGTTTTGATTGCAGTTTTCACACCTGGCTTTACCGCATCGTGACCAATATCTGCCTCGATCACCTGCGGAAACGCAAGGTACGCAAGGAGGAGCCCGCGATTGTGGAAACCGCCGACGGCCCCGTGGACCGTATGGATAGCTTCGAGGAAGAGTCCGCCCATGCCGATCCGGAGCGCAGGATGTGGAACCAACAGCTCCGCCTGCGGATCGAGGGCGCCTTGGAAGACCTGACGCCGCGCGAGCGAATGGTCTTCGAAATGAGGCATTACGAGGGATTGCGTTTGCGGAACATCGGCGAGATTCTGGGAACTACCGAGGAGGCTGCTAAAAACTGTCTCTTCCGGGCCACCCAGAAGATGCGCTCGGTGTTGGGAGATTTTGCATGACGTGCGATTCAGTTGTGAAAGTGATTCCGCTGTATTTTTACGGCGAACTGGCCCCCGCCGAGGAAGAGCGGGTGGAAGAGCATGTACACGCCTGCCGCGCCTGCGCCGGGGAGTTGGAGCGGCAGCGGGCTCTGGCCGCGGCGCTGACGCATCGCCAGGCGGAGCTCCCCGCAAGCCTGTTGCAGGAATGCCGCGCAGATTTGGAAGCGGCTATCGAGGGAAGCGCTCCCCGCACCACCGTCCACCCCGCCCGGCCGTGGGACCTGTTTCTCGAAGCCATGGAGCACAGTTTCGCCGGCTTCTGGCGGTTCCGCCAGGCGGCCGGCGCCGCGGCGCTGCTGACCATCGGCTTCTTCAGCGCGCGGTTCATGAACACTGCATCGATCGCTCAGCAGGCTTCGCTTACCGGTGCGGACCAGGTTTTTAGTACCGTGCGTTCGGTACAGCCGGATAGCACCGGCCGCGTCCAGATTGCCTTTGATGAAACGCGCCGCCGCATCGTTTCCGGAGGTCTGGAAGACCAGAACATCCAACGGCTGCTGCTGGCCGCGGCGCGCGAGGAGAATCCCGACGTGCGGGTGCAATCGGTGGAGGTGCTGAAGAACCGATCGGCTTCTACGGAAGTCCGCGATGCCCTGCTGAACGCGGTCGCTCACGATCCCAACCCGGCCGTACGGCTCAAAGCCGTGGAAGGGCTGAAGCCGGCAGCGGCCGAACCCGATGTCCGCAAAGTACTGGCCCAGGTGCTGCTCGGCGATGATAATCCCGCTGTGCGCATGCAAGTTGTCGATCTGTTGGTGGAGCATCGTGACGACGCCATCGTCGGTGTGCTGCAGGACCTCATGCAGCGGGAGAACAACAGTTACGTGCGCCTGAAATCGGAAAAGGCGCTGAAGGACATGAATGCGTCGATCGGGACTTTCTAAAATATCGCTGGCCGTCCTCTGTGTGCCCGCGGCGCTTGTCGCGCAAACTCTGACGCGCGAGGGTGGCCGGTGGGTGCAGACGATCACCGGAACTACCCCCGCCGCAGCGCGGCTCCGCGTGAATTCGCAGGGGCCCGTGCACCTCGAAGGGCGAGCCGCCAACGAGATCACTTATACCGCGAAATTATCCGTGCAAGTGCGGAGCGAAGACGATGCGCGGCGCATTCTGAGCCGCTATGCCCTGCGTGTAGCGTCCGCTGGGGACTTGGTGGTGCTGACGGCGCCCGGCGGCCCGGTGGCTACCACTCTCTCCATTCGAGCGCCGCGGCTCAATGCCGCGACCATCACCACGCCGGATGGCGGCATCGAAGCGAACGCCATCGACGGCATCCTGGAAGTCACAACAGGCGCGGGTGAAGTAAAATGCGACCGTATCCGCGGAGATTGCAATTTGAGCACCGGCGGCGGCGATATCCAGACCGGTGAAGTGGATGGTGATCTCCAGGCATCCACGGCCGGTGGCCGGATCATGGTGAAGAACGTTCGCGGCGATGCGGTCCTGCAGACCGCCGGCGGCGATGTCGAGGTGACCGATGCCGGTTCCACGGTCCATGCGGACACGGCGGGCGGCACCATTCGTGTGGGTTCCGCGGGCGGCGCCGTCTCCGCCAGTACGGGCGGCGGCTCGATTATTGTGGGTAAGGCCGGAGGAATCGTCACGGCCCGCAATGTTGCCGGACCTGTGCAGGTAGGAGCTGCTGCCGGGGTTCGCTGCGAATCCGGAACCGGAGGAATCCGCGTTAGCAATATCTCCGGTCCCATGGATGTTTCTACTGCTTTTGGCAGCATCGTGGCCAGCCTGCTCAGCGGGCGTCCCCTCTCGGACTCCTTCCTGGCAACTGGGAACGGTGACATCACCGCCTTGATTCCGTCCAATGTAGGGGTGACTATTCGGGCACAGAGCGACCGGCGCATCGTTTCCGATTTCCCCGGTGTCACGGTACGGGTGCGAGGTCCGCTGGTGGTGGCCGAAGGCGCTGTAAATGGAGGCGGCCCCGTGCTCCGGATTTCCGGGGCCGGCGGCACGATTAATATCAAACGTCAATAAGGGTTCGATTATGAGATTCGGGATTCTGAATTTGGTTTGCTTCACTGCGATGAGCCTGGCGGCGCCGTCCGCCATCGCCCAGAGTTCACGCGGAACCAGCTATCTGGGAATCGGAGTGTTCGACCTGACTCCCGAGCGCGTCAAAGCGCTCAACCTCAAAGAAGAACGCGGCGTCGAGGTGGCGCACGTGGATGAGGACGGTCCCTCAGCCAAAGCCGGAATGAAGGAAGGCGACGTAGTGCTGCAATACAACGGCGAGACCGTCGAAGGGACCGAGCAGTTCGTCCGCATGGTTCGCGAAACGCCGGTTGGCCGCCAGGTAAAGCTCACCATCTGGCGCGGTGGCGCCAGTCAGACGCTGACTGTAACCGTGGGGGAACGCCGAGGAACAGTATTCCAGACACCAGGAGGGCCCGTACGTATCCCCGAGATCCCCCCGATGCCGCAGGTCCCCTTCCCCAGGTTCCAGATGGCCTGGCACGATGGAATGCTGGGCATCGAAGGTGAATCGCTGGGACCCCAACGCCAGCTTGCCGACTATTTCGGCGTTCAAGATGGTGTGCTGGTGAAGCAGGTGATGCGCAACTCGGCCGCCGAGAAGGCGGGCATCAAGGCTGGTGACGTCATCACCAGGGTCGATGGCATGAAGGTAGCCAGCACCCGGGAGATTACCAGCCAGTTGCGGGCGGCCCGTTCAAAAAAGAACGTGGCGATTGTTGCCATGCGTGATCGCAAAGAGATGACCTTCACCGCAAACCTGGAAGACCGCGGCAATAACCCGCCCACGGCCGGCGAGAAGTTCTAGAATCGCCCGCCATCGCACGATAGCGGGTTGACGCCGCCCAAGGCCGGCAATAGAATGTGGGTGGCATTCATGAGGGGACTAGCGCTCCACCCGCGGCGTCTTTGTGCGATTCTTTCCGCCCTGATCCTCTGCGAACCGGCCGCGCCGCAACTCGTGCAACTGCGCCACTGGAACGGGCAGGCCGTGGCTCCAGTTTACGAAGGGTTCGACACGAACGCCGACGGCTCGTTCAACATGTGGTTCGGCTACATGAACCGGAATTATGAGGAAGAGCTCGATATTCCGGTGGGTCCCAATAACAACTTCGAGCCGGGCGGAGACCGGGGCCAGCCGACTCACTTTCAGGTAAGGCGGCACAAAGACGTTTTCAAGGTCGTGGTGCCCAAAGATTTCGGCGACCAGAAGCTGGTGTGGACCCTCAACGGTCACGGGCAGGCCCAGCAGGTCACCGGCTCGCTCGCGCCGGTTTGGATGATTGACCGCGTGCGGACCACGCGCGGCGGCAACAGCGAGCGGGTGGATTCGAACACCCCTCCGGTGGTCAATGCGTCGGTATCGGCTACCCAAACGATGTCCGCAACCCTGACGGTCGCGGCCACCGACGACGGCTTGCCCCTGCGGGCGGGAAAATCCGTAGGAATGACGGTCGCCTGGGCAAAATACCGCGGACCGGGAACAGTCACTTTCCAACCGCCCACCGCCAAACTCGCCGGCGGCCAGGCGGTGACAACTGCCAGCTTCAGCGAGGCCGGCGAATATGTGCTCCAGGCGGTCGTCGATGACGGTTCGGGCGAACTGGCCGGCAATTTCGGATATCACTGCTGCTGGACAAACGTTCAGCTTAAGATCAACGTGAAGGGAGGCGGCAATGTTAGCGCGCAACGCTGATCGGGTATTTGTGTTTCTGCTGCTGAGCGGCTTGCCCAGCCTGCAGGCGGCGGGCCTCGGCGGTCCAGTTACGTTCAGCAAGGACGTGGCGCCCATATTCCAGAAAAACTGCCAGTCGTGTCATCACGCCGGCACGTCAGCGCCGATGTCGCTGGTGACCTATAAAGACGCCCGCCCCTGGGCCCGCTCCATCAAGCAGCGCGTGGTGCAGCGCGACATGCCGCCCTGGCACCTCGACAAGACCGTCGGCATCCGTCAATACAAGAATGACCGCTCGCTCAGCGATGAAGAGATCGCCACTATCTCGCGCTGGGTAGATGACGGCGCGCCCGAAGGCAATCCCGCCGACATGCCGGCGCCATTGACCTTCCCGCCCGATAGCCAGTGGTTCATCGGCAAGCCCGATTTGCTCGTGACCACCGAGCAGGATTTCATGATGTATCCCAAAGGACCGGATTGGTGGATCGACCAGTTCGCCGATGTGAAGCTCGACGAAGACCGCTGGATTCAGGCCATGGAGATCAAGCCCAGCAATCCGAAGATCGTGCATCATGCCGTGGTCAACGTGATTGAGCCGGATGCTCCGGAAGGAACGCCCTCCGGAGGCGTGCAGCTTCACGAATATGCGGTCGGCAAGTACGGCGATATCTTCGCCGAGAATACCGGCCGCCTGCTCAAAAAAGGCACGCGCCTGCGGTTCGATATGCACTACTTCGCCATCGGCTCCGAGCAGCACAACCACACCACCATCGCCTTCAAGTTCTATCCCAAGGGGTTCGTTCCCAAGTATCAGGTGCGCTCGGTAGCCATCCGCAACGTTCCCAACGACGAGTTGGAGATCCCGCCCAACTCGGTGGTGCGCACAGACGGCTATTACCGGCTCACGCGCAACGCGCGCATCGACGCCTTCCAGCCTCACATGCACATGCGCGGCCGCGGGATGACCGTGGAAGCCATCAATCTCGACAACACCACCACCATTCTCAGTTCCGTGGATCACTTCAATTTCAACTGGCATGTCAACTACATCTACGCCGATGACGTAACACCGCTGCTGCCGGCCGGGACAGTGCTGCACATGATCGGCATCCACGACAACACCGCCGCCAATCCGCGCAATCCTGATCCCTCCGTATGGGCAGGCTTTGGAGAGCGCAGTGTGGACGACATGGTGCAAGTGTGGCTCGATATCGTGTATCTGGACGACGCCGAATTCAAACGGCTGGCGGACGAACGGAAGGCCAAGGGAGGAAAGCTATGAGAGGCGCAGCCCTTTCGATGTTATTCATAGCCAGCGGCACCGCGTTCGCCGCTGGAGAAGTTACCTTCAGCAAAGACGTCGCGCCGATCTTCCAGCGCGCTTGCCAGAATTGCCACCGCCCGGGATCGATCGCCCCCATGTCGCTGCTGACCTACAAGGATGCGCGTCCCTGGGCACGGTCGATCAAAGCGAAGGTCGTGTTGCGCGAAATGCCGCCCTGGCATATCGACCGCACGGTCGGTATCCACAAGTTCAAGGACGACCCTTCGTTGAGCGACGATGAAATCGCCACCATTTCGAAATGGGTCGATAGCGGCGCCGCCGAAGGGAATCCGGCCGATCTGCCGTCGCCGCGCCAGTTCAGCGATCTCGATAACTGGCACATCGGCAAACCCGACCTGGTGGTCACCATGGCCAAGCCGTACAAGCTGCGCGCTAACGGGCCGGATGAATACGTCGATATCGACGTGGACCCCGGCATCACGGAAGATGTTTACGTCGAGGCCGTGGAAACCAAGCCGGATCTCGGCTTCAAAGTGGTCCACCACGCCACGACCAACCTGGTGGAAGACCCGGAAGAGGATCCCATCGGCCTCTTCCTGAACGAATACGCCGTCGGCAAGAACGCCGATATCTTCCCGGAGAATTCGGGCCGGCTGATCAAGGCCGGTTCGAAAATTCACTTCAATCTTCATCTGCACCCATACGGGGAGGAGACGCCGGTAAAGGTATCGCTCGGGCTCAAGTTCTTTCCGAAGGGTGCCGCACCAAAGTACGTGGCGTTCACACAGCACATGGGCGATGTTACAGACCTCGACATTCCCGCGGGCCAGGTGGTGCGCAGCGACGGCTACTTCCGCCTGCCAAAACCGGCGCTGATTTCCGCATTCCAGCCGCACTTTCACACGCGCGGCAAGGCGCAGTGCATGGAGGCGATTTATCCCGACGTGCGCGCCGACTCGGCACGCCCCGGACCTGCACGGTCCGAGACGCTCAGTTGCGTGAGCAACTACATCTTCGGCTGGAGCATCACGTATCCCTACGCCGAAGATGTGGCTCCCCTGCTGCCCGCAGGGACCGTGATTCACGTAACCACGTGGCACGACAACACGGATAACAATAAGTTCAACCCCAACCCGAAAAACTGGGTAGGATCCGGGCAGCGCACAATTGACGAGATGAGCTTCGCCTGGGTCAGCCTGTACTACCTGGATGAGGCCGATTACCAGCAGCGGATTCAGGCGAAGCTGGCGAAACGATGAGGAATTTGTTCTGGCTGGCGGCGAGTCTGGCATTCGCCCAAGGCCCTCCGCCTCCGACGTATATCCCGCAGACGAAATTCGACGCAGGCCAAAACGTCGTGCCGGTTTTCGAGGGCTGGCTGCGCAACACCGATGGCAGCTTCACCATGGTGTTCGGATACTTCAACCGGAATTTCAAAGAAGAGCTTGTGATTCCAGCCGGCCCGGATAACAAGATCGAGCCGGGCGAGGCGGATCGCGGCCAGCCCACCTATTTCCTGCCGCGCCGCCAGCCCTGGGTCTTTCGCGTTCCCGTGCCGAAAGACTGGGGACAGAAGGAGCTGGTGTGGACCCTCACTTCGCACGGCCGCACCGAGAAGGCTTACGCCCAACTCTTGCCGGTCGAAGAGATCACCGAACGCATCATCATGACGCGGGGAAACCTCAACCCCGGCGATGATGATCCGAACAAGCCCCCTTCGATCACCATCGCCCCGCCCGGCGCGGCGAGTTTGACCAGCCCGCTGACGCTGACTGCGTTGGTGACTGATGACGGTCTGCCGAAACCGCGCGCGCCCGTGAAGCCTCGCCCCGGCGCTCAGTCGAACACCGTGGACAACCGGCCGCGCGGCCTCAACGTAAGCTGGATGCAATACCGCGGCCCGGCGAAGGCGACCTTCGATGCGTCCGGGCCGATGCCGGTGGCAGACGGTAAAGCAGTCACCACGGTGCGCTTCATCGAGCCGGGAACTTACGTGCTACGGGCCACGGCGAATGATGGCCAGTTGTCGACGAAGGTAGATTTGACCGTGACGGTCAAGCCGGACACTCATTGACCACCGGAACGTAGCGCCGCGTATCAACGAACGATATCAAACGCGCGCCCGCGGTTCGGACCAAAGCGAAAGATCGCAAAATCGGCATCGAGCGACGCAGCACGCTCGATGCCGAGGCGGCGCATCACGGCGAAGCTTGTACTTGCGGCCTGTCGACGACTGTGACGACGGTGTTGCTGTGGCGAAAGCGTTATGAAGTCGGGGGTCTGGCTGGTTGTTCGCTGACCGGCCGCACAGCGGGCACTCGAAGCGGATTTCCAACAATAAAGAAGGCGCCATCGTGAAGGCCACGATGAGGACCGTTCCTAAGGATTCGACCTACTGGAGTGCGCTCCATGACGGCAAACCAGAAGGTTAGTCCGGCTACTGTGCTGCGAATCTGGAAGAAACACAGGATGCAATCCCGTCGAATCAATCGTTTAAGTTCAGCAATGCTCCGGCGTCGGCTCAACATCAGCGGCCGACGAAATAGACGACCAGAGATTGCCTCGTGGGTAGGGTGACTGCGCCGTCCTGAAAAGTGGTCTAAGATTGTGTCTGGAGACAGCGGGAAGGGCTGGACCGGTTCCAGCCCTAAACGTTTGGACCGCCGCGCCGCCTTCACGGATCGGGTCGGCGACCCCGCTGCACTTGAACCTGGGGGTGACGGGTTCCGCGGCCGGCCGCCCTTTCAGTTCAAACTGTTTGAAGTTTTTTCTGCGCGCTGCGATCGCGGAGCGTAAGCGTGTTCCGGCTTGCCTCCTTCAGAACACGGACCAGCGGCGTCAAATCGTAGTTACGGGCGACAGGCCCGTCTTCTGGCCGCGCTGTCCGCGAGCGCTTGATGAATTCCTTCTCCTCCAGCTTCTTAAGGTGCCGTTCAACCGTTCGCTTCGTTACGTTCATTCGTTTCGCAATCCGGGCCGCCGATATGAACGGCGGAACATCCTTCTCCCACCAATGCGCCGTCAGGTTCAGAAGAACAACCACGTCGAGCGCGTCCAGCCCCAATCGGCTCTGCGCCCGGATAAGCACGTTCGGAACGACCTGAAAGCCGGCGTCTAGTGCTGCGCCCCACTTTTCCTGGATGATCCTGTCCCGCCTGCCGCTATCTCCTGGCATGGCTCCCATAACATTTAAAGTCTAACATAGAGAGCATAATTGAATATTCATATAGCGACACTAGAGTCGCAGAAAATTTGCCCGCCTTTCGCAATGGGAACTATGACAGAAGATGGCGATGGCCAGAATCTGCAAATCCAGGAAATTTTTATGAAAAGGAAATTTTCGAGAATCGCGGGTGAGAAGATTGTATCTCGGCGGCTTCACCGAGGCAGAATAGCGTTTTTGTCTCGGCCGCTTCTGTTATGCCGCTGTGTCGCTCTGGCCAGCAGATATCCGATCATCAGCACCGAAGCGCTGCGGCGTTGAGGCCGCTCACGAGATGTATTTGCGGATCTGGCGCGCCAGATCGGCGACTGAGGTGAAGATACCGCGGGACAACAGGTCGCGCTGGATTTTGGCAAACCAGAGTTCCACTCGATTCAGCCACGAATACGTGGGCGTGAAATGGAGTTGCACCTTGAATAGTCGCTCACCGCCCGGCAGACTGGCGCGAATTGTTGGTATCCGATCGATCAGTCGCGGCATACCACACAGATTTACTGACGAAAGACTCATGGGTCTCCTCTATCGGCGGCGCGGCTTGGTGCGCCCAGAGACGAAAGCCTGAGCGAGCATGGCGTCTTTGTTTTTTGCCACATCGGAACCGCCAGAAGATCCCAGGTCGAACGCAATTGACACGTCAGCCGCCGTTTGAGAGGTGCCAAGATCCCGCGTGATGAGACGACGAATATATTCAGGCAGTGAAATGCCCATTTCAGTGGCGCGTTGGCGCGCCCGCCGCCGTGTTTCCGCCTCCAGCGTGATCCCTGTACGTAACATCATGATGTCACCATCATGCCGCCAGCCAACACCGGCGAACGGCAGGATTTCCCGTAATTCCTACCCCGGTAACCGGAACGCGACGAACTCGCCCGAATGCCCTGCCCCGCTGATGGCCAGCACGATGTACTGCTTGCCGTTCAGCATGTAGGTCATGGGCGAGCCGCTTTGCGGCGCGGGCATGTAGACGGCGCCCACTTCCCTGCCCGTCGCTTTGTCGTAGGCACGCAGCATGGCGCCGCGCTGCCCGTTCGGCGTCGTGAAGTAGCCGCTCTCACCGGCGATCACCAGCGTCTTGGTCACCAGCGTCCCGATAATTCCCGGCCGCCCCGTGCGCGGAATATTCAGACCCTTCAGCGCCGGGTGGTTGCGGATGTTGTCCGGCGTTTCGCCGTGCGCGATCTGCCAAACGATCTCGCCCTTGTCAAGATCGATTGCCGAGATGCGTCCGTAGGGCGGCTTGATGAGGGGCAATCCCTGGACCGTCAGGCCGCCACCACCTCCGCCCTCCGCCGCGGGAGCGGCAGGGGCGGCGGTAGGCGCCGCATCGGCACCCGCGGCGCCACCCGCGCCCACGCGCGTTCGAGGACCTTCCGTGGCGTTCCCCTGGATGTAGTTCATGTCCGACATCCCGAGCCGCGGCGGTACGAGCCCCAGCGGCGTGAGCGAGCTCTGCGAATAGACAAACACGCGGTGCATCTCGGGGTCATAAGAGCCGCCCGCCCAGTTGGTGCCGCCGCTTGCTGTAGCCATCGTGAGGGTCGCCAGCGGGCCTTCCGCCTTGCTCACCACCGGCGGCGTGAACATCGGGCCGATCTTATAGCGCGAGACAATCTTCATCGCTTCGGCCCGCAGTTCGGGCGTGAAGTCGATCAAGTCATTGAAAGAGACACCTTGGCGATCGTAGCCGGCTGGCTTCGTGGGGAACGGCTGCGTGGGCGAATACCATTCGCCGGGCACATCGCCCTTCTCCACCGGCCGCTCCTCGATGGGCCACACCGGCTGGCCAGTCACGCGATCGAACACGTAAAGATTCGCCTGCTTGGTGGGTTGCGCCACGGCCTTCACCATTCGCCCGTTCACCGTGATATCCGCCAGGATGGGCGCGCACGGAATATCCATATCCCAAATACCGTGATGCACCAATTGGTAGTGCCACTTCCGCTGCCCGGTGTGCAGGTCCACCGCGACCAGCGTTTCGCCGAAAAGGCCCTTCCCCGGCCGGTGCCCGCCATAGTAATCGCCCGTGGGCAACTCCACCGGCAGGTACACCATGTTCAGGTCTTCGTCCACGGAGATCTGTCCCCAGGCTCCGGCATTTCCCGTGTAAGACCAGGAATCGTTCTCCCAGGTGTCCAATCCGAATTCGCCTGGCCTGGGGATAGTGTGGAAGATCCACAGGCGCTTGCCCGTAAGCACGTCGAATCCGCGCACGTAGCCCTTCACGTTGCCCTTGCTCTTCGGCACTCCGCCGGAACGGTGAGCCGCCCCCACGATTACCACGTCCTTCGCCACGATCGGCGTGGAGTGCAGACCCACTTCGCCGGTTATCGGGTCGATCTCCTGATCGTCATCCTGTTTTAGATCTACGACCCCGTTCACGCCGAAACTCGTCACCGGCGCGCCCGTTTTGGCGTTGAGCGCGATCAGGCGGTACCCTGGCGTCACATACAGAATGCGCTCCTCGCGCCCGTCGCTCCAGTACGCCAGGCCGCGGCCTGATAATTGCCGCGGCGCATTCGCGCCCCGCTGCCCCTCGCGCTCGCTGTGCGTCCAGAGCAGCTCTCCAGTGGCCGCGTCCAGCGCCACCACGGCGCGCCGTGTGCCCGCGGTCGAATACAAGATGCCGTTCGCCATCAGCGGCGTCGCTTCGAGTTGAAACTCGGGCCGCGGACCCAGGCTGTCGGTTTTGAAGCGCCATGCCACTTCCAGCTTGCCGAAGTTGCCGCCGTTG
>PSRJ01000022.1 GCA_003175985.1 Terriglobia bacterium
AAATATTCGCGCTCCAGGCGAGCCACATCCACTAACATTTCTTTCCGAGCCGGCTTCCCCGCCAGCGGAGAAATCTCCGTCCCAGCCATGGCTCCGATATCTACAGCACCGGGCATGGTTCCGCCTTCCAAATCTCGGCCGCGTACTGGGCAATGGTGCGGTCGCTCGAAAACTTGCCACTGCTGGCAACATTCAGAATTGCTTTCTCCGCCCATGCGCACGCATCCCGATACAGTTCTCCAAGCCGGCCCTGCGCCTGGCAATAAGAAGTCAGATCCGCCAGGTGGCGGTAATAATCGCCGTGCGTCAGGAGCACCTCCCGTAATGGATCGAAAATTCCCGGCTCGCTTCGATTGAAGTGGCCGGAAAAGATCAGATCGAGAGCCGCCTTCGTTTCCGCTTCATTCTCGTAATGCCAATGCGGGTTATACCAGCCCTTGCTGCCTTCTACCTGTTCGACGGTTAGCCCAAACAGGAAGAGATTATCTTCCCCGGCTTCTTCGGCCATCTCGATCGTCGCGCCGTCCCGCGTCCCCACTGTCAGCGCTCCGTTCAGCATGAACTTCATGTTGCTCGTTCCGCTGGCTTCGAATCCCGCGGTTGAAATCTGATTCGATACATCGCTCGCCGGGATCAGCCTTTCCGCCAGGGAAACGTTGTATTCGGGAAGAAAGATGACTTTGAGTCGGCCCCGAGTTGCGGGATCAAAATCGATTGTCTCGGCCAGGTTGTTGATGAACTTGATGATCAGCTTGGCTAGACGGTAAGCCGGCGCCGCTTTGCCCGCAAAGAAGTAAGTGCGCGGCACCACTTCCAGGTTCGGGTTCTCCCGTAAGCGGTTGTACTCGACAATGATCCGCAGAGCATTCAGTAGTTGTCTCTTATATTCGTGAATGCGCTTGATCTGGCAGTCGAACACCGTGTTCGGGTCTACGATTTGCCCCGACGTCCGTTTGAGCCAGTCCGCAAACTCTACCTTGGCCCTTGCCTTCGATGCGAGAAACGCGTCCCGGAAACCGCCATCGCGCGCCAGCGGCTTCAGTTTCGAAAGCTGACTCAGGTCCGTAATCCAGCCATCCCCAATTGCGGCCGTGATCGCGCTCGATAATCCCGGATTGGCCTGCAGCAGCCAACGGCGCGGTGTAACTCCATTGGTTTTGTTGTTGAACCGCTCGGGAAACATTTCAGCGAAGTCCTTCACCGTCGAGGTCCGCAACAGTTTTGAATGCACCGCCGCGACGCCGTTCGTGCTATGCGAGCCGATGATGGCCATGTTGGCCATCCGAATCTTGCGTTCATTGCCCTCTTCGACCAGGCTCATGCGCTCGACCCGTCGTTCGTCGCCAGGGAAACGCTTGCGGACTTGGTCCAACAGCCGCCGGTTGATTTCGTAGATGATCTCCAGTTGGCGCGGCACCAGTACTTCAAAACCTTCCACCGGCCACTTCTCCAATGCCTCCGGCAGGAGCGTGTGATTCGTATACGCCAGGGTTCGCTTCGTCAGGCCCCATGCCTCGTCCCAACCCAGGTGAGCGTCATCCAGCAGGATCCGCATCAATTCGGGAACCGCCATCGCGGGATGCGTATCGTTTAGCTGGATCGCTGCCTTTTCAGGAAATCTCGCCCAATCGCGGTTCAGCCGCCGGAAGCGACGTACGATATCCGCCAGCGAACAGGCCACCAGGAAGTTTTCCTGCGCGAAGCGCAGTTGCCGCCCTAAGGTGGTCGAGTCGTCCGGATACAAGACCCGGGTCAACGATTCCGCTTCTAAAGTCTCGCCCAAAGCTCCGATGAAATCGCCGGCTCCAAATTCCTGAAAATCGAAGACGTCGGGCGCGGCCGCGGCCCACAGACGCAACGTGTTGATCGTCTTCCCCCCGTATCCCACCACGGGACGATCGAACGGAATGCCGTAAAGCGTTGATGGCCGGCCAGGGATCACTTCAAATCGCCCGCCTCTCACCTGGATCGTGCAATTCATCTTTACTTCGACTTTTTCCGACGGGCGCGCTATCTCCCAAGGATCCGACACACGAAGCCAGTTATCCGCATTTTCCCTTTGCCAGCCGTCCGCAATCAATTGCTTGAACATGCCGTACTCGTATCGCAAGCCGTAGCCGGTCGCGGGGAGCTGCATGGTTGCCATTGAGTCGAGGAAGCACGCTGCCAACCGCCCCAGCCCCCCGTTCCCCAGACCGGCATCCGGCTCCTCCTCGATGAGGCTAAGCCAATCGATCCCCTCTTCCTTCGCGGCGTGTTGTACCAGGGGATCCAGTAGTAAGTTGGTCACGTTGTTTAGTGAGGATCGGCCGATCAGAAACTCCATCGAAAGATAGTAGATCCGCTTCGGATTCTCCCTCTCGTATGTCTTCTTCGTGAGCACCCAGCGTTGGGCGAGGATGTCGCGCAGCGAGCGCGCAAACGCCTCAAATTTTTCTCGCGCAGTTGCAACCTTCGGGTCGATCGCGCGGTCAAAAATCAGGTGGCGCTCGTAGAATGCATTTTCTGTTCCGACGAAAGGGATCGGCCCGCAACCATATTGGTGGAGCAGGTCTGCTACCGAAGCCGAGCCGCTAACCCCACTCGGCAATTTCGATATCCCCGGTTCTATTCCGTCTGTTGTTGTCATCCCAAGTTCCTTTTTTCGAAAGTGATGTCAGGCTCTGACGTGGTGATCGTCATTCCATAAGCGGATCACCGGTCGTGAAAGCTTGTGTTCATAGCTCAAAGCGCTCAGACTCGCGGTGCTGAGCACGAAGTGCCTTCCGGCAGAGTCCGGTCCAAGACCGAGCCAGCGCGCGGCGAGTACGCGGAGAAAGTGTCCGCTTGAAAAAAGAAGCACGTCCCCGCTCACAGCCCGCAGGCGCTCGACAACGTGGTCGGCCCTTGCCGCTATATCGACGGCCGACTCACCGCCCGGACAGCCGTCCCGGAAAAGGTCCCACTCAGGTCGTCGCGCCAGAATGTCGGCCGACCTCAGGCCCTCATAGTCCCCGTAATTCCACTCCACAAGTGCGGGGTCCGTCTCGGCCGCGTCACCAAAGCCGGCGAGTTCACAAGTCCGCGCGGCCCGCTGCAGAGGGCTTGTCAACACCTTCGCGAACTGCTGCCCTTTCAGCCGCTCTCCGAGCCGCCGGGCATTGCGCTCCCCGTTCCGTGTTAAGGGCAGATCAGTCAAACCGGTGTGCTGCCCGGAAAGCGTCCAAGCGGTCTCACCGTGCCGCGCCAGATAGACAATCGGAAGTGCCGTACTCACTGGGCCGATTTCTCCATTTTTCTTGCGTAATCTCGCGATCGCTTGCTGAACTTGCGCCGCAGGTCCGGCCAGAACTCCTTCAGAACATCGCCAACCGCATCGACACCAACCTGCATGACCAGCTTGGAGACCGCACTGCTGACATCCCGCCCATCGCGGTAATAGGCGTTCGATATCGCTACCGCGGTCGAGTTCCCAAGCCATTCGGAATAGTTGAACTGCCTGCTGCCGCCGAAGTCGCGATGGGTCCAGAAGATCTGCGAAACCGCATAAGCGAATCGAGACCCGCCGCTTCCGGTGCCGCGCCGGAAGTATCGCGGATCCTGGTGGAGGACCGACGGATAGACTACCTCCGACATGTAATTGCCGATCAGCAGATCCCCATAAGAAGCCCCGAAATATCTGCCGAACCCAACGCCGCCCTGCCCAAAGGACTTATTGCTGTTCGTTAACTGGCCCAACCCGCCGAATAGTCCGGCCAAGGCGAACGTCCCGCGGTCGAGACTATCCTCCGATGCGATCTTGAATTTCTTCTCGCTGCTCAAAGGCTTGTAATTCAGCAGACGGGGATAGGTTCGGTAGTTGGGAATGATCCCGAGAATGTGGCGGCTTTCCTGTGTCGCAGTCTCATTCCCTTCGCCATAGGTTTGCACGTCTGCGTGCGTTGGCGGCACTGCCGGAAACTCCTGGCACGGCGCCACCCACGCGAAGCCGGCGAAAACAACGGCCGCGGATAAATTCCGCGAACATCGCAACATGATCCTGACTACTGACGAAGCGAGGGATTCTTCTATCGCAGCGGGAGAAATCACAGCCAAGTTTTAGCACTTGGCATTCCATCGCTCAGACCTCATTATTTGCATGGAGTATCTTCAAATGCTGGACGTGACGGGATTGATCCGACGAGGCATGCGCCGACAAATCGTCAATTGACGTAAGCAGATGCCGCGCTGCCGCAACGCCGTGGCCGGGCCGCCAAGCTCACTATGTGCGTTTGGAAGCAGGCCCATGGGTTTCGCCTGTCCGTTGTCCCGCAGCAGGGTTCTTCGCGATTTCCTCGCGTCCTCTCCTGTGGAATTCCGTTGGGTGGCGCTGGTTGTCTGGTGAGTGGGTCTACCTGGCGTGGCAGCTCTGAGGCGAGCGCCCGTCGCTCACTGATACAGCCGCGCGATGTTATATTTCCGCATCCGCGATTGCAGGGTCGTCCGCTTCAGCCCCAGCCGCGCAGCTGCCCCGCTCGTCCCCCCGACCATTCCCTTGGTTTCCTTCAAAACCTGCAGGATTCGCGTGCGCTCGGCGTCGGAGCCGCATGAGGGCCCGTTTGCCAGAGCTACCGGGGCGGATCTGCCGGTCTCTGGCATCACGATCTGGAGTTCGCGCCCGTTGCTCAAAACCACCGACCGCTCGATGACGTTCTGCAGTTCGCGAATATTGCCGGGCCAATCGTAATTCATGAGCGATTCCAGCACATAGGTTGGAATTGTCTCGATCTTTCGCCCCATGTGCTGCGCATGTTTTTGGACGAAGTGGCGAGCCAGCAAGGGGATGTCCTCGCGACGCTCCCGCAGTGAAGGAACCCTCAGCGGAAACACGTTTAGCCGGTAGTACAGATCCGCCCGGAACCGGTTCTCATCCACCATCGCCTTCAGGTCGCGATTGGTTGCGGCGATAATCCGCACATCCACCTTGATCGTCCGATTGCCACCCAGACGCTCCAGTTCCTGTTCCTGCAGAGCTCTCAACAGCTTGGACTGAAGCTCCAGCGGAATCTCGCCAATCTCGTCAAGAAACAGGGTCCCCTGGTGCGCCAGTTCAAAACGGCCGAGTTTTTGCGCGAAGGCTCCTGTGAACGAACCCTTCTCATGCCCAAATAGCTCGCTTTCCAGGAGCGTGGCCGGAATGGCCGCACAATTCACCTTGATGAAAGCCCGCTTGCTCCGGCTACTCTGGTCATGAATGGCGCGCGCCACCAATTCCTTCCCCGTACCGGTTTCGCCCTGGATAAGGACCGCCGCGTCCGTCGGCCCCACCACCTGGATATTCCTGAGAACATCCTGAAACCCGGCGCTTTCGCCGACCATGTTTCCCATGTTTTGATCGGCCCGGACCTCGTCCTCCAGATAGGACGTGAGACACTGCCGAATCGCGTTCAACAGGTCTTCATCGTCGAAGGGCTTGGTCAAGAAGTTTGCCGCGCCCCCTCTGAGCGCGCGCACGCTCATGGGGATGTCGCCGTGTCCGGTGAGAAATATAATCGGCAGCGGCGCTCCGGACTTCGAAAGCTCCTGTTGCAGATCCAGTCCGCTCACACCCGGGAGATTGACATCCAGCACCAGGCATCCGGGGGGTTTCGGTCGCGGCGCAGCCAGAAACTCCTCCCCTGATGCAAAGGTCTTCGTCAACAGTCCGGCGGAGCGAATCAGCCGTGCCACGCCTTCGCGCGCCGATGCATCGTCATCCACAACGTATACCAGAGGATCGCTCATGGGAATCTCCTGCGGTCAATTGTTTCTAGGATTGCCCGGTTTCCATTTCAACGCCGTGTTGATGGCGTCGAGTAAATCGTCTCCATTGAACGGTTTAATAAAGTAGCCGACAGTCCACTCGGACTCTGCTTCCGCCCTCGCGTGGTCGTCGGATCCGTGCGCAGTAATAAAAATAATCGGGACGTCACACTTCGTGCCTAGCAAATGACGCTGGAGTTCGATGCCGCTCATTCCCGGCAGGCGAACGTCTAAGATGAGGCAGTCCACATCGCAGGGCCTCTCCGAATTCAAAAACTCTTCCGCTGAGGCAAACACCTTCACCTCCATGCGGGCGGACCGGATCAGTCTGTCCAACGACTTGCGGACCGAAATGTCATCATCAACTACCGAAATCACGGGTGGCATTTAGCCTTTCATCCTTTGATATCACGAGGGCGGAGGGAGATCTACTACACCTTGGTGGAGGGTCAGCCGGCTTGAGTTACCCTCGGCGAGGCGAGCGGATTCCCAGGTTCTCCGCCATCCTAACCAAATCGGCTAAAGAATCGGCCTGCATTTTGCGCATGATGTGCCCCCGATGAAACTTGACCGTGTCTTCGGTGATCTTCAATTCGCCTGCGATTTGCTTATTCAGCAGACCTGAGATCACCTGCCTCATGATCTCCTTCTCGCGGGTAGTTAGCGACTCATAACGCCGCTGCAACTCCTGTTTATCCGCATTTTCCTCTCGGGTACGCCGATCGCGTTCGATGGCCTCCTGAATGGCTCGTAACAGATCCTCCTCCTCCACCGGCTTGGTCAGAAATTCAACCGCCCCCGCCTTCATTGCCTTGACAGAGATTGGAATATTGCCGTGGCCGGTAAGGAAGACAATCGGAATTTCCAGGCCGGCATCGGCTATCCGTTTCTGCAGGTCCAGCCCGCTCAGGCCAGGTAGCTGCAAGTCCAATAGAAGGCAACTGGGCGCCTCCGTCCGAGGACGGTCCAGGAATTCCTGGGCGGAGGCAAAGGTCTCCGCCTTCCAGCCCAAGGACCGGATCAGCCGCTCGAGACCCGTCCGGACCGAGGGGTCGTCGTCGACAATTGCAACAATTGCAGCAATTGCATCAGAATCCTTCATCGTTATTCGTCCGCATACTTTTCTGACTCCTCACGCGTCATCCGACCGTACCGCTCCGTCTTAGTATGCGGTCTCGCAGATCACTGGTCTCCGCGTGCTGTCGCCGGTTCTGCCGATCGCGCTCGATCGCCTCCCGGATCGCCTTAAGAAGTTCCTGTTCCTCTAAGGGCTTGGTCAGAAACTCAACGGCCCCCGCTTTGATCGCTTGCACGGAGGCTGGGATATTGGCGTGACCGGTCACGAAGACAATCGGAATTTTCAACTCGAGCTCGGCCATTCGCTTCTGGAGGTCGAGCCCGCTCAGACCCGGCAGTTCTAAGTCCAACACCAGGCAACTTGGTTTTTCACCCGGAGGCCGGTCCAGGAATTCCTTCGCGGACGCAAACGTTTCGACTCGTAACCCCAAAGACCGAATCAGATGACCTAATCCCTCCCGCGCCGACGCATCGTCATCCACGATCGCGATAAGTACGCCAGAGTCACGCAAGTCCGGATGTTCCTCTCGGACACGGCGGGCGCGTTCGATGGCCTCCTGAATTGCTTTTGACAAATCCTCCTCTTTGACTGGCTTGGTCAGAAACTCGACTGCTCCGGCTTTCATCGCCCGCACGGAGGCTGGCACATCGCCATGTCCCGTAAGGAAAATAATGGGGGTCTCCGACCCGGCAGCGGCCATTCGCTTTTGCAGCTCGAGCCCGCTCAGGCCGGGTAGTTGCAAGTCCAACACGAGGCAACTCGGCGACTCCGTGCGAAGGCGGTCCAGGAATTCCTGGGCCGAGGCAAACGTCTCCGCCTTCCAGCCCAGCGATCGGATCAAACGCTCCAGTCCCTTCCGAACCGAGGGGTCGTCGTCGACCACTGCGACCACGGCCTCAAATTTGCGCGGCTCTCCCATTCTGTTCTTCTCCCTGATAGCGCGGAAGCGTAAAGTGGAAGCTTGTCCCCGGGCCTTCATTCGCTGTGGCCCATAACCGCCCGCCGTGGCTCTCCATG
>PSRJ01000231.1 GCA_003175985.1 Terriglobia bacterium
GTCATGGCGATTTCCGCTCCCGCCGTTCCGGGGTCGGGAGAAGCAGTGCGCCAGGCCGGCCGGAAAGATGTCGATGTGATCGGCCTTTCTCTGCCGAGTATCTGCAAGCCGTATGTACATAGCGGAGTGGTGCAGACCGTCGTACTCTGGAACACTCGCGATCTGGGTTATCTGACGGTCTATGCAAGCACTTTGCTGGTACAAGGAAAAATTCCGCATGGCGCCGCCTCGCTCCAGGCAGGCCGGCTCGGCTCGCTGCGCATACAGGGTAGCGAGATCATTCTGGGTGATCCGCTGATAATCAATAAAGCCAACATCGATCAACTGGATTTCTAACGAGGATGCCTCCGTATTGCCTACGGCTGCAGCGTGACGGCCAGCACCTTCACGTTGCTGTTGTTCGGCAGCGTGATGCTGCTGATGGTCTTGCTGTTGTTCAGTCTGAAGGAATATTCGAACAGATAGAACGTCCGGTTATCCGCGGCGCCCGTGCTGGTATTGCGGCGGGACATCACTGCGGCTACCCATTCTCCTGCCTGGTTCCCAGGAGTCATCCAATCGCTCAGACTCTGCGTGAACGTGGAACTCGTTCCGTCCCCATAAGCGACTGTAAATACTTGCGACGCCTGCGCGCCATTCACGCCCGTGGCCAGCAGCGCCAAGCTGGAATACTTTCCGGAGGGAAGAGAGACTGTCCGGTGCCCTCCGCTGACCACGTTCGGACTATCGGCCGGCCCGAGTGTGAACGCGGTATTCCCAAAGTTTTGCGCGGTCCCGAGCTGGTTACCGGAATACGCATAACCGAAACCGTCGAGACCGCCTTGAAACTTCTTCCCGTTGCCGGTGATGCCGGTCGTATCGAATGCGGAAGAGAGATCAGCCAGTATCTGCGAGGCCGGCGCGTTCCCTGTCGTGAGACTGACGGCAAGAGCCACGACGTTCCGATTACTCGGCAAAGTCAGACTCTTGACCGTCTTGCTGGAATCGAGATTGAACGTGTATCCGTACAGCAGAAAGCTCCGGCCATCTCTGGTTCCGTCACTGTTATTTCGATAAGTCATCGTTAGGGCTCTGGATTCGCCTGGGTAATCCTGGGGCGTATACCAGTCGCTGAGGTTCTGCGTATATTTGGCCGTGGTGCCGTCGGCATAAGCAACCGTGAACCGCTGCGTGAGCTGGTTCCCGTTCACGCCCGTGGCAAGCAGGCGCACCGTGGTGTACTGGCCTGAAGGAAGCGGGATAGTCTTGTTGCTGAAACCATTCGGTCCGTTCGCCGGTTTGATGTAGAAGGTGACTCCGCCAACCGTCTGTGATGTTCCCATCAGATTTGCGGAGTAGGATCGGCCCAGGGCATCCAAGCCGCCGTTGGTGAACGTGCCACCGTCTGCCACTGTTCCGTAGACGTTATAGGCCGAAGGGGCATTCACGAGCACTGTCCCGGCGCTGGGCGCCATGACCGTGAGGCTGATGGTCACTGCGTGGCTGATGCTGCCTGCCGTGCCGGTGATCGTAACCGTAGACGTCCCCGGCGATGCCGAAGAAGCTACCGAGAAGGTCACGATACTCATGGTGGAGGCCTTGGCCGGACTGAAAGAGGCAGTCACTCCCGCAGGGAGGCCGGAGGCGGCCAACGCAACCACACCCGAGAACCCGTTCTGTGCGCTGACCGTGAGCGTCGTCTTACCGCTTATCGATTGGAAGATGCTCAAGCTGCCTGACGAAGTGGCCAGCGTAAAGTCCGGGGCGGCCAATATTGTGACGCTGAGAGCAGTCGTGCTCTGGAGATTTCCGGAAGTGCCCGTAATGGTCAGGTTCGATGTCCCAGGCGCCGCCGAAGCCGCTACGGTCAAGGTCAGAGTGCCCGACGTCGCGTTGGTCGAACTGAACGCGGCAGTGACTCCCGTGGGCAAGCCTGAAACGCCAAAACTGACCGGCCCGTTGAAGCCGTTTCGGGGAGTAATCGTAACCGTTGTCTTCCCGGTGGCGCCCTGCGTAATCGAGAGCTTGCCCGGCGAGTCTGAGAGAGTGAACGACGGCTGGCCGGCCTCGCCGACCAGTTTGTCGATCAGGCTCTGCCCGGCCGGCGTTCCCCACCCGGTAGCCAGGTCGTATCCGGAGATGGCCGGGAACCGGGAGTTATTCCCGGTGCTGATGTCGTGCAGGTCCTGGGCAAAATCCGATCCGTTGCCGGCGGCGTAAATCAGCGGGTTCAGAAACCCGACACGGCTCTGCCCGTTCGCGGCAGCCTGCTGGTTGGCGAGAGCCATGAAGCCGGCCCACAGCGGTGCTGCGGCCGAAGTGCCGCCCACCGCGACCGCCTGCCCGTTGTTCTGGATCAGGAACAGTTGCACATCGGCGGTGAGAGCCACATCCGGAATATTGCGCATCGTCATCGATCCGCCACTAGCGGCCAGGTTCATTCCCTGTTGATAACTGGGAATCGGATAGGTCGTGCTGACTCCACCGCCGCTACCGTGCCAGGTCGTTTCGCTTTGCCAGGACCCTCCCGCGCCGGCGGTCGTCAGGCTGGTTCCTCCAACCACGGTGACATTCGGATTGTCGGCCGGCGGCATAATCCATCCCGAGTAGCCCCCACTATCGCCGGATGCCTGGAAAAACGATTGGCCCTGGGCGATCATCTGTTTGAAGATTTGCTCGGTCGTCGAATCGATCGGGCTGAACACCCAGGAACAACTCAGTTGCGATGCCCGGTTATCGTTGGCCATCCGGTTCAAAACGTCGTTCCAGTTTGTTCCTTCGTAAACGATGATCTTGGATAGGCCCGGCGCCATGTACGCGGCCATCATGATGTCGAGCGTTACTTCGATATTGGCGTTGCCGGGCGCGCCGTTAAATCCATTGAGCAGCACGGTCTGGACGGGCACCGGAGATACACCGGCCCTATCGAAGTTCGCCTGGACATCGCTCGCATAAAAACCGTCCAGTTCGAACAGGCCGACGGTCTGACCGGCGCCGGTCAGAGAGACGTCCGGCGCGTATGCCGCGCGAAAGTCGCCGCCGATAAAGAGTCCGCCAGGTCCGGAGCCTGTGACCAGCGGAGAGTCCGCCTCTAACGAACCTGCGTGCAGACTCATGGGCCGGGGCAGGACAAAGTTATCCAGTCCGCTCACGGCGGCAATCGGCAGGTGGAAATCCAGCGAGGGATCGGCATCCGGCGCGTAGAAAGCGCCGCGCGTGGAATGCTGATAATGATTCATCCGAACGTGAAAGACCCGTTCAATGTCTGCTACCGAGCCGCTTACGTCCACAATGGTGCGGTTCGGGTGGGTCGCGGTGACGGTCAGTCCATTCGATGACAAAAACTCCGTGAGCGCCTGGTAATCCTCGGGTGTCGGGCCGAACCGGTCCGTGAACTCTCCCGGAGTGAGATATCGATGATAATTCGGGCTCGATGGGTCGGAGAGTTGCTCCAGGAAGCGATCGAGCAGTTCGGGGTTCCGCACGGGAAGTCCAACCGCCAGATTGAGGTACGCATCCGAGGGCATGCGCCGCACGATCCGCGCCTCCGAAAATCCGGGAGCCATTTGCCTGTGGATGACCTGCCGAACGGCCGTCTGTCCGGGCACTGCCGAGAACAATCCGATCAACCAGAGAACCGCCGATATCCGCATTTCGCGAAGCTAGTGTAGCAACGCCGAAAATACGTACTTTCGCGGCTAACTCGCGGAGTTATTGGGACTTGTTTGACTAGAAGCGTGCCTTGGGAATAAACGGTAAGAGGTAACGATCTCGTACTAGTCGAAGGTTAATTGCGCAGCTCGGGCCGGACGTCTACTTCAGCGCGTAAATGTCGTACTTGACCGTGGTGCCGACACGCTCGCCGACGCCGACCGCCTGTAGCCGTGTGAGCCAGACATACCGCGAATCGCCGGTTTCGAAGAGCGGTGCAACGCGCAGTGACGCGCCGGCATTCGTTGTTTGGCCGATGCCGTTGTAGGTCACCAGAATCAGTGCGCCATCGTCGGTTTTCAGCGTGAGCCGAACGTCGAGCCGGTAGCTGCCGTCGGCGCGGTTCGTGATCCAGTCGCCGGCCGGCGTCTGCACCGTCGCCTTAAGACGAGGGCCTTCGAAGCGGCCGCCGACGACCTGCACGATCGTGCGCGTCCCCTGCGGGCCATTTTCGATTACAGTGCGGGTCCCTGTTTCGGCGCGCAGCGTGCCGAGGTACTCGAACGCGGGGGAGAGCGGCCCCTCAGTGGTACTCTGGGCACGCGCAGGAGCAGCGGCCGGCGCGGGCGTGGCAGATTGAGCGAAAGCAAACGGACTCGACACGGTCAGTCCGATGGCGGCTAACAACGCAGTCGCGAAACGCACGGGGCCTCCTATATGGAAAGCACTGTTTGTCCGGAGTTTTTCGCTTTCCGTATCGGGCTATTCTACACCCAACCGGCCGTGATGCAGAGCCCTACTTCTTCGCCGCTCCCGCGGGGCACACCTGTGTGCGCCCATTTTGAGGCGGGGCTGCCATATGATTTAGGGCATGTGCATTCGTGTTGGCGTATTCGTCCTGCTCGTCACGCAGGCATTTGCCTCTTCATACCGCTTCGCGGCCGTTTGGGACGGTGACAAAGTTCAGAAAGACGCATGCGTTACGACGTCGGGTGACAAAATTGAGAGCGTGGGCCCCTGCCCGCCAGGCGCGCTCGACATGTCGCGCTATACGGCGATTCCCGGCCTGATCGATGTCCATACGCACTTGACGTACCTCCAAGAGAATCCGGTAGGCCAAGCCGGCCGCGGGGCGGCGGTCGTGTACCTTGCAGCCGCGAACGCCAGGAAGACACTCGATGCCGGTGTCACCGCAGTGCGCGATCTGGGTGCCCAAAACTATTCCGACATCGCCATGCGTGACCTTATCAACGCAGGGCTGATGACGGGTCCCCGCATGTTTGTCGCAGGGTACGGGCTGCAGGTCCAACGCGGCGCGAACATTACGCCCAACACAGCCACCGGCCCAACAGAAGTGATGCGCGTGGTGCGCCTTCAAGTGTTTGCGGGCGCGGACTATATCAAAATGTATGGCTCGACCGGATCGGGTCAGGATGTCACACAATTTGAGACATTTACTTACGAAGAGATGAAGGCCGCGGTGGATGCCGCGCACGCCCTGGGCAAACGCATCGCGATCCATAGCTACGGGCCCACCGGCGCGCGGGACGCTGTTCACGCTGGTGCGGATTCGCTGGAACACGCAACCGATATTGACGACGCTACGATGGCCGAGATGGTGCGACGCAAAACCTGGTACGTTCCGACGATCGATCACAACCGCTACTACGTGGACAACTACAAGCTGCTCGGCTACCCGGCAAAGGCGGTGGAGGGCCTGAACGACTACATCGCGCGTAATCTGGCAACGGCAAAGAGAGCGTGGAAAGCGGGTGTGCGCTTCGCCATGGGTTCGGACGCTGTCTACACGATGTTTGGTGAAAACACGCGCGAACTGGGATGGTTTGTAAGAGCCGGCATGACCCCGGAACAGGCGCTCAAGGCCGCCACAGTAAACGGCGCCGAACTGCTTGGCCAGGAGAAATCGATGGGCGCACTGCGTGCCGGTTATTTCGCTGACATTGTGGCCGTAGAAGGCGATCCGCTCGCGGACATACAGGTTGTGATCGATAAAGTCCGCTGGGTAATGAAAGATGGCAGCGTGGTTGTCGACAAGACCAGGTGAACGACACTAAAATTCGAGCCGCGCCTGGAGCGCGATCATTCGCGGCGCGCTGTCGCCCCCCAGCCCCACTCCCAGCAGGCCCGTGGGCGGCGACACCGTGTAGGTGAGGGCGCCAAACCCGGTCTGCGTAGAAGACTTGCCGGGCACACCTGCATAGCCCACCACTGGAAGCCCGAAATTCGGGTGATTGAGCAAATTGAAAAACTGTCCGTCCAGGCGCAGCTTGATTTGATCGCTCAAGCGGAACCACTTGGTCAAATAAAGGTCGCCCCAGGTGAAAGCAGGACCGCGCAGCGCGTTTCTGCCAAGGTTTCCGAACCGGCAGTTTCCTGGATTGTCGCCGCCGAGGCAGGCGCCGGTGCTTGGATCGACCGTGGAAATGACAGCATCAGGGTTCAACCACTGAATGGTGCCGGGCTGCGTCACCCCAGGAATCGAATCGTGCGCGTATTGCGGCACGCCGGCGACGACACTGGCGAACTGAGGGCCGCCGCCGTTAACGATTCCGTTTCCATTGGCGGAATACGGCGCGCTGAACACAGAAAATGGCAGGCCGCTGCGCCGGAATACCGATCCCGAGATCTGCCATCCATTGAGCGCCAGCCCAAGGCGGCCACGCAGCTTGACGGGCAATTCGTAGGCATAGCTGGCTGTAATGTTATGGCGCACGTCGTAATCGCACGGGCCGCGTTCGCGCTGCAAATCACCCGGCAGAGGCGAGAGAATAGCCCCCGCGGAGAACGGAAGGAATCCGCCATTGGAGACCGTGTCGATGCAGCGGCTCCAGGTGTAGTTGACCTGGGCCTGCAGCCCATGCCCCAGGCGCTTTTCGGCGGTCGTTTGAAGCGCATGATAATGGCTGTTCGCCCCAGTGTTCAGTTGCGTGGCTGCGGCAAATCTGGCATCGGCCGGCTCCCCGTAAGGGAACGGCGCGAAACACCCCTGGCATGCGGTCTGGTAGCCGTTCACCTGGGTGGTGTAGGGTTGATTCACAGCGCGCGTGCCCACATACTGCGCCCGCAGGTTGAAGTTGTCGCCGACCCCACGTTCCAGGGCAAAACTCCACTGGATGAAATAGGGCGCGTGCAGTTTTCCGTCCGGCACAGCCGTGATGGCGGCCGGTTGCAGACAGGCGCCCGGGCTAGCGAGCGGCGATGCGCAGGAGAGTTGCCCGGCGGCGAAACCCGTGCGAAATATCTGATTGGCCGCGACCGTCGCGTCG
Source organism: Terriglobia bacterium (assembly GCA_003175985.1). Classification (GTDB taxonomy): domain Bacteria; phylum Acidobacteriota; class Terriglobia; order Bryobacterales; family Bryobacteraceae; genus PSRJ01. The sequence goes on from PSRJ01000231.1 coordinate 6,918, forward strand.
ATCGCGCTGCCAGGTACGTTCGGCGCGATGGCGGCGCCGCCCACGGTTCCGAGGAGGCCTCCCCGGAACGTCTGAGAGTACGGAGGGTTTACTCCAACGAGGTCCACGACGCTGCCCGGCAGGATATCGCTGAAAAGGCCGAAGCCGCTCCGTAACACCGTGCGCGGCGCGATTTGCCACGCGAGAGCCGTCCTCGGCTGCAGGATCGCAAGCGGCGCGGAATCGTAGATGTTGGCGAGACCGCTCCGGAGCACTGCCTTCAGCGGCTGGTTCACTTCATGGGAAATCGAGGCAAAAGAGCCCGATAGACGAGCAATCGCGTTGTGCGGATTGCCCGGGCTGGAATTGTGCGCGGCGCGAATGCCCAACGTCCAAGTCAAACGCGGCGTTACCTTCCACGTGTCTTGCGCGTAGAGGTCCAGGTTGAGGAAATTGTAGGGCTGCGAGTTCGCAAGAGGAAACGTCTTGGTCGCTGTCGAAGCCACTCCGTAGATGAACTGCGGCAGAGTCGTGTAGGTGACCAGCGGGACGATTCCTTGGCCGAAGTTATAGTCATTCAGCCGAAAGATCCGGGTGTTGGTTCCAAAGCGCAGCTCGTGGGCTCCCGCGGTCCAGGCCAGATTGTCATTGAGGAAGATGCGGGCCGCGCGCCGCCCCTGCACCCAGGTATCGTCGAGGCCGCCAAGCGTGGTGAAGGGTGCGTTGGCGCCGTATCCCTCGAGCACGATGGGGAACGCCGCAAGTGTCTTCGGAAAATCGGCCGGTCCGAAAAGGCTCTCGTACCAGGAGAACGCCGGGTTGAAGTAGTTCACCAGCTTCGGCGAGAAGACATGCGTGTACCCGGCGGCAAACGAATAGAGCGGCTGTGGGGAGATGGCGTTAAACAGAGGATTGATCGGGTCCGTGTATGCCGCCTGCAAGCCATCGTCATATTGAAAGCGATACCAGGCCGTGTTCTTCTCGTCTCTGTTGAAATCGACGCGGCCGGTCTGGACCTGTTCGCGATCAGCGCTCGAGCGCGAGATGGTCCGGCGATTGGCGCAGCCATCGCCGTTCGGCGGAGCGCCCTGCGCCTGGCGTCCATTGGAGTCGAACGGGCAGCCCAAAATCGATAGCGGCGTCCCCGCCGTATTCTGATACAGGCGGAACATCTTCTCATAGAAGGGTATTAATTGCGGGGAAGCCAGATAATCGGAGCCAGTTACCGAATCCTTGCCGCCGAGCGGCAGTTGTTGGAGTGCGTGTCTCTGAAAAGCCGGCGTCGGGACCGTCACCGTAGACACGATCGGCAAAGCAATCCGCACCCATTCGCTGTCAAAGAAGAAGAACAGCTTGTCGTGTAGGATCGGTCCCCCCAGGCTGCCGCCGAAATGATTTACCGTGGAACGCGGCTTCTGGTTGCCGGGAGTGGAGTTCGTGAAGAAGTTCGCGGCATTCAAGCGCGAGCCGTTCCACAATTCGTAGAGATTTCCGTGGAACTGGTTCGTCCCTGACTTGGTGACGTAATTGACTTGTGAGGCTCCGTAGCGGCCTTGATCGACCGTATATGAGAGGGTGTTGACCGTAACTTCCGCGATGGAATTGAGTCCTAACACCAGGTTGGTGGAGAGGCCGCTGTTCAGGTTCGTAAGGGGATCGTTGGTTTCGAGCCCATCGACAATGTAGCCGTTCGAAAGCGATGGTAAGCCGTTGAACTGCACGTTCCCGTAACCGTTGGTGCCGCCGACGAAGTCATTGCCGCTGCCGGCTGTGTTCATCAAGGCGCCAGGTGCAAACTGGAGCGGGTATGTCGTATCGCCGCCAGGATTCGGCAAGCTCTCCAATGCGGGCGCGTTCAGGGTGGTCGCCGTATTCGGGTTCTCGGGATTTACCAGCGGCGCCTTGCCGCTCACGGTCACCTCTCCCAATGCCGCGGCAAGTTTCAAGGTGAAGTTCACGCTTTGTTTCTGCCCCAGTGCTGCCAATATGGATCCGCTGGCTTGGGTCTCGAATCCCGCTGCTTCGACCTTGACGGTGTACGGTCCCGGCTTCAACTGCGGAAAGCTGAAGCGGCCGGCTTCGTCGGTGGGTATGCTGCGCTTCGATCCGGTATCGCTGCTGGTGATCGTTACCTTGGCCGCTACCACAGCGCCCCCGCTCGGATCGGCGACGGCGCCCACGATCGCGCTGGTCGTTTCTCCCTGGGCGAGAAGGCGTCCCGGCAAGCAAGCAAACGCGGCCAGACAACCCAGAGCCCGGAAGGAGCGAGCAGAGCCAATATTAGGCATACCTAATATTACATATTCGCGGCTAGTCGTTCAATCCTTTATGATGTTGCCATCAGGAGGAGCGCCAGCTTACGATAGATTCTAGCAGTGCCTAAACAATCAACCTTGGCAACCACGGAATCGGTGGACGACTACCTCAAAGCGATCCTCGAACTCGGGGGAGCAGAAGCTTCGCAGGTAACCACCAACGCCCTTGCCGGGAGGCTGGGAATACGGACGCCCTCCGTCACCGGGATGCTTCAAAAGCTTGCCTTGCAGCGGCCTTCTTTGGTTGTGTACGAAAAGCATCGGGGCGTCCGGCTCACCGCCGCGGGAAAGCGGCGGGCCTGGGAACTGGTCCGGCACCACCGCTTGTTGGAACTCTTCCTTCACGACGTCTTGAAGTACTCCTGGGATGAGGTGCACGAGGAGGCCGAACGTTTAGAGCACTTCATCTCCGAGCGATTCGAAGACCGCGTGGCGGCGATTCTGGGAGACCCGGAAATCGACCCGCACGGTCACGTCATACCGCAGAAATATGAAGCCGGCGTCCTGCGGGATGAAGTGCCGCTCGCGCGCTGGCCCCTCGGGACTCCCGCCACCATCAGCAGTGTTTCCGACCGCAGTGCCGCCGCGCTGCGGGAACTGGAGCGTCTTGGACTGATGCCCGGCGTCGCACTTACCGTCGAACGGAGGAACGCGGCCGGATCGCACTCCATACGCCTGGGGGCCCACACGGAACCGATCCGCGTCAGCAGCGACCTTGCCGCCTGTGTCCTTGTCGCGGCACCCGTTACGGCCCTGTCTTGACGCTCAGGACCTTCAACTCCATCGGTGTGTACTTATCCAGGAGAATTCCTTCGACGACTACGGGAATGCTGAGCGGAACAGTGGGGGAATCAATCGCGTCCAGAAGGACGAACTTATCTTTACCCGCGGTGAACAGGCGTTCTCCACCGTTCATCCGGACCTGGCCGTGAGCGCTGATCTGGAACTGGACCACACCCACGCCGAGCGGTTGGAGCGTCTTCCGTATCTGTTGCGGGTCAAACTGGGCGCCTGGTTTATATGAGAGCAGGATGGCCTCATTTTTAAGGCTGATCTTCACCTGATCGACGCCCTGCATCCGTCGGAAATACACTTCCGAGAGTCCCGCGCAAAGACCGCAGGAAATCCCCGTCGTCTTGATGGCGACTTTGTCCACTTGGGCCTCGGTGGGGAAGATGCCGGCCAACACCAGGCCTGGTAAAAGGAGCCACTTGGGTCCGCGTATCATCGGGTTTCTCTACGGGACATTCATCGGTAGCGGATCAGAAGAGCAATCCACCCTCCGAATATCACTATATTAAGCAATAAGCTCAGAGATAAGACTGTCCTGACGGCCCATTTGCGGCGTTTGGGCGGACGTGTGCGCACCAACCAGATCTGGTACACCAGCGACAACAAAGCCAGAGAAACGAAAAGCGGCTGCAGCCGTTCGAGCCAGATTTGGCAGCCGGCACTCACCAGCGATATGCCAAGTCCTGCCAGGACTTGCGGCAGCACTCATCAGCTCGGGGAAAGAAGCGCCCCGAGAATCGATAGCAGGCCCGCGCGATTCGGGTTCTGGAACATCGGCATGGTCTCCGTAACAAACTATATCGCACCGTCCCAAGTCCGATATAACAGAGAGTAAGAACGGCTTTGCCCACACTCCATGCTGCTTGCGCAACTGGTAGACATATCGCGGCGCGTTACCGAAACGCCCCGGCGATTGGAGAAGATCGGCCTGCTCTCTTCACTGCTTCGCCAAGCCGGCCTCAACGAAATCGAAACCGTGACGGCGTACCTTTCCGGCCGGCCGCGCCAGAATCGCATTGGTGTCGGCTACGCCGCGTTGCGTGACGCGGCGGTGCTTCCCGCGGAACAGCCGGGTTTGGAAATCGCGGACGTAGACCGCGTCTTCGATTCGCTAACTGCGATCTCCGGCCCCGGTTCCGAGCGAAAGAAACGCGACCTTCTCCAACATTTGTACTCCCGCGCTACAGCAGCCGAGCAGGCCTTCCTCACTGCACTTCTGCACGGTGAATTGCGCCAGGGTGCGCTCGAAGGAGTCATGCTGGAAGCCTTGGCCAAGGCCTTTGCCGCGAATCCGGGGCGTGTGCGCCGCGCGGCGATGCTCTCCGGCGATCTCGTCGTTGTGGCGCGCCTGCTGGCGGAATCAGGCGAGAGAGGCCTCGATCGCTGCGATATCCAACTCTTTCGTCCCGTGCAGCCCATGCTGGCGCAAACCGCCGAAGATGTCGAGACGGCAATCGAAGAGTTGGGCGAAGCCGCCCTGGAGTACAAGTTCGATGGCGCGCGGGTACAGGTGCATCGCTCCGGAGATGACGTGAGGGTGTTCTCACGAGCGCTCAACGACGTCACCGCCGCCGTTCCGGAGATCGTGGAGGCCGCCCGCGCCATGCCCGGAAGCGATTGGATCCTGGAAGGTGAAGCGCTGGCGCTTACTCCTCAGGGGCGCCCGCACCCTTTTCAAGTCACTGCCCGCCGTTTCGGCCGCAAAATCGACCTGGATCGCGTGCGCGCCGAGCTGCCACTTACTCCCTACTGGTTCGACTTGTTATATCTCGATGGCCAATCGCTGATCGATGAACCGCAGCGCCGCCGCTTTTCCGCGCTCATGGAACTGGCCCCGCCGGCGGCGATAGCGCCGCACCTGCTTACGGGAGACCCCTCCGCTGCAGCCGAGTTCCTGCGCGGAGCCTTGGAAGCGGGGCATGAAGGCGTTATGGCGAAATCGCTGGAAGCGGGTTACGCCGCCGGCGCGCGCGGACAAAGCTGGCTGAAGGTGAAAAAGGCGCACACTCTCGATCTGGTGATACTGGCCGCGGAGTGGGGGCACGGCCGCCGGCACGGCTGGCTCAGCAACCTGCATCTGGGCGCTCGCGATACCGATACAGGCGGCTTCGCCATGCTCGGCAAGACCTTTAAAGGTTTGACTGACGAGATGCTGGCCTGGCAGACCGAGCAGTTGCTGAAGATCGAAATCGGCCGCGACTCGTACACGGTGTATGTCGAGCCCAAGATCGTAGTGGAGATCGCGTTCGGCGACATTCAGATCAGTCCGAGGTACGTGAGCGGGCTGGCCTTGCGTTTCGCCCGCGTGAAGCGCTATCGTACCGACAAGCCGCCCGAGGAGGCGGACACGTTTCAAGCCGTGCAAGCGCTGGCGTCACAATAAGAGAGGTTGGACGCGCCGGCGCTCCCGGACTATTCTTTGAGGAAGGAGATTCACCATGTTCAAGCTCGGCAGTCGCGGTATTCGGCGGATGGCCTTGACTTTGGGATTGCTCGCTGTGGCGATGTTTTCGGACTCGCCGGCGAGGATGAACAAACGCGTTGGCCAGGTTCACCCGAACGCAGGAAACTTGATGGTCCTCTACGGAGCCGAGGTTGTTACCATCGACCGCAATGCGAGAGATTTCAAACTGTCCGATCAGTTTGACTTTAAAGAGCGTCCGGGCAGCGCCAGCAAAACGGCGACTCTGTTTGGCGATCCGGCAAAAGCCGGCCTGTACGTGCAAGTCACCAAACGGGGCCCCGACGATTGGAGCCAGCCGCATTCTCATCCGAATGAGCGATTCATCACCGTGCTGGCCGGAACCTTCTTGATCGGCACGGGAGCGAAGTTCGATAAGAAGAACACCGTGGCCGTCGGGCCGGGAGGCGTGGTCCACGACATCCCCAATCAGATGCACTACGATGGAACCGGGCCCGAGGGCGCTACGCTCGAATTCATCGCGATGGGTCCGGCCGCGAGGAACTAGGCTATCAGCTATCTGCGCCGCGCAGGCAAACTCTTAGTAAGCGTTGCGATCTCAAGCGCTGCCGCTGGCGCCGCTCAGAAACCCGAATACATCGGCGCCGCGGCGTGTGGCGCATGCCATCCTGGTCAACTCAAACAGCAAGCGAGAAGTGAGCATTCCAGATCGCTGTTTCCGGCACGGGAGCACCCGCTCGTATCGTCGTTTTCCCCCGCAGCACAATTCTTGCGGCCGCCGAATTTTCGTTTCCGGTTGGTGAATGAAAAGAACGAAATCAGGGTTCGCGGGGCCGACAGCAAAGATGTGATGGATATCCCGATGGAATGGGCGTTTGGCGCAGGCCAACAGGCGGTCACCTTCGTTACAAGAATAAACGAAGACTGGTACCTGGAGCATTATCTGACCTATTACTCCGCAATCGGATCGTTTGCGCCCACTCCCGGACAGGACGCGGTCTCCGCGACTAGCTTGCAGCAGGCGATGGGTATGCTTTACAAGCCCCTCGATCCAGGGACCGGCATGCTGAAATGTTTCGAATGCCACTCGACGGGGCCGGTATCCGTCGGTCCGGAACGCGAGATCCGCCCGCGCGAACCAGGGGTTCGTTGCGAGGCGTGCCACGGGGCCGGTGGATCGCATCGTGCGGCGGCACTGTCGGGCAACACGGAACGCGCTCGAACACTGATTCAGAACCCAAAACGAATGTCTGCCGCGGAACTGAACCAATTTTGCGGCCACTGCCACCGCCAGCCTGCGCCTCTGGGGGTCACGACAGACTGGAATGTGCCGTGGAATCTGCGGCACGAGCCGGTTTATCTAAGCCAGAGCGCCTGTTTTCGTAGAAGCGGTGGAAAGCTATCTTGCCTGACGTGCCACGATCCCCATACACCGCTTCAAAAAGACGATGCAGCCTATGATCAACGCTGCCGTACCTGCCACACTGCGGAATCTCATCCGCCCAAGCCCGTCTGCATTGCGAAACAGCCGTCTGATTGCGTGCAATGTCACATGCCCGCTGTTTCACCGCAAGCCTACCTGCGCTTCACGAACCATTGGATCGGCGTTTATTCCGAGGGTGCAAAGCTGAAGCCTTCACGGTAGGCTTGACACCCCCCGGTGGGAGAAGCATAATTCTCAGGAACATCGAATCGTATCGGTATTCTGACGCGATCCGAAGGGGGGCAACAATGAGTCGTTTGCTTCCGGCGAAATCCCGCCTGTCCATTCTGAGCCTGGCAATCGCACTGTCGATCGTGATTCCACCGCTTGCCGTGGCACAACAAATCACCGGCTCTGTAACCGGTTCCGTGACAGACTCCTCGGGGGCAGCCATTGTTGGCAGCACAGTCAAGCTAACGAATACGGGCACCGGAGTGACGCAGAGCGCGATTTCAGACGCCGCCGGGAACTTTCAGTTCTTGCTCTTGCAGCCCGGCACATATTTGATTGCGGCGAGCAACCAGGGCTTCAAGAGCTTCCAACGCGGAGGAATCATTGTCGAGGCGGACCGGTCGATGGCGGTGCCAGTCGTGCTTTCGGTGGGCGCCGTCACGGAAACCGTGGAGGTGGCGGGTGGGACGCCTCTGCTGGAACCGAATAGCTCCGAAGTCGGAACAACTGTGGACAGCCAAAAAGTTCTGGAGCTTCCACTCAACTCGCGCAATCCGATGGGGCTGGCAAACCTCGTACCCACGGCAAAGGGCGTGGGATATTTCGGCCAGCAAATTTTGACTTCGTGGCGGATAGGCGCCATCAATATCGGAGGCGGGCAGCCTTTGACGAGCGGCTTTTTGATGGATGGCGTGCCAAATGACAAGCTGGGCGACGCAGCCGGCGCCAACACGTTCCTGACGACGGACTCTACCGAGGAGTTTAAGGTTATTACGAATTCCATGTCGGCGGAGTATGGCCGCACAACAGGCGGCGTAATCAGCGTCGTCAGCAAGTCGGGAACGAACGGCTTTCACGGCGGGTTGTTCGAGTACATCCAGAACACGGCGCTCAACGCCAACGATTTCTTTGCCAATGCAGCGGGAACTCCGCTGGCGCCGGTACATCAGAATCAATTTGGCGGTTCTCTGGGTGGCCGGATCAAGCGCGATAAGCTCTTCTTCTTTGGAAACTTTGAGGGATTCATTCAACATCTTTCAGCGACGGAAACCATTAACTCGCCTACGGCCCTGCAACGTTCGGGCGACTTCTCCAAAACGTTTGCGAGCAACGGCCAACTGATTACCATCTATGACCCGTTGACGACCGTGCCGAACCCGGCAGCGCCCGGCCAATCGATCCGAACTCCTTTTTCGGGCAATGTCATTCCCCCGAACAGGATCAGTCAATTCGCCAAGGGGTTCTTCGATCTCTACCCGCTGCCGAATCTGCCAGGAAATCCGGTTACCGGTACGTCCAACCTTTTCCTGCTGGGCAATATTCCTACGGACCGGCAGACTGGTGGGGTGAAGGTGGATTGGGCCATGAGTGCCTCCCGGCGCCTTTCGGTTCGCTACACAAGGGACGTCTTGAACGAGTCGGTGCCCAATGGCAGCTTCTTTCAGAACGCTCTGGACAACGACAAGAAAGTGATCTATGTGCCGCGGCACAGCGGCGCCATCTCGTTCACCGACAGCCTCAGTCCCACGCTGTTATTGGATGCCCGGTCCGGGATCAATCGGGACTACGATCAATCGACACCATGGAGCTACGTCGGGAAGTACGCCCAAACCGGCTTTCCTTTAACATCGCTGGGGCTGCCGCAATCTTTGGTGAGCCAGTTGCAGCCCGGCTCAGTGCAATTTCCAGGCTTGACGGTCGCCGATTTCGGAGGAATCCTCGGAGGCTACGGATCCGCGATCGGGAATCGCGCGGCATACACGTGGGGCAACGTTGCTTCGCTTACGAAGATTTATCACGCGCACACCATCAAAACCGGATATCAATTCACGTTGTATCGCGGCTTTCCGCTGGACCGCTCCCCCCTGACCTTTGTGTTCAATCGCGGATTTACCCAGGGACCGAATCCGACAGTCGCCAGCCAAACTTCCGGTTACGGCTTAGCCTCCCTGGAATTAGGTACAGCGGCGAGCGGGAGCTTCACTTACCAGCCAAGCCATGAACAGCAGGAGATCGACCATGCCATCTTCGCGCAGGATGACTGGAAGATTTTCCAAAAGCTGACACTGAACCTGGGTCTCCGCTGGGAGTATCAGGGACCGTTTACGGACCGGTACAACGAGATGACTAATTTCGATCCGTACGCTAAATCGCCGCTGCAAGTCTCCAGTCTTAGTTTGCAGGGCGGTACAACCTTTCCGGGGGTCAATGGTGTCCCCCGGGGCGTGGTTGACGTGTCTTACAAGCATTTCTCGCCGCGGCTAGGATTCGCTTACCAGGCGATGAGGAAGCTGGTGGTGCGCGGAGGATATGGCATCTTCTGGGTTCCGGAAAAAGGAATACTCAACCCCGCCTCAACCGGTTTCGGCATCACGACTACTATGATTGCGTCGCTCGACAACGGCTTGACGCCATACAATACCATCGATAATCCATTCCCCAGTGGCCTGCTTTTTCCGACGGGAAGCAGCCAGGGGCTTTCCACCGGCGTTGGGACGAGCGTTGCGGGACAGTTGCGTAACGCATTTCCCGGCTATGCCCAGCAGTGGAATTTCACACTGCAATTTTCGCCGTGGAACAATTGGCTTTTCGAGGGCGCATACCTCGGGAACCGGGGCGTGCACCTGGAGACTCTGCAGGGCCGCAATCTCGATCAGCTAGATCCTCAATACTTCGGACTGGGGAATGCCCTGAACGCCCAAGTTGCAAACCCATTCTACGGAACGATTGCTTCCGGCCCCTTAAGCACGCCGACCGTGTCGCGGCAACAAACGCTGTTACCGTACCCGCAATATACCGGCGTCAATGGCGGGTGGAGCTACCTGGGAGATTCCATCTTCCATGCCTTTGCGCTCAAAGTGGAAAAGCGGTTCTCGCAGGGATTCTCAATTCTCTCGTCGTATACAATCAGCAAGCTGCTCGACGCGGCGGTTGGATCCGGCGGAGCGGTCCGAACGGGCGGGACGCCGGAGACGGGCATCGTGAGCTGGTATAACTTGAGGAACGAGCGTTCCAAGAGTATTTACGATATTCCGCAGCGCGCCGTGATCACGGCGTTGTGGCAAGAGCCTTTCTTCAACTCTGCCGGATGGAAGCGGCAGGTGCTGGGCGGCTGGAATCTCAACGGCATCATGACGCTGCAAAGCGGCCAGACCATTGCTCTGCAGTCAGGCAACAACCTTCAGCGGCCGAACGTGGTGGCCGGTGTGGATGATCATTCGGCCAAACAGAGCTTGACCAACTGGTTCAACAAGGCGGCCTTCTCGGTGCCCGCGCCGTTCACTTTCGGTAACGCGGGCAGAACCATCCCGAATCTGATGAGTAATCGGATGTTTGATCTCGATGCCTCGCTTTATAAGACATTTGTGGTGAAGGAGCGGTACAAAGTGGAGCTTAAAGGCGAAGCATTCAACCTGACGAACACACCCACGTTCGATGTTCCTGGCCGCGATGTCAACACCCAGACGTTCGGAGTCGTGACCGCCACAGCGCTGAATCCGCGGCCTCGATCCATCCAATTGTCAATCCGGCTCCTGTTTTGAGCTCTGGTAATGTGTTTCAATAGCGCTGGAGGGGGCCGCTCGGTGAACGGGAAGCTGCTGGGGATGTTTGCTGTATCCGCGATGGTGTGTGCCCCCGTGGCCGTTCTTCATGCACAGGCTTCTGCGGCAAAGGGCCTTCCAGCCGATTTCGGGCAATCGGTTTTGCCGGTTCTCGCGAAGAACTGTTTTAGCTGCCACAGCGAAAAGTTAGCCACCGCAAATCTCAATCTGGAAGCGTTTCGCAATTCGAACCTGGCGCCGCAAAGGCCTGAAGTCTGGGAGAAGGTTCTCGATAAACTCCGGTCGGCGAAGATGCCACCCCCGCCGATGCCGGCTCCTTCCAAGGCCGAAGTGACTGCCGTGACCTCGTGGGTCGAGGCTCTGCTGGGGACTCCAGCGCCGGCGGCCAATCCCGATCCCGGACGCGTCACCGCGCGACGCCTGAATCGCGTCGAGTACGACAACACCATTCGTGATCTGCTCGGTGTCTCGGTTCGGCCAGCCGAGGAGTTTCCTACCGACGATTCAGGCTATGGCTTCGATAACATCGGGGATGTCCTATCGGTCTCTCCGCTGCTCCTGGAAAAGTACCTGAATGCCGCGCGTACGGTATCGCGAGCGGCGGTCTTCGGTGAAAGTTATCAGCCGAAGCCGGCCCTCCTCGCCAAACTGACGCCCAAGAAAGCTCAGGACGATAGCCCGGCGACAGGCAATGTTCTGCCCTTTTCGATGCGCGGCGCGCTCTACGGCAGCTTTCATTTCCCTGTGACTGCCGATTACGAATTCCAACTTCGGTTTGCAAATTACAGGCCGGATGTGGCTGTGCGGAGCGCCGGCCGGCCGCGCACCGGCGGCGCTCGCCGGCCGCCCACGGCGGAGAATCGTGCAGCCCGCGACGAGAGCG
>PSRJ01000160.1 GCA_003175985.1 Terriglobia bacterium
GGATGGGCGCGAGCCGGATTCGGCCGGTCTCGCGCACCGTCCCGTCAACCGCATGTGGCTGTCGAGTTGTTCGGGCCAAATCAAATCCGGTGTGGAGCTGGCTGCTTCGGTGGCAGCGCAGTTGGATGCGCACGCGGGGTCCATGTTGGACCTTTCCGGCAACGGACGCCACTTTCAAGCACGGGTTTCTGCGGTAAGGCCGGTCGATTCGGTTCGTAAGATCTGGCAGAGTCTTTCGTTCCCGTGCCCGTCGTTTGCCGGCCAGAACGTGCTGCATCACATCGCCGCGCGGATCGATCCGGCCCGTCTCGATCAGGTACGCCGGGCCGCCGGCCGCCGCTTTCCCGGCTCCGCCGTAGCGACCGGCGATGAGTTGTTTGAGGCGATCCGCGGCACGGCGGAGATCGCCACTTCCATGCTCGCTACGATGTCGTGGTTGATCGTGGGCGCCGAGGTCGTAGTTCTGATCGCATTTGTGAGTGCCTCCGAAGCGGAAAGGCGGCGCGAGATCGCTATCTGGAAGGCTTTAGGCGCAAGAGCCGGGGTCGTCGCCAGGCTGATTACGTTACAACTGTCAATCTCCACGCTGGTGGCGGCGGGAATCGGCACAGTCTTGGGTTACTTGGTTGCCGGAGTCGTGCTCGTGTCGCTGGTTGGCCGCTGGCCGTTTGCCTTCTCCTGGCTGTCGGCCGGAGGCATTGCCGCGGGCGCCGTTCTAGTGGTGAACTTCGCCGGGTGGATGTGTATTTATCCGGCATTGCGGGTCCGGCCCATGGATCTGGTGCGGGGGGAGTAGCGCTTGCGCAAGCGGCCGCGTCCAATACTTTTGAGCCATAGCCGCGCCTGGAGGTTTGCGGTAATATTAGCGAACACATAACGTTACGGGCGGCTGGGAATGCCGGTCCAGATGGGACCGCGGCCCGCCGGGATGGGTAACTTGTTCTTTCGTTTTCAATCCTTTGTAACCTGTATCCAGGCCAGGACGCCTATGCATGCAACGGTAAGCTGCAGCCGGGCGGTCCCCGCAGGGGTCCGTCATGCTGGTTGATTTCGAGCTCATCAAGCGTGCGCAAGATGGTGACAGCGCGGCGTTTAACGAAATCATCCTGGCTTATCGGAAGCGAATATTAGGGACTATCACGCGGTTGATAGCCCGCCCTGAGGACGTTGAGGACGTCGCACAGGAAGTTTTTGTGCGGCTCTATTTTTCGCTCGACCAACTCAGAACGGCAGAGGTCTTTGAGCCTTGGCTGTACCGCCTGACGGTGAACGCGGCTTACGACTATTTGCGCAAGCAGCGGCGGCGTCAGGAGTATCGGATGTCCGACCTTTCGGAGCAGCAGATGATGATGGCTGATGCTCTGGCGGGCGGGCGGGTGGAGCAGGATGAGCGGGAGCAGAAAAAAATCCGCGAATCCGTAGATGCGTTGTTGGGGGCAGTTTCCGAAGCCGATCGGATCCTGCTCATGTTGAAGGAACTGGAAGGGCTTTCGTTAAAAGAGCTTGAAAAGATATACAACATCAACGAGAATGCTCTAAAGGTCAGACTATTCCGGGCCCGGCAGCGCGTATTAAAGGCTTTCGGAGCAGTACCGAAAGGCAAGGAGCCGGCAAGAACGGGTTGAACTGATGGATCTGATTCACGGCAGCAGCGACGACCAACTGGATACACTGTTTCGGGCTTACCATAAGGCGTGTCCCACGCCGGAGCCCAGCTCAAACTTCATGCCTCATCTCTGGCATAGAATTGAAACGCGGCAAAGATCCGCATTTTCATTCCGCCGCATGGCGAGTGCGCTGGTGACGGCAGCCATGGCGGCTTCCGTGGCGCTCGGTGTTTACATGGCGATCCCGCGGAATCCGATTTACTACTCTACTTACCTGGAAACACTCGCAGAGGCCAACACGATTGAAACGCCGGACATGGTGGCTCCGGTCCACCTGATTCTCAGCGAACGTCAGTGAACGCCCGCATGCCTACAAGATCGAAGCTCTCAACCGGTCTGTATCTGGTGGTAGTATTTGTCAGCGGCGCGCTGGTCGGCGGGCTGTCGTACAGGCTGTACTCGGTGAACACCGTGACGGCGGTCACGGGAGGCCTGCCCAAAACCAGTCCGGAAGAGTTCCGGCGGCGGTATATCGAAGCCATTCGCGCGAAGGTCCACCTCGATCCGCAACAGATTGACCAGGTCAACCGGATCATGGACGAAACGCGCACCCAGTTCGATGACGCCCGTGCCCGGTCCCGTGCGGAAATGCAAGCGATTGAAGCCCGCAGGGTTGAGAAGATGAACGCCATCCTGCGGGATGATCAAAAGTCCGCCTACACCGAGTTCCGGGCCGAACGGGAAAAGCTGCGGCAGCAGCAGCGGGAAAAACAACAAAGATAAAGGGAAATCGGCGCTACGCCGTGGGCTGCGCTTTCTTCGCGCCGCGGGTAGCTTTGTATTTCTTTTCAAAACGGTCTACGCGGCCTGCCGTGTCCACCAGCTTCTGGCGGCCTGTGAAGAACGGGTGGCAGGAGGAGCAGATTTCCACGCGGATATCGCCTTTGTGCGTGGAACGCGTCTTAAACGTGTGTCCGCACGCGCAGATGACGTTGACCTCGTTGTACGCAGGATGAATACCGGCCTTCATGATGTTACGGGGATTCCTTTCGAGAAACTTCAGTATAGCAAAACCCCCGTGGACTCCAAGAATCCACGGGGGCTGTAGCCTTTTAGGATACCTGAGGCTCAACTGACGCGAGAGGCAGCCGGTCCACAGGAACGTGATCCCGCTACTGGACGGGATCTCAGCATTAGAGGCTCGACTTTAACAGTCGGCCACCTCGCGCGGTTTTATACTACTATCCATTTTTACTGGACCACCTCCTTTCCCAGTGATGTCTCCATATTCTCATGCGACGGAGGAGCTGTCAACTTTTTGTATCTAAAGGGCTATTCTGCGAAAAAGAGTTGCGCCTGCCGCGGCTTACAAGTGGCGGGAGGCGAACCGGCACATCGCCAGGCCGTCCATCCAGTTGAAGGGGAACTGCCCGGTTGTATAGTGGCCGCACGGCAAAGTGAAGATGCGGTGCGGCAGCCGTAGTTCCCGGAAACTCTGCAGAACCTGCTTCGAGTAAACGGGCAGGAAACTGGTATCGTGACGCGCCCAGACCAGGAGACTGTCCATTTTCCGGCCGCGCAGGCGAGACAGATAAGAGGCCGGGCTGATGACGGACCAATAGCTCCGGAGCTGCTCCTGGTTGACCTCTTCGGCGAACCCGCGTCGCACATGCTGCGTCGAAAGCCCCGTCCAAACCACGTCGGAGAAGTACATCGACACGTGATTGAAGATTCCCACGCGAACCCTGGTGTCATGGGCTGCGGCGATGAAGGCCATGCACGACCCCAGGCTCGTGCCCAAGATGCCGATGCGCTCGTAGCCGCGCTGTTGCAGCCAGTCCAGGCAGGCGCGGATATCGATGATGGATTGCCGCGAGGCATGGATCGTGCGGCCGATGTTGCTCGAGACATGGTAATCGGCCCGTTCCAGTTCGGGCGGCATGCGCTCGGCATGGTATGCCATGGTCATCCGCAAGGCGCTGATGCCAAAGCGGTTCAGCAATCTGGCCAGGCCCACGTGTCCATCCGGTCCCGAATTCCATTGCGGAAGAATGACGAGAGCGCGGCCGCGATCTTTGGGGGCCGGGAACCAAAGCGCCTGAACCGTGTCGTTTTTCGGGCAGGCCGACGAAACGGGGCTGGTAAAGGTCAGCGTGCTTTCCTGTAAACGGTAGTCGCCGACCGGGGGATAACTGAAGAACCGGTCGGACGATTCGACGGCCTCCCGGGCAAAGCGGGAGAGCAAAACCGGGGCGTCGCCATTCACTTCCGCGGGAATTCGTGGGAAATCGAGGCGCGCCAGCCAGTCGGTTCCCCACTCGAAAGGCCGCACCACGCGGTTGGAATCGCGCGTCGCCAGCTTCCGCTCCCACCCGTCGATCCAGCGGGCGTAGAGTCCTGTCATTTGTTGAGAATTAACAGTCTACCAAAAGAAAAACCCCACTCCGGCAGATGGAACCGAAGTGGGGTAGCGAATGATGCCCCGTGGGAGGCAACGCACCAAAGTTTTAAAACCTCTTCAACCCCGCCGAGTGAATTGCAACCCGATTGCCAGTATTAATCCATTCAGAATCAGTGAATCGGGGCGTCAGGTCTTCTAGATTCGGAATATCGTTTTCAAAAATAGGAGGGATCGATCGCCCGAATGCTACAAGTTGGCGGACGCGGTGATGGGGCCCGCGGCGGCGCGGAGCGCTTCGCCCTCTTCCAGCCATCGTTTGCGGTGGAAGGCGACGATCAGGAACAGAACCGCGAATCCTGTCAGCGCGCCGACGGAAGCCCCGATGCCGATCCACTGCGGCTGCGAGGAACCGATACGCAACGTAAGAGTGGCGTTGACGAGCACGGGGACGAGTGCCGCCAATACGGGCGGCCAGGGGCGATCGAGCGCGAATAGCGAGCGCGAGGTAATTTCGAGCAGGCTCCAGCCGACTAGCGTCGGCCCCAGACCCAAGAACACAGCGGAAACGAGCCGTGTGGATTCCGCCGTAAAGTTGCCGCGTTCGAACAGGAGCGCGATGGCGGGCGTCCGGAACAGAAGCGCGAAGCTACAACCGGCTACCGCCACTAATGCTGCCAGCCCCACAGTGCGATGGATCAGACGGAAAGCTTCGGGCAAACGGAAACCGCTGCGCAAGCGCGCGATCTCGGGCAACAGTGAGTTGGCCAAAGGGTTCACGAGGATCGCTAACGGCACACCAACGCCGCGCATGCAATACTCCAGGGCCGCGGCCATTCCGGGACCGGCGTGAGTGGCGTAGGCCCGCGTGAACGTGATATTCAAGCCGAGCCCGGCCGCATACACGAGAAAGAAAGCGGGCTTGGCCAGAATCTCCGGCCAGCGAATCGAACATTGCGCAAAGCCGGCCGCTGCCAGTGTCGCACGGGCCGCGCGATGCACGATAGCGAGCTGCACGCAGGCTCCCAAGGTGTAGCCGGCGGCAAATGCGTACACTCCGAGCTGGCGCCAAAGGCTGATTGCGGCGAGAATGATGAACACATTGAGCGTCGCCTGATAGAAGGCCGTGGGGCCGAAGCGCCGTTCGGTATAGAGCAGAGCCCAGTACAGCGCCGCGACGCCTCCGGCAGTGGTGGAAAGCGCCAGGATGCGGAGCAGGTTGACGGCTGCGTGAAAAGATTCGGGGCTAAGCCCGGGGGCCAGCGCTCGCATGAGCCAGGGCGCCAGGGCGATCACCACTCCGGAGACAGCCACGAACACCCACACAAACGCGCGGCGCAGCTTCCGGAATAGCGCCACGCGCTCCGCGCCGGAACGGGCCGTCAGCATGGGGACGAACGCAAAAACCATGCTGTTGATCAGAACGGAGTTCAGCGTGTCCAGCGGCCCCATGGCTACGGCCAGAGAATCTGCGCGGCTGTGCGTGCCCAGCAGGTAGGCCGTGAGGGCGACACGCACAACACCCAGCAGGTTGCCGGCCAGG
>PSRJ01000378.1 GCA_003175985.1 Terriglobia bacterium
GGATGCCACGGCCTGACAGTGCGGCAGCCATCCACCGGGCAGATGTATGAGCCGAGATCCCCCTGAACTACCAGGAAGGCGCCTTCCCGCGGGCACTGCGGCGTGGTGCAGCCGTTCTCGGCCAAGCGAGTCCGGTAGCCCAGCGTCCCATAAAAGAAGCGATGGCATCCTTCATGCGTGCAGCGCCAGACGTGCACATCGCGGCGGCCCTCCAGCCCCAGCGTCGCAGCCGGGTATTCGGCTCGATTCATCCGTTCGCCATGCAGATCGCATTCGGGAACCAGATCCGGTTTCGCTCTCATGGTTTTCCTCCAAAACACCTCATAGAAATCCGATGCCGCGGCCGGCGAGCCCCACGCCCAACCACAGCGCCAGTAACAGCGTTCCGATCACCGTGTCAGCAAGGGATTCGGGATTTGCCTTTTGCGATCTGACCTGCCGGAACAGGGTGACTTGAACCAGGATCGCGGCAACCAGAAACACCATCTTCACGAAGAAAGCCGGGCTTCCGTACAGCTTCATCGGCTCGCCAAAAAACAAAACGACTCCGGAACCCAGCACAGTGACCATTCCAATCCGGCTCCAGCGCCAAAGGTCTCGCGCCAGTTCGGCGGGCCGCATCCCGCGCACTCCGAATCCAAAGAGGCGCAAATCGATCAGCACAAGTGATCCAAGGAATATCGTCAGGCCGACGAGGTGGATCATCTCCAGCACAGCAAACTGCCACCGCGAACTCCGAATCTCCAGGCTGAGCCAGGAACCGTCGGCCCATTGGAAGAGCGGCAGGAAAGACGATGGCATGGCGCCCAGGACAGCACTTGAAGGACCATGCGGGAATCCGCTTCGGATCGGCCTAAACCGCTGCGAAACGAGCGCACCACCGGGACGTGATTTGCGCGACATGCCCCAGCGCTGCGCTTAATTTCGCACCGAACCGGTCCGATCTAACTGTTGAGTTTTGCAACGGTTGCGGCCAAGACACCCGCTATCCTACGGCCCCGCTCCGTATTGCTCGAAGAAGTGGGCGATGGTCATGATGCCTTTGTAGTAGTTTTCCAGCTTGTACTTTTCGTTGGGTGAGTGCAGACCGTCGTCGGGCAAGCCGAAACCCATGAGCACGGTGGGAATTCCCAGGTGGGCGGCGAAGTCGCCCACAACGGGAATCGATCCGCCGGAGCGGATGAACACGGTGGGCTTGCCAAAGACTTCCCCGAACGCCTGCGCCGCTACTCGAATGGCTGGATGTTCCGGGTTGACTACCAGCCCAGGGGAAGCGTTCAGGATACGGACGGATATTTGGATCCCTTGCGGTGTGTTGCCGCGCACCCAGTCCCGGAAGGCCGCGATCACCTTTTCGGGGTCCTGCCGGGGGACCAACCGGAAGCTCACCTTCGCGACGGCTTGGGCGGGAATGACCGTTTTCGAGCCGGCTCCCGTAAAGCCGCCGGCAATCCCGTGGACTTCGAAAGTGGGCCGCGACCAGACGCGCTCCAGCACCGAGCGGTCCGGCTCTCCAATGAGCGCGCCCGAGCCCACCTCCCGAGCCAGAAAATCCGCTTCGGAGAAAGGCAGGTGGCTCCAACTCTCCCGTTCCGCGGGCGCAGGTTCCTCGACTGCATCGTAAATTCCCGGAATCTGGATGACGCCGCGATCGTCCTTCGCCTTGGCCAGCAATTCGATCAATCCCGAGACCGCATTGGGCGCGGCGCCGCCGTACAGGCCGGAATGCAGGTCACGCATCGGGCCCGAAGCTTCGATTTCGGCATAGATCAAGCCGCGCAGCCCGATACACAGAGTCGGCATCCCCTCGGCATACATCGCGGTGTCGGATACCAGCGCCACGTCGGCACGCAGTTTGTCCGCATGCTCCGCGATGTACCTGGCAATCGAGGCGCCGCCCACTTCCTCCTCGCCTTCAATTAGAAACTTCACGTTCAGGGGCAGCTTGCCATTGACGGCTCTTAAGGCCTCGATGGCTTTGATGTGCATATACATCTGCCCCTTATCGTCGGCCGTGCCCCGGGCGTAGAGGTTCCCGTTGCGCTCGGTGGGCTCGAATGGTGGGCTGGTCCAAAGTTCAAGCGGGTCTGCGGGTTGCACGTCGTAGTGTCCGTAACAGAGCACGGTGGGTTTGCCCGGGGCGTGCATCCAATCCGCGTAGACCAACGGGTGCTTGTCCGTGGGAATGACTTCGATGTGCTCCATCCCGGCTCTCGCCAGACTGTCCGCCACAAAGGAGGCGGCGCGGTCGATATCCGGGCGGTGTTCCGGCAAGGTGCTGATGCTCGGAATCCGGATAAACTCCTTTAATTCGTTCAAAAGACGGTCGCGGTTTTGGCTAACAAAGGCGTCTGTGGCTGCCGACACGGGTTCCCCTTTTTGGAAAACCTATTATACGGCCCGGATCGCGGCGGCGCTTGCCGATCCGGAGCCACGGAATTTGTAACGCCCGGTCTCCGGTCATCACATACAGTTGAAAGGCCGGGCTATCCGGTACTAGGGTAAGGCAGGCGGTTCGGTATACTCGGGACAAGTTCGTATGATGGATCACGCGGAGGCAACCAGGAGACTCGCTGCAGAGCAGTATCTCCTTGGAGAATTAAGCGAATCGGAGCAGGAAGAGTTCGAAAAGCACTACTTCGACTGTCCGGAATGCGCTGAGGCCCTGGAGTCTGGAACCGCGCTTCTGGTGACTGCCCGGCAGGTGTTTCGCGAGCCGGCGAGTGTTCCGCGGCCAGCGCCGGTGCCGGCCTGGAAGCGGTGGTTGGGGCTCGAATGGGGCTTCGCGCCGGCGGCTGCGCTGGCCGCGTCACTGGTCCTGCTGGTCCTCGCCGGCTATCAGAACCTGGTCGTGATTCCGGGGCTGCGCCAGCGAACGGAATCCGGGGAGCTGGCCCTGGGGCCGGCTATCGCAATCCGTGCCGCGCGGGCGGCACAAACCCTTACCTTCAGCAAACGGAGCCCGATTTTTACGGTAACGATTGCCCATGAATGGGAGGAGGCGTATACGCGTTACGCCGCCGAACTGGAAACCGCAACCGATCATCGCGTGGTGCTGCAGAACGAGATCGCGGCAACCCCAGCCGATCTATCCGTATCGCTGCGGCCCAGCGCCCTCCCATCCGGCGCTTATTTCCTCACGATTTATGGTTTTCGCGGGGGTTCCAGCGATAGAATGTCCGTTGCACGGGTTCCCTTCACGTTGACGGAATAGCCGATGAACGACAGACCGAGATATCTCTTTCACGCCCATGCGGTGGGCCTATCGGGCCGGATCACCCACCCCTTCGAAGAATTGATCGACGTGCAGGCGGCGAGCGCACTGCCACCCTTTGGCGGCCTGAGCTCCAATCGCAAGCGGACTTACAGTTTGCGCGGGCTCCTGTCACACCGCGGAGCCCACTCGAAGGCGACCGGGAGCTATAACCGGGAGGCCGACGCGAATGAGACGCTGGCAACTGCGACCGTGCAGGGATTCAATCTGTGCGACACAGTAATGGCTGAGGATATTACGGCGCGCATCACTTCCATACACACCGTAGGAGGAGAGCACCAGATCTCCCCGCAAGGGTCGGCATTTTTTAAGTTGCGGATTGCCGGAAGGGATATCGAGCTCGAGGAAAACGTCGACCTGTATCATGAGCTCGACACGCTGGAAAAGCTGCGCGATCATTATAGGAACAATAAAAAGGACTTCCGGACGACCTTTACCCGGCACACATTTGCCGCGCCGGACGCTGAGTTGCCGGAAAACAAGCGGAGATACTTTCCGTGGTTTCGCTGCAAAGACACGGGCGAGCTACCCGAATACGATGGCGGGTTCACTATCGTTCCCCTGTTCATAGTGAAGAATCCCAGCGCTCCGGGGTTCGAAGTAGACGGGAACGTCATCTACGTCGAGAACTTCGGACGCATCGTTTTGGGCGAGCTCATTATCAGCGGCTCCCAGCGCCGCCTTACGATGTTGCATGTTGATTTGGGATCGCCAACTAAGGGTCAGGTTTCGGTGGCGGCGGCAGAGGGCAACGGGACCGACACGAACCCTCCGTAGGGCATCTCTCACACTGAGTCTGGCCGCTGTCCTGGTGCTGGCGCACTGCGGCGGGACCAACCCGGTGCGGGAAGCCGATTCGTTGCGATCGCAACGCAAGCAGGAAGCCGCCCTACAAGCCGTAGAGCAGGGTCTCGGCCGGCAAACCCGCGGCACACAGGTCTATTGGGAACTGGCCTTGCGCCGGAGCCAGATCCTGGAGGAACTGAACCGCCGCGAGCACGCGCTTGCCTGGTTGGAATCGCTGTCGCCATTACGGGGCGCCCCCCAAGGGCTGGCTGTGCTCCTGATTCGCGAGCAAGCCGACATCGAGAAAGACCTCGGCCGGTTTCGGGAAGCGGACAGGCACTTGACGGAGGCGCTTGCAATGGCCCCGCCCCGGACACGCATCACCGCAAACCTGAAGGTGCGGCGCGCGCGCGTATTGATCCGCCTGGACCGTGCGGAAGAAGCGGAAGCGTGCCTCCGGGAAGCGGAGGAGTATTCCCGCGCCAGCGGCGACCACTCGCTGGATCCATACATTCTTCATTACCGGGGCGAAGGTCTGCTGGCGAAGAATCAGTTCGAAGATGCGATCGATCCGCTCGCCCGGTCATTCCAACAGTTTCTCGCCGCCAATAACCAGGCTTTCGCCGCCAAGCTGCTGATCAGCGAAGCGTGGTGCTATTACCGGTTGGGACAAATCGATAAGGCGCTGCAACTCTATCAACAGGCACTTCAGATGGCGGCGCCGGAAGATCGGCACCTGGTCCTCGGGCATTTGGGAAACATCTCGTTGGAAGATCGTGACTTCGCCAAAGCCGCCGATTATTATCGCCTGGCAGCGGCCGGGGCCAAGGGGCGGGATCAGAACTACTATCCCCGGTGGCTGGACAACCTGGCTTTGGCGCTGATCGAGCAGGGCAAGTGGGCGGAAGCCGAGCGGGTCAATAGCGAAGTCCTGGAGCTCGAAAATCACATCGACGGTTCTCCCGGGCTAGCCATGGCGCTGGTGAACCAGGGCCGGATCGAAACCAGCAAGGGAAACTACGAGACGGCAGAGAAGACCCTGCGGCAGGTGGCCGAATCGCAGAGCGGCGACTCTTCTTTCGCCCTCGATGCCTATTCGGCGCTGGCGGACCTGGACGCGCGCCAGGCAAAGCCCGATGAGGTCAAGCGTCAGTTTGAAGCGGCAACAGCTCTAGCCGATCGCGTCCGGGATCGGCTGAGGGAAGACGAGAACAAGATCACTTATCTGGCCAGCCTCACGAACGTGCATCGGAAGTATGTCGATTTTCTGATGGACCGCGGAGATGAGGAGGGCGCCTTCGCGGCGGCCGAATCCAGCCGGGCCCGCCTCCTGCGCGAGCGGCTGGATCTGCCCGGCTCCAAAGTTCGGAGTTATGAACTCGCAAAGTACAAGGCTGCGGCGCGCGCCGGAGAAACGACTTTTCTCGCCTATTGGATCGGACCCGAACGATCCTATCTTTGGGCGGTTTCGGCAAGCCGGTTCGCCACCTATCGCCTGCCTGGTGAAGCGGAAATCCGCCGGCTGGTGGAACGACATCAGAGGGCGATTGAGCGCGGCGGTTCCCCACGCGCCGACGATCGCGCGGCCGGGGAGAAACTCTTCCACCTGCTTGTGCCCGAGCCGCTGCGTCAGGATGGCGGCAGCTACCTGATCGTTCCCGATGGGCCTCTTTATGCTTTGAATTTCGAAACGCTGCCGGTGGGCGGCATCCGGCCGCACTTCTGGATTGAAGACGCGACCGTGGCCGTGGCGCCGTCGTTGGATCTGCTGCTCGGCAGGGAGGCGAAGCCCATCAAGCGGCGCTCTGTGTTGCTCGTAGGGGATGCCGCGGAATGGAACCCGGAATTCCCCAAGCTGCTCCACGCCCGCCAGGAAATGGAAGGCATCGGGCAACTCTTTCCCGCCGTCGAACGCAAGATTCTAAGCGGAGCCGAAGCGACGCCCGTGGCGTATCAGCGTTCCAAGCCGGAAAACTATACCTTCATCCATTTCAGCGCACACGCCACGGCAAACAAGAATTCCCCGTTTGATTCGGCGATCATTCTCTCGCGCGAAAAAGGGCTGCCTACGGCGAAGGGCAGGTTATCGGTGAAGGAAGTGCTAAGCAATCGCGTGACTGCCGAATTGGTCACCATCTCCGCTTGCCATAGCGCGGGGGCCCGGACCTACGCGGGCGAAGGGTTGGTCGGCTTCGCCTGGGCATTCCTGCAATCGGGGGCGCAAAGCGTAATTGCAGGCATATGGGACGTCAGCGATTACTCGTCGCCGCTGCTGATGCTCGATCTATATGCAGGCCTTGCCGGATCGAAGGATCCCGCTGAGGCATTGCGTGCGGCCAAGCTGCGGCTGATCGCCGGCGGCAAGTATGCTGACCCCTATTACTGGGGCGCTCTTCAGTTGTACGAAGGGGCCTTGTATCCCGGCGCTCGATCGCGGCGTTAAGGAAGTCCTGAAAATAGGCCAGTACCGGTACAAAACCGCGTTTTGTGCGTCCGGTCAGAAGTGTTACGCATGATACACTTCGGACGCTTCGCACACTTTTAGCTCGCAACACTCTGGAGGAAAGAAGAAGGATGCAACTTTCGAAGAAGATTCTTGTGTTTGGCGGCGCCCTGCTCTCGTTCGGCATGGGAGCAGCCTACGCACAAAACGATACGGCCCCCACCGGGCGGGGTCTTGGAACGATTTTGAACAGGTCCGCATCTAGCGGCATTCCGGGCCCGGATACGAACGCCCAGGTCAGAGGCCATGGGATTCAGTATCATGGCGGCCCCATCATAACCGGCACGAAGAACGTCTACTACATCTGGTATGGGAACTGGACCGGAAATACAGCGCTCACGATCCTGCCGACCCTGGCAACGGGTCTGAGCGGATCGCCGTACTTCAATATCAATACAACATATACGGACGCCAATGCCGGAATCGTATCGAATTCCATCAACCTGGCCGGACAGATGTTTGACAATTATTCGCACGGTACGGCGCTAAGCGACAGCGCCATCCAGCAGATTGTGGCCGCTCAGAATCCCACCGATACGAACGGCGTGTATTTCGTTCTGACGTCCGCCGATGTCAACGAAACCAGCGGTTTCTGCACGATTTATTGCGGCTGGCATACGCATGCAACGATCAATGGCAAGGACATTAAGTACGCCTTCGTGGGCAACGCGGATCGCTGCGCGAGCGCGTGTGTCACGCCCGAGATTCGCACCTTATCGCCAAACAACAACGTCGGCGCCGATGGGATGGCGTCCGTGATTTCGCACGAGCTGGAAGAAGCCGCGACGGATCCCGACCTCAACGCCTGGTACGACCGCTCGGGCGCGGAAAACGCCGATAAATGTGCATGGACCTTCGGGCAGGAATACACTACCGGCAATGGGTCCAAGGCCAATATGAATCTGGGTGGAAAGGACTTCCTGATTCAGCAAAATTGGGTAAACTCAGGCCGCGGCTATTGCGCCCTCAGCTTCTAACAAGGCTGAAAAACCCGGTTTGAGCCGCTCAACCCTAAACCCCTCGAACCCCTCCGCCGATAGTCAGATGTGAACTCACTGACCACGGAACTGATCTTCTGGCTGATCCTACCGGGAGTGGTTGCGGTCGGAGCAGCGTATCTGGTGTTTCTGCTGATGCAGGCCCGAATCCATGTAATCACGGCCAACTTTCAGGCAGCCGTTGCAAAGGTGGAAAGCGGCGGAGCCGGGTGTCGCGGGGTCACTGACGAACTGCTCGCCGATCTGCGCTTCGAGCGCCATCGTTTTCTTCGCCGAGTCCCTATCGGCGCAAGCTACCAAACGAGCGTCGTTACACAAGAACGGATCTATTTTCGGAATATCCCGCTCACTGGCTGGATGGAGGAGGAGTTGCCTCTCGGAGAGGGAGAGATACTCGCTCCGGAGGTTTGTACGCTCCCCATGATTCCCACGGTTGCCCTGCAAGCGGTGCCAGTATCTTTGTCGACCCGCTGAACCGAAAGGTCCGGTACGTCCATATCAAAGGGCTTCGATCGTCAATAACCAAAGCGCGTATTGTTGGCTGCAAGCGGCAGCCACTATTCTGTAGCCGAACGACCCAGCGCTGTCGAGTTCGCTCCACCTGGCAGCTTTCGACAAGGAGATCTGTTGATGGCTGCCAGGCCCATTCCCGCCCCTGCGCAATGCCCGGTTTGCCCGAGTTGGCCGCCTGATTTATACTAAGTAAAAGAAACTGAATGCCGAAGCGTACGTATCAACCGAATAACCGCAAGCGTGCCAAGACTCATGGCTTTCGCACCCGCATGAAAACTCAGGATGGCCGTGCCGTGTTGTCGCGCCGCCGCGCCAGAGGCCGCAAGAAACTCACGGTCAGCTCCGAGAGGTAGTTGTATCCATCGCCGGTTTTCCGAAACGTGCCCGATTACTGCGATCGAAGGACTTCCGAAGGGTTTATGATCATGGTTCGCGTTTTTCCAGCCCTTTGTTCGCGGCGTTTTGCGTCCGGGAAATCGAAGCAGACGGCCCGCGCATCGGCTTCACTGTTCCCCGCGCCATGGGCACGGCGGTTGTGCGCAACCGCATCAAACGACGGTTTCGGGAGGCCGTACGCTTCTGTCTCGATCGGCTGAACCCGCAGTGGTCCATCGTGATCAACCCAAGGCGAAAATCCCTGGAGGCGCCGCTGACGGAACTGCAGCGGGAGGTGGAACGTCTTTTTCTCCGTTGCAATGGGTCTTGATCTGGATGCTTCGGATGTACAAGTTATTCCTCTCCCCCCTGCTCCCTTCGGCATGCGGTTACGAGCCTACCTGCTCGGTCTACATGCGCGAAGCCGTCGAGCGGTATGGCGCCGGCAAAGGTACCTGGCTCGGATTGCGCCGCCTGTTGCGTTGTCATCCTTTTCACGCCGGTGGCTACGACCCGGTGCCCTAAACCGGACTTTAACGGAATTTTAGAATGCCAGAATCAGGAAACGGCGGTAACCCGAACACGACCAAGCCGCCGAAAGAAATGTCAATGGAGATAAGGCTGTTGTTGGCCTTCCTCCTGATGGGCGCGGTGATGTTCCTCACGCCCTATTTCTATAAAGCGACGCCACCGCCCGCCAAAAAATCCGCGGCGACATCCCCGGCAGCGATCGAGAATCCGGGGGCTCCAGCGGCTGCGGCCGCCGTTAAACCGGCCGCAGCTCCCGCCGAAACTCCGGCGTCAACGCCGGCCACCGCCGAGCAAGCGTTGCCCCCTTTCATCATAGACACCGATGTATTTCGTGTTGCCTTCAGTAATCAAGGGGCCCGCCTGCGCAGTTGGCAGCTCAAGAAATACAAAGGCAATGACAACAAGCCGCTGGAGTTGATGAACACTGCGGCCAATGTGGACTTTCCATTCTCCCTCTACTTCCCGGGCCAGAAGCCCGCCACAAATATAAACGGCGCTTACTTCAAGCAAACCGGGGATCCCGACGGCTTGGGTGTCACTTACGAGTTCTCAGATGGCCACACGTCGGCGCGCAAGGTCTTCCGGTTCGAGAAGAGCAGTTACCTCTGCCAAATCCGGACGGAGGTTCTCATCGATGGCCAGCCGGTACAGCACGCGATCGAGTGGCGTGGCGGATTCGGCGATCTTACCGTGCCCAACCCGGCCGGCGCAAATCGCACACTGTATTTCAATGTCCCGGATAACAAGCTAGTGGAGCAGAACGCCAAAGTAGCCAAAGACGGACCCGTCTCCACCTCAGGCAACTACTCCTTTGCAGGGATCGCCGATCAGTATTTTGCCGCCGTCTTCCTGCCGGAAGGCGCCGGCAGTATGACGGAGATCACCTTCAGCGATACCGTCCGCACGGCCGTGGAAGAGAAGACCCAACCCTTCCCCGGAACCGGCGTCGCGAATGGATCCTCGAACCGGTTCTCGCTGTTCGTCGGGCCCAAAGACGTAGATCTGTTGAAGCGAGTGAATCCGAAGCTCGAAGCGGTCGTGGACTTTGGCTGGTGGTCCTTCCTGGCCAAGCCGCTGTTCCTGATCGTAAATTGGATCAACGATTCCTTCGTGCACAATTACGGCTGGTCCATCGTCCTGGTGACGGTTCTTATCAATTTCATTCTGTTTCCGGTGAAGATGTCGAACTTCAAGTCGATGCGCAAGATGCAGGCTCTGAAGCCGCAGATCGACGCCATCAACGAGAAGTACAAGGCAATCGGCATGCGCGATCCCCGCAAATCGCAGCAGCAACAGGAGACCATGGACCTGTACAAAAAGTACGGGGTGAATCCGATGGGGAGTTGCCTGCCCAGCCTGATTCAACTCGCGCTGGTGTATCCGTTCTATAAAGTCTTCACGGTGGCGGTGGAAATGCGCGGCGCAAACTGGCTGTGGGTGACGGATCTCTCACAGGCGGAACACCTGGCGATCAAGATTCTTCCGATCGTGATGATCGTCAGCCAGTTTCTTTACCAGAAGATGATGCCGGCTGCCAGCAGCGATCCCAACCAGCAGCGCATGATGATGTTGATGCCGCTGGTGTTTGGCTTCATGTTTTATAATCTGCCCAGCGGCCTGGTGCTATACTACTTGACCAGCAATCTGGTCAATATGGGCCAGCAGTGGTTCTTTAATTCCACTGAAGCGGCCAAGGAAGCCGTTCGCTCGGTACAGCCGCCGCCCAAAAAGAAGAACGGCAGGAAATAGCCAGTGACCGAACGAAAATATGGAGTGGAGACGACCGGATCCCGAATTGAAGCTTTCTTGCGGCCCGTTCTCAAAAGCGCCGGCTTTCATGTCCATTTCGAGGTGAACGATGCTCAGCCTGCGGCTGGAGACTTCGAGACACCCGACCTGGTCGTGAAGTTTACGGGCCCGGACGTGGACCTGCTGCTCTCCAACCGGGCGGAACTTCTGCTCGCGCTCGAGCACGTCACGATGGAGGTGTTGCGCGTTCCCTCCGAGGATCACTCGCGGATTTCCTTCGATGCCAACGATTACCGGCTGCTAAGGATCGAGGAGCTACGGCTGGCGGCCACCACGGCGGCAGAGAAGGTCAAGCGCACCGGTGTTCCCTTTCGCTTTAATCCCATGAACAGCCGGGAGCGGCGGGTGATTCACCTCGCCCTGCGAAGCGAATTGACGGTGCGGAGCGAAAGCATCGGTTCGGGCCCGGCACGCCAGGTGGTGGTCTATCCCGCGGGCATGGCCAGCCTGCCGGAACCACCGCGCGCTCCCGATCCGCGTCGCGGCGGCGGCCCGCGCTCCCGAAGTGCCCGGCGCTGATTTCGATACGATTGTCGCGATATCCACACCTCCCGGCCGGGGCGGCATCGGAGTGGTCCGCATCTCCGGCGCGCGGGCGAAAGAGATCGCCGGAGCGATTCTAAATTTCCGTAATCCCATCCAGTGGCGGAACCGGCAAGCGCAATTGGCGCATCTGGTGGATTCCCAGGGCAACGTGATTGACGAGGTGGTGACCACCTTTTTTGCCAAGCCTCGTTCGTACACGGGCGAAGATGTTGTGGAGGTGGCCTGTCACGGCGCCCCGGTTGTGTTGCGTCACGCGGTAGAGCGCGCTATCTCCGCTGGAGCCCGCATGGCAGAACCTGGCGAGTTCACGCTGCGCGCCTATGTGAGCGGGCGCATCGATCTGCCACAGGCGGAAGCGATCCGCGACTTGATCGAGGCCACCACTCTATATCAGGCCCGGATCGCCGCGCAACAGGCGGGCGGCTCCGTATCGCGGCGCATTGCGCCACTGAAGGAGCAGCTTCTGGAGCTGATCGCACTTCTGGAAGCCGGCATCGATTTCGCGGAAGACGACGTAGCGGTTGCACAGGCCGCGGAGATTCTTAGGCGGCTCGATCCGATTCGGGAGGGCATTTGCCGCCTGGCCTCGAGTTTTCAATACGGTCACTTGGTATCTCACGGCTTCAGCCTCGCCGTTGTCGGCCGGCCCAACGTCGGGAAAAGCAGCCTCTTCAATCGGCTGCTCGAGCAGGATCGCGCAATCGTCACCGATATTCCAGGCACCACCCGCGACCTGGTTTCCGAGACGGCGGCGATCGGCGGAATTCCCGTTAAGCTTTACGACACCGCTGGCGTCCGCGAAACGGGAGAATTGATCGAGACACTGGGTATCGAGCGTACCTACCAGGCGATGGCGGATGCCGATCTCACCCTCGTGGTCGTCGATCTCTCGCAGCCGGCTGCAGCGGCGGACCGCGACTTAATCACCCGGGCGGCGAACCAGGGCCGCTGGCTGTTGGCGGCGAACAAGTGCGACCTTCCCCGAGCCACGGGACTGCCCCCAGAAGCAATTCCGGTTTCTGCGCTTACGGGCGACGGAATTGCCGAGCTGCGCGATGCAATTCTCGAATCGGTGGCCCCAAAGGGAGCGTGGGAACAGGAGAGCGGATTTATCACCAGCGTGCGGCACGAACACCTTCTGCGCGAGGCTGCCGATTACCTGGCGAAGGGCGCGACCGCTGCCGGCGCGAACGTTCCGCATGAAATGCTGCTGCTGGACCTTTACTCCGCTCTCGGCCCCATCAATGCCATCACCGGCGCGACGACCGCAGACGATATCCTCAATCGAATCTTCTCGACATTCTGTATTGGGAAATGAGGGAGGTTGAGAGGCGCCAGCCCGAGGTCGCGAGTCCTGGACCCCGGGCTGGACTGTTACAGTGTGCTTAAGTGCGGCCGTGATTGAAACAGCGCCGAGGCGCCTGGTTAACTCCGCTTCCTCGTCTGGAACTTTCGTAAAGCGGACAGTCCGACTAAGCCCCCGCCAAAAAGAAGCAGTGAAACAGGTTCAGGTACGCCTGTTGCGGGTGCGAACGAAGCTACGGTGGTCACGCCGCCATCGATTATGGAAGCGTTGCCTTGCGTGTAATTCGTGGCGTTGGTGCTGATGACGAGGACGAACGATGTCTGTCCCGGATGGATCTTCGCCGAATCCGGCGGATTGAAATTGAACCCAACTACATCGCCCGCTCCCGAGTTGCGGTCCGCAGTAACTGGCGCCACGGTTCCGTTAATAAAAATACCACCCGGCAGGCTCGCTCCATCGATTCGATAGCCGACGGATGTTAAGAACCCGGTAAATGTGGTGTCGGTTAGCCGGGCGAGTGAGTCGCATGCCGGTTGTCCGGCGTTGCCACAGTTCGGCGCGGTCAGGTTATCAGTTAGCTGATAGTAGAAGTCAAGTGTACCGCCTGCTTCTCTGTAAACCGCCGAAATGAGTGTACCCGATTCTGTGCCTAAAGTCCCCACCCATGGGACAGCAAGCGATGCAAGTAACGTTCCTGGTGAGTCCGAGGTCAGCCCTGGTATCACCGTATCACCCGGCAACAGTGAAACAGTTCCGATCAGTGACGCTTGAGCGGTCGGTACGACTAGGCTCAGCATGGCGAACAACATGAACGTGATCCCTATAGCCCTTCTCATCTGTCTCCTCCGATAATGAGCGTTCCGCTCTTTATCACTAAGATGAGGCTAAACTGAAGACTTGTGGTTGTAAATGAGACGGAAATGGGCGGGAGGGCGGATAGGTACATCACCACAGGCTCTGGTGTGCATACATCTACAATGCGGAAAACTGATCCGCTTCGCCTGTCTTCTGCGTTGCACCGCTCGCGATTTGGGGGGTCACCAGCGGCCAGCGACTGAATGAAAAGTTACTGAGTGGGGCAGCTTTCAAGCTGCGTGCCGATTGGAATCTGCACCGCGCGCCGATTGCAAATCGACGCGCAAGCCTGCCTGCCCCACATGAAAAGGGACATCTTCTCGCAGTCTCACTGCCAGAACCCGGTCAACTACTCCCTCAAAAGAAGATGCCGCTAAGTACGGAATTGACGCCAGACGTCAATGTGACTCGGAAGGTCACATGCCCGCTGATGTTCCAGACCAGGTACTGCCCGTTACTGAACCCGGAGAGGCTCCGGGTATCCAGCACCGTGCCGGTGGGATTCAGCACAGCAACGGACTGGGCGCGGCCTTGCCAGTCCCAGTCCAGAAAATAGAGAGCAATTTGATGGGTCTTGCCATCGCTGATGTTTACATCCACGGTGAAGCTACTGCTGGAATACCATGTGGCCGCAACCCGGTTGCTTGCCGCCGCTTTTTGTAAGGCGCGCACGTCATTGGTAGAACTGGCCCATGTCCAGAAGAGCTGTCCGGCCGGAGTGACGCTGGCATACGCGGGATAGGCCGCACTGTCCCCGAGTACGTTGTACCCGTCCGTTCCGTATGTTCCCTTCCAGTTACCCATTGTGGCGGTATCGGTCTTCACGAACGATGCCATGCCAGTCGCACCACCACCGCCAAAAAAGATACCGCTGAGTACGGCGTTGACCCCAGACCTCAATGTGACCCTGAACGTCACGTGCCCGCTGATGTTCCACACCAGATACTGCCCGCTACTGAATCCGGAGATGCTGCGGGTATCCAGCACCGCCCCCGCTACATTCAACACATCGATAGTCTCGGCGCGGCCTTGGGAGTCCCAGTCCAAAAGATAGAGAGCAACTTGATGGGCCTTGCCATCGTTGATGTTTACATCCACGATGAAGCTGCTGGAATACCATGTGGCCGCAACCCGGTCGCTTGCCGCCACTTTTTGTAGCGCGCGCACGTCATTGGTAGAACTGGTCCACGTCCAGAAAAACTGTCCGGCCGGAGTTACACTGGCATACGCGGGATAGGCCGCACTGTCCCCGAGTACGTTGTACCCGTCCGTTCCGTAGACTCCCTTCCAGTTTCCCTGCGTGCCGCTGTCGAGAGCGATAAAAGCCGCTGTTCCGGAACTGCCCGGGGGATTGACCGTCAAAGTGGCCGTCTGGTAAACCCCTAAATAGGAGGCTGTCAACGTAACGCCGGTGGGGTTGACTACACTCCCTGCTATTACGGGGAATGTTGCGGAGGTAAGGCCCTGCGGGATCATGACACCGCCGAGTATGCTGGCCACTGAGGAGTCTGAACTCGAAAGCGAAATCCACGCACCGCCGGAGCCCGCCGGCCCACTAAGGGTGACCGTCCCCGTCGCTGTCTGGCCGCTGGCGATTACGTTGGGATTGACAGATATTCCGTTTAGAACGGAGGCCGGTGGAGCCCCTGGCTGCGTTGCGACGGCGATCGGGTAAACGCCAACGTTAGGTATTGTCGCCACCAACGCATCGGTGGTGGTGTCGATCACGGACAGGGTGAAGGCGAACTCGTTTGTGACGTATGCTCGGCTCCCATCGGTGCTGATCGCCACCGACGTGGGTAAGCTGCCTACTCCTACCGTCCCTATCAGACCATTAACCCCCGTATCGATGACGCCAACCGAGTTCCCGTTCCCATTGACAACTAAAACTCGGCCTCCGCTGGGGGTTATCGCCAGAGAAGTCGGGGAAGTGAAGCCATTAATTGTGCTGACGATAGTCCCGGAAGGAATAGCATGTACTGTTACTGCACCGGAATACTGATTGGCGATGTATGCGAATTGACCGTTGGGTGTAACTGCTATCCCGTTCGGTCCCGACAAAGTGGCAAAGTTTCCGCTGACCGAACGGGATGCGGTGTCTATGACAGTTACATTGCCTCCTAGAAAATTCGTTACAAAGGCGCGGCTGCCGTTCGGCGTAAATGCCACAGATGCAGGTTTCGTCCCGACGGGCAGCGTAGAGAGTACGGTCTGCGATGCTACATCGATGATCGATACCTGGTTCGAGCCTTGATTCACCACGTAAACTTGAGTACCGCTTGGGTTGATCGCCAATGCCACCGGGGTGGCACCCACATTAATGGTATTAACGAGGGAGTTGTTGCTAGTACTGATCACAGAGACGCTATTAGCGCCCTGCGATGCGACATAAACGAAAAGCCCGTCTGGGGTCACAGCCAGTCCGGTGGGTCCAGAAGGTACGCGTATTGAGCCGAGAATGCCGCCATTGGCAGGGTTGACGACGGTCACTACATTGCCCGAAACATTCGAGACGTAGGCGTACGGCTGCCCGCTTGCCGTAGTCAGGAACACGCCGGATACAAACAGCAGACATAGGTTCAGAGGAAGGGTCTTTTTCAGGAACACGTGGCAGGGATCTCCTTGTTGAAAAATAGGTTTTCACCTGGATCTAACGCGAACTATTGAAGTTCACGAAATGACATCGCAGACTTCTTGCGTTTTCATCAACAACGGCCAGTCCTCGTGAAATCGTGATTGAGCCTAGTCGCTTGAGCGTGAGATTGAGCGTTTGGTCAGGAATCGCACTAACGTTGAATAGTCTGAGCGATTCGGGAGCTGTATAAAAAGTTGAAGTTGGTTAGCACAGTTGCCGGTATCTCTCGAGATCGTCCGCGGAGAGCACCAATGAATTGTTGTAATCAAATTAACCCTTTCGGATTAAGTTACGACCCGCACATCGGGCCGGACGATAAGTGTAGCACAGGTTACATTCTCGCGATTGTAAAAGATTTGACCTATTAGTTGACTAACTTGGGAGCAGCCGCGCTCGGGAAGCGCTCTCGCTTTTTCAGCAGGTTACCGATCGGCCGACGGCCTACACACACTCCGCCGGGGATAAAGGTCCGGCGTGCGCGCAAGGGGAATTAAGTGGGGAAGTTGACGGAATTACAGAACTATTGCATTTCAGCCATGGCTCCATCCAGGCCACGGTCGATGTGCAACTGCTGCCAGTGAAACTCCTTCTGCAGCATCTGGGCGATATCGGCTCGCGACTTCTTCTGCCCCAGCATTTCGTGCACGCGATTGCGCAAGGTCTGCGTGGAGTCGCGAAATTTGGCCATTTCGCGCTTGTTGGTGACCACTCCATGCCCCGGCACTACGGTATCGAAATCCAACTGCAGAGCCCCGTCCAGAGTTTTGGTCCACTCTTTGCCGCTGCCGCCGCCCGAATAATCGATCAGCTCGGGTGTGGCATCGCCGAACGTAAACATGTCTCCCGCCGCCAGCGTACGGTCGGCGGGGAAGTAGACTACGACATCACCGTTGGTATGCGCACGGCCAAAGTGATAAAGCTCCACGTGCTTGCCGCCAAGATAGATGTGGGCATGATGCTCAAAGGTGACGTTCGGTACACCCGGTTGTTTGCTATCCACCATGTTCTGGCGGGCTTCCTCGGAGGCAATGATCTGCGCATCCATCTTCTGCATCTGGGCGTTGCCGCCGCTGTGGTCCGCGTGATGATGGGTGTTCACAACGTACTTGATGGGCTTATCTGTGATCTTCTTCAGCTCCGCCATGATGCCGGCATGGTCGATTTCGAACTTATCGTCCACCAGGACGACACCTTCACTGGTGATCAACGCAGTGGTGTTGCCGGGTACGAAATCGTTGTGGATCACGTAGAGATCGTCTTTGACCTTGACCGTCGTCAATTTTGCCGGCGCATTGCCGAACTGCCCGTGGACAATCCACAAGGCGCCGAAGAGAAGTACCGCTGCCGTCAGGCGAACAATGGAGCTCTTACGCATCGCCGGAAGTATAACAAAACGCGGCGAAACGGTTCAATCGCGCCGCGCTTCGAAAAATCTCCGGAGCAACTCCACACACTCCGCTGCAAGCACGCCTTCCACGATCTCCACGGAATGATTCAGCAGATCCGAGTCGGCGACCCGGAACTTGCTGCGCACGCCGCCGAATCGCAGGTCGCGCGCGCCGAAGACGAGGCGCGACACCCGCGCAGCCACCAGCGCGCCGGCGCACATGACGCAAGGCTCAAGCGTGCAATACAGGCTTGCACTCTCCAGCCGGTAATTGCCGATTCGCAAGGCAGCCTCGCGCATCGCCAGGATCTCGGCGTGGGCAGTAGGGTCCTGGTGTGCGATGGGAGCGTTCCAGCCGCGGCCGACCACCTCTCCGCCGATCGTAACCACAGCGCCTACCGGAACCTCGCCGCCTGCAGCGCCCTCACGCGCCAAACGCAGCGCCTCCCGCATGAAGCGCTCTTCGCAGTTCACTAGCTTATAATACGGGAAAGAAGCATCGTGCCTGAGCTGGAAATTCACCACGAAAGCGAACATGCCATCGATCCTATGGGCCAAAGAGTCGGCGTGTTGGCGGCGATCCTGGCGGTGCTGTTAGCTGTGGTAAGTATTGCCTCTCACAGAACGCACACGGCGGCCATCATACAGAAAGCTTCCGCCAATGACTCCTGGCAGAGATACCAGTCCACCCGCGTGAAGGTTCATACGTTGGAGTTGGGCGAAAGCCTGGTTCAGGTTTTCGGCGCCAAAGGCGGCTCGTCCGAGAAGGCTATGGCGGACTTCGCCGCCCAAAAAAAGAGCCAGGAAAGCAAGGGCAAGCAGATCCAGGAAGAGGCTGAGAAAGCACAGGAATCCGGCGAAACCGAAGAACGCCGCGCCTTGCGCTACGATCTGGGCGAGGGCCTGCTGGAAGTCGCTCTGGTGACCAGTTCCCTGTTCTTCATCTCACACAAGAAAATGTTCCCGGTCATCGGCGCCATCGCCGGCCTGATCGGACTCGCGATCGCGGCCACTGGTCTGTTGATCGGTTAACGTTGGTTGATTAAAGCTCCCTATCGATTGGCTCATTGAGCCCCTGCGCTGACTCGCGGTATCCCAGAGTGAGTGTCCTGGTTACCCGTGCGTACGGCTGCAGTGCTGCTTCTGTCTTTGCTGCCTTCCGCCTGCATCGCTTGGAAATCGAGGGATATGCCGCAACTCGGCTCGCAACACGACGATGCCATCTATTGGGTGACAGCGAAATCGCTGGCGGCGGGGAATGGATACCGCATCGCCAGTTTGCCGGGGCAGCCGTGGGAAACCAAGTATCCGCCGCTGTTTTCCCTGTATCTGTCTGCGGTTTGGCGGATGGTTCCCAGGTTCCCGGAGAATCTTCCTGTGGCTACCCTCTTCTGCTGGGCGTGGCTGCCGGTTTGGCTCACCATGACGTGGTTGCTATTCCGCGATCTGGGCGCAAGCTCATCGCATGCGCGGCTGCTCTGTTGCGTGCTAGCGGTGAGTCCGCACGCAGTCCTTTTCGGGGTAAGCCCGATGGTGGAAGTGATGTTCTCAGCGCTTTGGATGGCATCGGCGGCATTAGCGGTCCGGACTCGCGGCTCGGTTCGTTGGGCGGCCCTCGCGGGTCTCGTTGGCGGAGCGGCATACCTGACGAAATCCGCCGCCTTACCGCTGGTGGTTGTCATTCCGCTCTATTTCGGGCTGCGGAAGCAGTATCGCAGTGCGGCCGCCTTCACCGCGGCTATGGCGCCCGCCATCGCAGGGTGGACGCTTTGGGCCCGTTTCCACCAGGCCAATTCCGGCGACGTGCTGGCGCTGTACTACACCAACTATTTCGGCTACCACCTCTACAACGTAAGCCTGCATGACGTGCCCCAAGTTGTGTTGAAGAATCTCGAGCGATTGTTGTGGGCTCTCGGCGGCGCGCTTTCGGGCGTGGGCGAATCCAATGGCACCGGGATTGGTTCTCATCTGCTGCTGGCCACCGGCATCTGGCGCACGCTGGCGGTGGCGGCGATTGTTTTCACGATTCGCCACATCCGGCGTATCGGTTTCAACCCATACCATGGTTTTGCGGCGGCCTATCTTCTGCTGCTACTCTTTTGGCACTTCCCCCCCAATGAACGTTTTGCGTTCCCCGTTTTGCCGGTGTTGCTTGCCGCGCTGCCCTTCGACATTTCGCAGGTGAAGAGCCTGTGGCGGCCTTATGCACGTCCCGCACGATGGGCGCTGGCGGGAGGCCTCACCGCTCTAACGGGTGTTTGGGCCGCCCTGATCGGAGTCCACCTCACTCTCGGGATCACGCAGACGATGGACCGCGCACGCCGGCAATTAGCGGCAAACCGTGCCGCCTACCGGTGGATCGCCGGGAACACTCCGGCCGGAGCTGTCTTTCTGGCTTATGACGATCCGCTCCTGTATCTCTACACGGGCAGAGCCGGGTGCCGGCGCATAGTCCCAACAAGGTTTTTCTACGAGGATGACCGAGACGGGGTGAAACAGGTTTTCGCATCCATACCAACCTTCGCGCGCGAGCATCAGGTGCAATATCTGCTGGCCTCGGCCGCTGACTGGCATGGCGAACTCCTGCCTTCGGACCTGGTGGATGGATTCAACCGGATTGCTGAAGGGTCTACGCAGCAGCGACTGGTCTTCCGGACACCGCTGGCACGGGTCTATCGCTTCGAGCATGATTAACGCAGTCCCACGATACACCTCGGAACGCCTCCTTGGCGTAGCGTCTTTGGCCGGCGTCGCAATTTTCCTTGGCGTGGGTATCGAGCGCCCGGTCTGGTTGGATGAGGCGAACTCGGTCCTGATTGCGGCTCGCGGGTTCTCCGGAATCGTGGAAGGCCTCCGGCACGAGAACAACCTTCCAGGCTACTATTTACTGCTCTCCGTGTGGATGCGGGTTTTCGGGGATTCGGAAATCGCACTGCGCTCGTTATCGGCAATCTTCTATTTGGGGGGATGTCTTGCTGCCGGCGTCTTGGGAAAACGCGCCGGCGGAAACGCGCGCGCGGGATGGTACAGCGCGTTCTTCTACGCCTGTAGCCCTCTTGCCATTCGCAACGCGCAGAACATTCGCATGTACGCGCTGCTGGGAATGCTCTCGGGTGTTTCCGCGCTGAGCTTTCTCGAGCTGTTTTGGCAAGGTGACCGATCCTGGCGTGGGAAGACCTGCTTCCTTGTCGTTAACGCATGCGGGCTGGCGACTCATGTATGGTTCTCTTTCGTGTTGGGCGCCCAGTTTCTGGCGGTGGTCCTGTTCGCCAGGCGAGAACTGCGGCGTTTCGTGGCGCTGGCCTTAGCCGCAGCGGCGCCGATAGTCCTCCTGTGGGGGCCGTTCTTCGTGGAACAGATACGGAACGGCGCCACGAGCTGGATGGCGCCTCTGAGCGGCGGCGTGATCTTGACCGCCTTCACCGAGTTCTACGGCTATGTCCCCGCGGCTTTGCTGTATGGTTTCGCGACGTTGGCGTGGACTCTTTCACCAGCCGGACAGCGCCTCCGCACACGGAACACGCACTCCCACCGGGTACTCGCCTTCCTCTTCGCGGCAAGTCTCGCGGCGCCGCTATTGATCTGCGCGGTCCGGCCCATCTATTGGCCGGGCCGCTATGCGATTATCGCCCTGCCTGCAATTGCCGCCCTCATAGGGATCGTATTGGCCGAATCAGCGCCGCGCGCCCTGCTTGCCGGGGTCTGCCTTCTGTTCCTGGGATTCGGTATCGCAACTCAGTTCGCGCAGCGTGAGATCGCCGTCGATACGCAATTGCCCGCCGGTCAATCCGACCGAACTACAGCCGAATTTCTACTGCAGCACGCGACGCCTGGAGACGCGATCGTGTTTACGAGCCTAACGCGCGCCGCCGCCGATTACTATTTCCGCCGCGCCCATGCCGAGGAGCGTTTTGTGGAGATCAGTTTCCCGCAGGAGATTGCCGGGCACCTGGGGTGGGCCGATTCCCGCATGCCACCGGAACGCCAGGGAGCTTTACAAGCGGAAGCTGCCTCGGCCGGCGCGCGGCTGTGCGGTATTGCCGCGGCGGGCCATAAGGTCTGGCTCTACGACGGATACTCGCCCCAGATCAACGCTGTTCTAAAAGGGAAGCTCGATGCGGCGCTCACGCGCCGGCGTGAGTACCCGCTTCTCGGTCCCTATCACAGCCGCATAGTCGAATATGACCCCCCGCAGAGTATTTCCGCCAGCGTTGCGGCAAGCTTTGGCCCAGGATCTTCTACCGCAGTCGCCCGCGCAGCAGATGTCCCACGCTGCCGCGGAAGTAAATAGGGATGCTGTGGAACTATGCCCGGTCGAGGTTCTGGTAAATCGCTTCGATATTGGCGCTCAGCCGATCCTCCAGAGGGGTCCGGGAACCGAGGTAAACGCTGAACCGGTTCAGATTATCCGCCGCATAGGCTCCGTACCCGTTGGCCTGGAGCGTCTTGACCGAGGAGGCTGTAATTGTCTTCTGCAATTCCGCCAAGGGCTTTCCCGCCTTCTTCCCGCTCTCGACGATGGCGGTGAGCTCCTCGATGTAGTTTCTCATCTGTGTGGCGCGATCGTGATTGGGTTGGAGCATTCCATGTCCCGGAAGTATACGGTCGGCAGCCAATCGCGTGATCGAATCGATGGTTCGCGGCCACTCGCGCGGATAACCGTCGGCGATGTTCGGCAGAAACCCGATGATGGCGTCGCCGGTTGCCACCGCGCGCTTCTGGGGGCAAAAGACCACGACGTCGCCGGCTGTGTGCGCCCGTCCATGAAACTCGATGTGAAGTTCGTGAGCACGATCCCGAATCACATGCGATTGAGCGAAGGAGATGTCGGGCAACTCCGGGGCGAAGTTTCGCATCTCGGCAAGATACGCTTCCGCCTCGCGGATCTGGCCCTGATACAACTCCCGTTCGGCGCCCGAAGAGGCTTTGGCCAGTCGCGCCTTAAGCTGATCGATGATTTGCGGAACGCCATCGAGCGACGCCTTAAGCCGGTTCCGCGCGTTCTGCTCGAGCAATTGCTTGGTGGTATCGCTGGCGATGATTTCCACCTTGGAGCCCGTCGCCCGGTAAGCGGCATCCCCCTGAGTGTGGTCCCAATGGAAATGGGTATTGACGAGGTAGCGAACCGGCTTGGGAGTCACTTCTTTCTTGATCTGGGCGATGAGGGAAGCTGCCGCGGAGGGTTTCGAGTGCGCATCCACCACCAGCACATCCTGCGCGTTGACAAAAATCGAGGCATTGCAGTTGGTCAGCACCTGCGGATGGGCCTGGGCGAAGTAAACGCCGTCGGCAACCTTCTGGATATCGAAAAGGCGGCCGGTGGCAGTGCGAGCCTGCGCGCGGGCCCAGGCGGCACGCAAGAAGCCGGTTTCCAATATCGACGCGCCGGCCAGTGCGCTGCCGGCCAACTGATGGAAGAAATCGCGCCGCGACGAGTGCCCGTAACCGCTATGAGTACGGTGAATGTGAGAGTGCATCAGCCTGCTCCTTTCGAGTTGATGGCGAGCATATCACGAATGGATAGGAATTCCCAGGAATTCCCAGGTTGCGGGCGGATGCCGCCTATGAAAGAATTAGCTGCCATACAGACGAGTGCGAACTCACCGCGAGCTCGTAGCTTCCGCCTTACTCCCTTGCGCGATTGTTGTTTGTGGGCTTGGATGTCATTCCATATCGCGCAGCGCCGATTACGAGATGGAGACCTGCGTGCCGGCGGATACGTCGCTGTTGGCCGGAATCCACATCGAGCGGCTGCGCGGAACGGCCGCTTACCGGGATCTGCCGCCAACAGCGAAATCACTGCTGGAATCCGCCGGTAACGCGGATTACGTCATGCTCGCTTCCAACGGCAATGACATCCTGTTGATCGCCCGCGGCCAATTTCACGGTGCACCGGTTCCCGGCGCGGTTCTGCTTAGTCCTGCGTTAGCGCTCTCCGGCCCGCCCAGCGCCATTCAGGCCGCAACCGCCCAGCACGCCACTGGCAAAACAGCCAGCGCCCTGTTAACCCGCGCCGGCCCAATCGAAGGTCGCGACATCTGGGCAGTGATGCGGGGCGGTACTCCGCTGCCATTGATCAGCGAGCCCGGCAACATAGGCCGGCTGCTTCGCTTCGCGGATTACGCGACACTCACGGCAACCGTCAGCTCCACAATCGAAATACAGGCGAGCGCTCTCTGCCCGAATGGAGACGCCGCCCGCCAACTTGAAGAGACGCTGCGCGGTTTGATCTCGCTTGCCGCGGCGGCGATACGCGACACCAAACAGGCGGCCCTGATCCGTTCCATCCGCTTGCGGCGGCAAGATACTACCGTCGATTTGGAGTTATCGGCCACGATGACGGCCCTCGCCGGCCTTCTGCGCTAATCCAGTTTCTTGCGGAAGCGCGCGGCGCTCATCCCGAGCACTACCACGCCATAGACAAACAACGCCAGCATTTTGGGCCACAGCGCCGGTATGCCGACACCCTTTAAAAAGACCCCGCGCACTATCTCCATGAAGTACCGCAGCGGGTTCAGATACGTCAGATACTGCACCACGATCGGCATGTTGCGGATCGGAAACGTAAAACCGCTCAACATGAAAGCGGGTGTCGTGAAGAAAAACGACATCATGTTGGCCTGCTGCTGGGTGTGCGAGATCGTGGAGAGGAACAGGCCCGCGCCCAGCGCCGTCATCAGAAAAAGCACGGCGCAGAACAACAGCAACAGAAAATTACCCCGGAACGGGATACGGAAAATCAGGAGCGCGGCTCCCGTGATCAGCACCATGTCAATCAGGCCGATGAGGGCGAACGGCAGAGTCTTGCCCAACATCAGTTCGATGGGACGCATGGGCGTCACCATCAACTGCTCCATGGTGCCGACCTCCTTCTCCCGGATGATCGCTTGCGCGGTCAGCATGAGCGTAATCATGAGGAGGATGTTGGCGGCAACGCCGGGGACGAAATAGTTCCGGCTACGCAGATCGGGGTTGAACCACACGCGTGTCCGGGGCGTGATGTTTACCGGGGGCGCGGCAAAGTGGTCGTTCGAGAATTCGGTGATCACGCCCGCGGCATAACTCGAGACCAGCGATGCCGTATTCGAATTCGTCCCGTCGAGCAGTACCTGCACTTCCGTGGAGCGCCCGCGCGCCAGGTCGCGCGCGAAACCCGGAAGCACTCGCACCACCGCGTGGGCCTGGCTGCGGTCGAGGATCTGTTGCACATCTTCTTCGCTGCGCGGCGCGGCCACCACGTCGAAGCGTCCCGAGCCCTCGAACCGCGCCAGCAGTTCGCGGCTCTCCGGCGTCTGGTCCATGTCCATCCAGGCGATGCGCGCATGGTCCACGTCCAGCGTCACCGCATAGCCGAAGATGACCAGTTGCAGCAGCGGCGGCATGAACAAGAGAAACCGCATGCGCGGCTCGCGCAGCATCTGGATGAATTCCTTCCACAGAATGACGCCGACCCGTTCCCACATCGCTTATGCCACCTTCTGATTCATCTTTTGCACCGACAGCAGAAACACGATGCCCGCGTATAACGCGAGGAAGAGCAGTTCCGCCCACAAGACACGCACACCGACGCCTTTCAGGAAGATGCCTTTGACAATAGTCACGAAGTATCGCGCAGGCACAAGCACGCTGATCACTTGAATCACCTTGGGCATCGTGTCGATTGCAAACACGAACCCCGAAAGCAGGAACCCGGGCAGGAACGAACTCAGCATGCCCAACTGAAAGGCCGCCACCTGGGTCCGCGCCGCCGCCGAAACGAAAATCCCCCAGAACAGAGCGCCGAACAGAAAGAGACAGGTAGAACTCGCCAGCGCCAAAATGCTGCCGCGGAAGGGGACTCCGAAAACGGTTACGCCCACCACCAGCGCGATGGCGGCATCCGCCAGCCCCACTACAAAGTACGCGAGCATCTTGCCCAGCACCATCTCGGTCGGCCGCAAAGGCGTCGAGAGGATCTGCTCCATGGTCCCGTTGTCCCACTCGCGGGCAATGGTCAGCGAAGTCAGTTGCGAGGCGATGATCATGAGAATTACTGCGATGAGCCCGGGAACCACGTAGTTTTTCGATTCGAGCGAGCTGTTGTACCAGACGCGCATGCGCGGATCGACCGGCTGGGCCGCTCTTCGCCCCATCCGGCGGTTCTGCACGTCCGCGCGCACATCCTGGGAATATCTACGGACCACGCTTTCGGCGTAGCCCATGGCGATGGAAGCCGTATTCGAATCGCTGCCGTCTACTAGGATCTGGACCGTCGCCCCGTGTCCCGAACGCAAGTCTCTGCCGAAATCGCGAGGTATCACAATGCCCAGCAAAACCGTGTTTGTATCAATACCGCGCTCGATCGTGCGATAGTCGTTGACGAAGCCGGCGACTTCGAAATACCGCGAGCCCTGAAACTGGCGCATCAGGCTGCGGCTCGCCTCCGTCCCGTCCTGATCGTAAATCAGCGTCTGAATGTGATCGACGTCCAGGCTGAGAGCATATCCGTACAGCAGGAGCATCATCACCGGCATGGCCAGCGCCATAGTCAGGCTGCGCGCGTCCCGCGTGATGTGGTGCAGTTCCTTAACGAAGACCGCTTTACATCGCCGGTAACTCATGCCGCCTTTCGCTCCTGTGCCTCGATCAGGCCGACGAATACATCTTCCAGCGACGGCGGAATCTGCTCCAGCCGCCGCACCTCGATCCCTTGGTTCGTCAACTGGCCGCGGATTCGCTCCATCGTCTCCTGCGGGTGATCCACCACGACATGCAAGCCGCCGCCGAAGATCGCCACGTCCAGCACTCCGGGAACCTGCTCGAGGGCGCGCATGGTATCGAGCGGCGCAGGCGTATCCAGCCGCAAGAGGCTATGCGAATCGAGATTGCGTTTGAGTTCGTCCGGGGCGCCCAGGGCAATCACCTTGCCGCCGTGCATCAGCGCCAGGCGATGGCAGTTCTCCGCTTCATCCATGTAGTGGGTGGTCACGAATATCGTGTGCCCGGTGGACGAAAGGTCGCGAATCAAATCCCAGAACGCCGCGCGCGCGATCGGATCGACGCCCGAGGTGGGTTCGTCCAGAAAGACCACGGGCGGATCGTGCAGGATCGCGCACCCCAACGCCAGCCGCTGCTTCCAGCCTCCCGAAAGAGTAGCCGTGAGCGAATGCCGCCGCTCCGTAAGGCCGGCCATACGCAGCACGTAATCCTTGCGCTCCCGCCGGCGTTCGCGCGGCACACCGTACATTCCGGTGAAGAAGTCGATGTTCTGGTCTACCGTCAGATCGTCATAGAGCGAGAATTTCTGGGACATGTAGCCGATATTCCGGCGCACCTGCTCCGGGTGCGTCGCGACATCGAAATTCACTACTGTGGCGCGCCCTGAAGTAGGGGTTAGTAAGCCGCAAAGCATCCGGATGGTGGTCGATTTGCCGGCGCCGTTCGGTCCCAGAAAACCGAAGATCTCACCCGTGCGCACCTTCAGCGAAACATGGTCTACGGCCAAAAATGAACCGAACGATTTCACCAGGTCTTCGATCTCTACCGCCCAGCCGTTCATCGCGCCTCCGCAGCCTCCGCTTCGCGAATCGTTTGGACGAAGGCTCCCTCCAGATTGGCCGCTCCGGTGGATTCGCGCAGACTCTCCGGGGTGGCGCAGCGGATGAGCTTTCCCCGGTGCATCAGGCCCACGCGATTGCAGCGTTCGGCCTCATCCAGGTAAGCGGTGGTCATCAGGATGGTGATCCCCTCTTTCAGCAACTGATAGAGAATGGCCCAGAAGTCCCGGCGCGAGACAGGGTCCACGCCGTTGGTCGGTTCATCCAGGAAGAGAATGCGCGGCCGATGAAGCAGTGTGCACATCAACGCCAGTTTCTGTTTCATCCCGCCGGAAAGGCGCGCGGCCTGCCGCCCGCAAAACGGTTCCATGCGCGTCATGCGCAGCAATTGCCCG
Organism: Terriglobia bacterium; assembly: GCA_003175985.1. GTDB lineage: Bacteria > Acidobacteriota > Terriglobia > Bryobacterales > Bryobacteraceae > PSRJ01. Next base: position 27,450 of record PSRJ01000378.1, read on the forward strand.
CTTAGCTCGGTCCGTTGCGCGCCGACAATCCCGAACAAATCGGCGTAGAAATCCATGTTTTCCTGCACTGTGAGATCGCCGTAGAGTCCAAACCGCTGGGCCATGTAGCCGATGTGGTCCTTCACCGCTTGCGGTTCGCGCGCCACGTCATGGCCCGCCACGCGGGCCGAACCTTCGCTCGGGTTCAAAAGCCCGCAAAGCAGACGCAACGTCGTGGTCTTGCCGGCGCCATCGGGGCCGACGAGCCCGAAGATTTCGCCAGCCGCAACTGTCAGGTCCAGACGGTCCACTGCCGTCAGATTGCCGAAGCGGCGTGTCAGGCCGTGCGTTTCAATAATCGGCTCCATAGGCTGGCTCACTCCAGCACGATTTCCGCGTCGGCCGGCATATTCGATTTCAGCTCGTGCCGCGGGTTGTCAGCCTCGATTTTGATCCGGTAAACAAGCTTCACCCGCTCCTGCTGCGTCTGGATCTGCTTAGGCGTGAACTCCGCCTCCGAGGCGATGAAGCTCACGCGGCCTTCATAGACCTTGCCAGGATACGAATCAGTGGTGATTCGGGCTTTGGAGCCGACCTTCACTCGTCCCAAGAGAGTCTCGTTGATATAACCGCGCAGCCAGGGGTGGTCGATATCGCCGATCGTCACCACTGTGGTGCCCGCGGCCAGCACTTCCCCAACGTCCGCCGACTTCACCAGCACCACACCATCCACGGGAGACATGGTGACGGTGTCGGCAAGCTGCGAATCCACCAGGGCCACGCTGGCTTTGGTGCGGGCGATTTCCGCGCGCCGTGTGGTCAGTTCCTGCTCGCGCCGCTTCAACTCGAGTGAGTTCGCTTCCGCCATTTTTAGCGCGGCGTGCGCCCGCTCCACCAGGGCTGTCTGCGCGTTGATTTGCTCCACGCGCGGCCCGGCCAGCACCAGAGCTTCGCGCTCCTTCGACTGATTTAACGCCGCCTGCGCGCTCTCGAAACGATTGCGGTATTGGTCGTACTGCGCCGTGGAAATGTCGTCGTTCTTGTAGAGCACCTGCGCGCGGTCCCAGTCCTTTCTGGCGCGCTCCACTTCGGAGGAGGCCGCGTCTACAGCGGCCTTGGCATCCAGTTTCTCCTGCGGCCGGGCTCCGTTTTTCATTTCCGCCAGCCGCGCTTCCATCGACGCCAGGTCTGCGCGCTTCTGTTCCAGATCGGCGGCCAGGGTGCTCCGCTGCCAGTCAAGCGAGGTCTGCGCCTGCGCCATTTGCGCCTGCGCCGATTGCTCGCCAGCCGCTTCCCGTTCCCGCTGCGCAGTGAGCTGATCGCGATCGAGCCGCGCCACGATCTGGCCCTTTTTCACGGCATCGCCCTCATCCACGTTGCGTTCGATCAGCCGGCCCGCCGTTTTGAACGCGATGTTTACTTCGGTCAGCTCGATATTTCCGGAGATCACCACGCGGTTATCGGGCGCGCGAGACGACCCCCGCCAGGCGTAGGTTCCCGCAGCGGCCGCCACCACGACCAGCCCGGTCACAATGAGCCACTTCTTCATATCTGTCTCCTCACTGAATCGCCTGCCGCACGGTGCCCATCGCCTGCGACAGGTCGATCCGGGCCAGGTTGTGATTGTAGAGCGCCGCTGTCTGGTTTTCCCGCGCCCGCTCCAGGCGCGTTTGCGCATCCGTGACTTCCAGGCTGATCGCGACGCCCGCGTCATAACGCCGCCGGGCCTGGGTCAACTCGTTCTCCGCAAGCTCAAGACCTTCGCGAGCCACTTTCACTTCTTCCTCGGCCGAGTTCAGAGAGTCCAGCGCCAGCCGCACGTCCAACTCGATCTGTTCCTTCAAATCGTTGGTGCGGATCTTCTCCGCATGGTATTGCGATTCCGTTTCGCTGCGCCGCGCGTCGCGCCGTCCTCCATCAAAGATAGGAACCCGCACCGAAATCCCATAGGTTCGCGTGGGTACGGAATTGGTGAAACCCGTGCCGTTGGAACCGTAGTCGCCGAAAGCCGATAGCGAAGGCAGCCGCTCCATCCGGGTAGCGCTGGCCGACAGCCGGGTGTTGGTCTCCCGCTCCTGCTGCGCTTTGTAGTCGGGGCGTTCTCTAAGAGCCCTGGCCTTCGCCTCTTCAATGGTGGACGCATCTACCGCAACGTAGGACAGGTTGTCGGTCAGGTTCAGTTCCGTATCCAGGCGCATTCCAATTCCCCGCAGAAGTTCCAGATGGGCGCGCCGCCGCTGGTTCCGCGCAACCAACAACTGCTGCCGGTTATTGGAAAGTTGCACGCGCGCCCGAGTGATCTCGATGCCCGTTCCCGTACCCGCCTGCTTCTGATTTTCGGCCTGCTTTTCTACGGCTTCCGAGAGCGCCACGTTGGCCTCGGCCGTTTCTACGTCCGTATCCGCGCGGACCGCAGCCAGGTACGCCCGCGCTACGCGCCCCGCGACTTGTTCTTCTGTAGAACCGATTTCGGATTTGGCTACGGAGACGCCCAGGCGCGACGCCTGCAAGCGCCGTATCGAACTGAAGTCGAACACGCTTTGCGAGCCGCTGACGCGTGCGTCGATAGTGCTGAACGGCCCGACAAACGTCGGGAACTGGAATCCCGGAATCTGCACCGGCAAGCTGACTCGAATGCCGAAGGCGGTGAGGTTTCGTGTGATGTCCTGGTAGCTGAAGGCGCCATCGAAGTTCGGAAGCAATGCGGCGCGCGCTTGGGCCGAGCGCGATTGCGCTTGTTTCAGCGCTTCTCCCGAAAGCTGAATTCCGGTGTTGCCTTCGGCGGAAGTGGCGATCTCCACCGCGCGTTTCATACTCAACGTAAGCGGCGCGCGGTCCTGCGCCGTTCCTAGCGTTACAGCGCCCATCAGAATGCAAAGTGCTCTCATTCGCGTCTTCCTAATTGCATTGCTTATCATCCGTTCGATTCTCCGTTCACCGGTTATTCGGCGAATGCCCGGCCGATACCGGTGAGTGTTCCTCCGCGGCCTCGCTCGTCGCCGGGGCCCGTAAGCCGGCGATCAGGAACGTCATCAGACGCCGCATCACCAGCCGGAAGTCCGCGGGGTCCTTGCGCATTTCGAAACCCGGAGGAAACGCATCCCAACCGCACACGGCCTGGCTCATCGCTCCGAACGTGAACTGCATCCTCCATAGCAGCTCTCCTTCGGACAGTTCCGGCCGCGACCGGTGCAGCGCTTCTACAAACCGGTTCAAAATTGCCTGAAAGTGTTTCTCGATTAATGCAGGAATGAGCCCTTCGCCATATAGCCGCCCCATGAGTTTGACGAATTGAGGATTACGGGTTCCAGCCTCGATCATGGGCTCAAAGAATGCCGCCAAAAGTTTCTCGACAGGTATTGGTTGCGAGCCGGCCTCCGCTTCGCACCGGTCAATCCTGTGATGCCGTTCCTGGTTGACAGCTTCCGCCTTCCGCGTAATCAGCTCATCCAGAAGGTCTTCCTTCGATCCGAAATGGTAATGTACGGCCGCCAGATTGACCCCTGCTTCGGAAATGATCTGTCGCAGCGACGTGGCTGCGAAGCCTTGCTCGGCGATCAGTCGCTCGGCGGTGTCGAGGATCTTTTGCTTGGTGCTCATTTAATCAAACGTATGATTCAATTATACGTTCGATAGACTGCCCGTCAAGCGAAAACGTCACACATCCGGGCGTGGCTACGGGAACGTAAATTGCATTGAGAGCCGTTCAAGTCGGAGGGTTCAATGTTCAAACAGATCGCAGAATATTGGTGCAGGGCAATGCATAGCCGGACGATGTGGCCGATTAACGGCCATTACGAGTGTCAACAGTGCGGCCGTGTGTTCCCGGTGGAATGGCAAGTTCCGGAGCCTGTTGTGGTTACGACACCGCGACGGACCGTTCTCGAGAAGCGCGAGCTGTCCATCGGTTCGACTCTCTGGCCGGCGCAATGAAGGCCCGATCGGCCCCGGCCGCAAACTGCGCGAACAGTCCGGTTAACGCGATGAACCGTTCTGTTAGCATGTTGGTCTGCGGTTAGGAATCCATACATTCACGGCGGGGTCTCTGGAGAAGGCTGCGCAGACTGCGGTTGAACTCGGGGCCAACACCTTTCAGATCTTCTCGGCCAGTCCGCGAATGTGGCGGGCGCGCATGCCGGACCCGCACCAGGTAAAACTGCTTAGAGCCGTGCGCGAGCGGCACGATCTTCACCCGTTAGCGATTCACGTCAATTATCTGATCAACCTGGCGTGCGCCGACCCGGAAATTCGCGCCAAATCCATCGCGGCATTTCGCGGCGAAATGGAACGCGCCGCCGCCATCGGCGCGGAGTTTCTGGTGCTCCACCCGGGCAATTATCGCGGCCGCTCCGTGGAAGAGGGTATCGCGGCGTTCGTGCTTGGCCTCAAAGAAGCGGCCGATGGCTTTCCTGTTGGCAAACTTACAGTGCTCCTCGAGAACACCGCCGGCTCGGGCGCCAGTCTGGGCAGCCGCCTCGAGGAATTACAGTCCATTCGCGAACTGGCGCGCGATCTGACCGAACTGCCGATCGGCTATTGTCTGGATACGTGCCATCTGCTGGCTGCCGGGTTCGAGATCTCGAGCGCCGCAGGCCTGCGCGCTACTGTCCGGTCGATCGAAGAGACCATCGGTCTTACGAACGTGCACCTCATCCATGCAAATGATTCCAAGACGCGCCTGGGATCGCGCGTGGACCGGCATGCGCACATCGGTGAAGGCCACATTGGCCGGGAGGCGTTCGAACGTATCCTCACGCATCCCAAACTGAGGCGAAAGCCTTTCATACTCGAAACACCGATAGACAAGCAAGGGGACGATCGTCGAAATCTGGACACATTGAAGGCCCTTGCTGCCCGGAAGGTTACAACGGCACGCCGAGTGATGATCCATCGTTGAGTGCGCCCGATCGCGGCGCATTCAGATGGCAAATCACATCATGCGTAACATTCCGGTTCTTTTATTCCTCATAACCGGCGCTGTTTTTGCAGCCGGTCCGAGCGATTCTCATGGCCCTCGTCTTTTAGATGTTCCTCCTCCGGTCTCCCCCGGCGCCTCGCTGCGCGTGGACGTGGACATGACACTGGTTCCCGTTTCGGTGACCGACCAACTCGGGCGCAATGTTCGCGGCCTCGACAAGCACAATTTTCGAGTCTACGACGGTTCCGAACCGCGGCCCATCGCCGCTTTTAGCCAACAGGACGCTCCGGTTTCAGTTGGGCTGGTCTTCGATTCCAGCAGGAGCATGACCGACAAATACAAGACTGCCCGCGCCGCAGTTTCCGATTTGTTTCAGCAACTGAATCCGGAGGATGAAGCTTTCCTTGTTACGGTCTCCGACCGGGCGGACCTGCGGCAAGACTTCACGAAAAACCTGGGCGATGTCGAAAACGCACTCCTGTTTGTGCACCCGGCCGGCACCACCTCGCTGCTCGACGGGGTGTACCGGGCGCTCGTAAATATGAAAAAAGCGCACAACCCCCGTAAGGCCCTGGTCATCGTCTCCGATGGAGGCGACAACAACAGCCGTTACGGCCTTAGAGAATTACTCAATTACGCGGCCGAGAGTAACACGCTGATTTACACGATCGGTATTTTCGAGAATCCGCAGAGCCCGGAAGAAGACTCGGGACCCCAGCTTCTTTCCTATCTGGCGAAAAAAACCGGCGGAATCGAGTTCGTGATTCAAGATCTCAAGAACATTGGCACAGCCATGGGCGCGATTGGAGTAACGTTGCACAACCAATACGTCATCGGCTACTATCCGCCGGAGAATGCGCCTCGGGGCAAGTACCGGAAGATCAAAGTTCAGCTCCTGGTGCCTCCAGGGATGCCGCCCATGCAGATTTACGCCAGGAGCGGATATTACACGCCCTAGCCGTTCTTGCCGGAAGCGGTCCTTGCTGCTGCTACGATGGAGTTCAGCATTGGCCGCCTATGCCGGAAAAGCCGTACGACCATAATCAGATCGAACTGAAATGGCACGCGCGTTGGGAGAACGCCGATTTCTATAAGGCGGAGGAGAACTCCCCCAAGCCGAAATTCTATGTGCTCGAAATGCTGCCGTATCCGAGCGGCACGCTGCACATTGGCCATATCCGGAACTACTCGATCGGCGATGCGCTGGCTCGCTATAAGTGGATGCGCGGCTACAACGTGCTTCATCCCATGGGATGGGACGCATTCGGACTGCCGGCCGAGAATGCGGCGATCGCCAACCAGCGCCCGCCGCGCGAATGGACGCTGCACAATATCGCATCGATGAAGAAGACCCACCGGAGATTCGGTTTCAGCTACGACTGGGACCGCGAAGTCTCCACCTGCGAACCCGATTACTACCGCTGGAACCAGTGGTTCTTCCTCAAGATGTACGAGCGCGGGCTGGCCTACCGGAAAAAGGCGCTGGTCAACTGGTGTCCGAAGTGCGCCACGGTGTTGGCCAACGAACAGGTTGTGGAAGGCTGCTGCTGGCGCCACGAAGACACGCTCGTGGAGCAGCGCGCGCTGGAACAATGGTTCCTGAAGATTACCGATTACGCCGAGCAATTGCTCGATGACATGAAGCAGCTCGAGGGTGGCTGGCCGGAGCGCGTGCTCGTGATGCAGCGCAACTGGATCGGCCGTTCCGAAGGGGCCGAAGTCGATTTCCAGCTCAACACTCCTACGCTGCATCTGCCGCTTCGCGTCTTCACGACACGCATCGACACCATCTTTGGCGCTACCTGCCTGATTCTCGCGCCGGAGCATCCATTGAACGAGTCGCTGCTCGATTCGGCCGGAAAAGCCCGCGCCAAAGCCATGGTGGATGCCCGCGCCGGCCGCGATCCGGGCGATATCGAGAAAGAAGGCTTCTTCACCGGCCAATACGCATTGAATCCATTCAGCGGGGAACGCGTTCCGGTTTGGATCGGCAACTTCGTCCTGATGGGCTATGGCACGGGTGCAATCATGGCCGTGCCCGCGCATGACGAGCGCGATTTCGAATTCTGCTTGAAATACGGAATTCCGATCCGGCCGGTGATTCGCCCTTCGGATGGGCCGCTCGATGCCGATCCCAAACAGGCGTTCACGGAGGATGGCGTCGTGGAGAACTCCGGCCGTTGGTCGGGCCTTCCGAGCGATGAGGCGCGCCGGCAGATGGCGGCTCATGCCGCGTCACAGGGCTTCGGAACCGCTGCTATCACTTACCGCATCAAGGACTGGGGTATCTCGCGGCAGCGCTACTGGGGCACTCCCATCCCCATGATCCATTGCCCGCAATGCGGCATTGTGCCGGTTCCGGAAGACCAGCTTCCGGTAGTATTGCCCGATCGTGTGGAAATCACAGGCACGGGCCGCTCGCCGCTGGAGAACGTTCCGGAGTTCGTGAACGTGGCGTGCCCCCGCTGCGGCGGTGCCGCCCG
>PSRJ01000323.1 GCA_003175985.1 Terriglobia bacterium
AAAAAACGAGCCGATGATGGACACGGAAGGCGCGCGGCTGCATCCGGAGCACAGGATGCAAGTCGCAATCGTGGTTGTCATCACGAATGTTCTCATAGTCAATTTCCTTGAGTCGTGGTCGCCGACCGCAGATTCCGGAGCAGATTTCCAGTAACCGATTCCAGGCGAACGGCTTCTGTGAAAACTCGAGACCGTGCCGAGACCGATGAGAGGCGGGCCAATGCCAGTTGCTTCTCCGCTGTGACGACGTCTACTAAATTCTTGACTCCGAAGTTATAAGCATCTAACGATGCCGAATACGAAGTTTCCGCCGCGCTGAGCAGCGCCACCGCGGCTTCTTCCTGCCTTAACGCCGTGCGAAACGCGATATAGCTGCTCCACACTTCTCTCTGGACCTTGTCGCGTTGATCCCGCAGTTCCTCGGTCGCTTGGCGCTTGCCGGATTGGGCCAACTCTTTGCGACTTCTCCGCGCGCCGCCGTCGAAGATGGTCCATTCCACATTGACTGCCGCGGCCCATGTTCGTGTGTTGATATTTCCCAGTTCCGCCGGCGGCCGAACCTCGCGGGGCCAGACCGACGTTTGAGCGACATTCGCCGACAGGGTAACCTTTGGCTTGTAAGCGGAGTCTGCGTTGCGAATCTCATCGTCAGCTCTGCGAATCTGCTGCATTTGCGCCATGAGGTCCGGACGATCCACGAATGCCCTTTCAATCAGCTGATCGATCGTGAGCGTGAGTGCCTTCGGCAGCGGTTCATTTCGTTTAGCATCGATCGATATGTCCGGCGAGGGCTCGACGCCGATCTCTTCCGTTAGAGCTACGCGCGCAATCTTTTCCTGGCCGTCCGCCTGTTCCAGGTCAAAGTTCGTCTGTGCTGTCTCCGCACGTGCGTTCAGCACGTCCGGCAACGTAGCGCGTCCATTCGCCAACCTTGCTTCAGCCGCATCCTGTGTAGTTTGCGCAGTCTTTAGCGTTTCCTTGGCGGCTTGCAACCGTTCTTCCGCAATGAGGAGAGAGTAGTAGGCATTTGAAATGGCGAAGGCGACGTCCTGATTCGTCTTGATAAACTGGGCTCCCGCGGCGAGCGCCTCCGCTTTTGCGGCATCGACGCGAGCGTTACGTCCTCCGAAGTCGAGTATGAGGTATTGCAGTTCGAGCTGGGGCTGAACCAGCGGCAAATCAACCACGGAATAGCCCCTCGGAGAAAGGGGCTTCGGGAAAGGCTGCGCTACGCGTTGATCGGCGAACAGGGCAGTTGCGGCCAAGACAGGAAAATACTCGCTCTTCTCAATCCCCAGGAGCTTTACCTGCTGTTTAGCCCGTTCCCACGTCGCTCTGGTTGTTGGATGGTTGCGTTCCCCGATTGTCGATCAATTCCACCAGCGAGTATTGGTGCTGCCGATCAATGACCGTTACCTTGGGGTCCGGTATCGCGCGGCCCGCGCAGGCGGAAGCCTCGGCCGGAGTGCTCACGATGCTCGAACATTGGGCCACCGCCCGCTCATGGCCCACGCCGAGAAGGAGAATCGATATCGCATAGATCCTTCGGAATGGGTGGGCATTCATCATAGGGTGCCGGCCGCAGGTCACAATTGCAGTTCTTTGGCAAGACCCTACAAGGATCGGGGCCGGCCAGTAGGCGTCAACGTCCTGGTTCGTTTTCCTCGATTGCTTCACCTCGCCTCTATCCTCAATCTGTTTGAGTGGCATAGTTTGCTGAGCCCACCGCGTTACGTCATGTCCTTCCCCTTAAAACTACGCTGGAATGGGCGAATGATACATCACGAGAATGCCGTGTTTTTTGGTAACCCGCCGGCTAGGGACCCACGTACCACATTCGAGGTAAAATTGCCGAAGTTCATCCCGGGATCCTGTTCGGGATCATCTGTTCGGCAACGTGCAGGTCGAGCTTAAGAATCTCTTACCCATGGCAATGCCCGCCGGAGCCTGAGCCTGATCTGTGCCAACTGGTGTGGTGTCAAAGGCTGCTCCGCGCTGAAGTCTGGGCATGACCAGGTTCGCCCGGGCATCGCGCGGGAATAATATTCCGAGGATATTCCGGTCCCGGCAGTCGCCACAAATCGACCGGTGCTTCCCGATCAGCCACACGTCGCCAGGCCGGGTGACCGGCGTAGCCAGTTCCTCGGGAATCGCCTCCACGAAGTCGGGACCCTCCTGCGGCTCTTCGGTGTCGGCCAGCAGCTTGTCGTACTCGGCATCGGTGAAAGCTACGACCTCTTGTCGGCTGCCTCGTCCGCGCGGAATCCGAGAACATCACGCAGGATGAGGACGGCAAGTTGGCGAGGTGGCAGGACCTGAAGGCCCTTCACGAAGGCCAGAGAGATGGATTCGGTCATAGCGGGCCTCGGGGCCGCGGGGCACGCCTGTCGGGCCATCCAGAAGGCCATCGGAAAAGGCCCGAGCCATACGACCTCCCCGAGCCGGGTTGGCTCCGGCGGTACCACGCCAGGCACGTCCCACTCCTTGGCAGGGCCGCCAACGCATACACCAGATCGAATCCTGCCCGCCGGTCGATTTTCTCGGCAGGAGTTGGATAGGCGTTGGAGGATTTTGTTAGAATTTACCGGCAGGCCTGAGATTTGGCTATGCTCCAAGCGTCTGATTGCGGGACCTGTAATCCTCGCCGAATCCGCGCTCCGCACACGGCTTCCCAATATGCGGGGCTAGCGTTATTAACTATTCTCTGGTCGCCTGCTTTCAACCCGCAGGCGAAGGCACAGAATCGTTCGACACTTCGGAGCGCTGACGGCCTGCTCGAAGTACGTGTCAATCCTCAGATTGTCAGAGTTCCTTTGATCGACGGCGATGACATTCACTTTACTCGGCTCTCCCCCAACGCGGGGCTGTCTCAAACACGAGTTGCCCAAATTGTGCAGGACGATCGAGGATTCGTGTGGTTTGGGACGCAGTACGGATTGAATCGTTATGACGGTTACAAATTCAAAGTATTTACGCCCGAACCTTCACAGGCCAACAGTCTGAGCGGAGCATACATTTATGCCCTGTTCAAAGATCGCTCGGGCATCATATGGATCGGTTGTGATCAATACCTGGACCGATTGGACCCAACCACCGAAACGTTCACCCACTACCGCCTCGAACCTCCCGAGAAAGGTGCTTCGGTCACCGTGGAGCACATTAGCCAAGATCGCGCCGGAATATTGTGGTTGGCGACAGGAAACGGTCTATACGGTTTGGATCCCCGGAACGGGCGGGTCACTCTACACTATTTTCATGATCCTTTGAATGCATCGAGCCTAAGCAGCAATCAAATCCGGTCCTCCGGCGAAGATCGGAGCGGCAGGTTCTGGGTCGCTGATGGCAGTACGTTGGAGCAACTCGATCGCGCGGCGGGAACGGTCAGACTCCGAGTTACATTGGCCTCATCGGCGCGCGATTTTTCATTCTATGAAGATAGCTCTGGTCTACTCTGGATCGGCTACAGCGGCGGCACCGGCTTCGCGGCGCTAGATCCTAAATTACGCGAACTCACTTATTTCGCCTTTTACGATGAGAAGTCGAAAAGGACCCTGGCAGCAAGCGTATTTGCCATGCTTCAGGACAAAAATGGAGTTCTCTGGTTGGGCACAATGGGCGTGGGGCTGCTCAAATTCGACCGGGAACACGGTACAGCCATTCGTTATCGTCATCAGGCGGAGAATTTTGAAAGCCTCGCCGAGGACCGGGTCATCGCGTTGACTCAGGATCGTGAGGGAAACATCTGGGTAGGGCTGCACGCGACTGAGCCAAATCTTTTTACCACGAGGAGGCCGTTATTCCGGCCGTTATTGAGCGGCGGCCAAGATCCGAGCAGCCTCGGCGAAAACTTCGTCAACGCAATCTACGAAGACCGGCGAGGCGTGCTATGGGTTGCCAAGACCGGAGCTCTTCTCGGCATCGATCGTAAAACTGGAAGGCATTACTCGTATCCTCCGCCGGGACACGGGTTGGACAACGACATAGTTGCGATCACGGAAGACCGCTCGGGAACAATTTGGGTCGGGACAATCGGGCAAGGACTCAACCGCTTTGACCCGCTCACTGGAAGATACACGGCCTACCGTCACGATCCGGCTGATTTATCAAGCTTAAGCAACGATGCGGTTGATAGCCTGCTCGTCGATCACACGGGTACGATCTGGGCCGGTACGTGGGATGGTCTTGATCGGTTCGATCCCGCGACTGGGCGGTTCGTCGTCTATAAGCGTGATTGGCAAAGCCGAGCAGAATACTATTACGGTTTTACGGAGGACCGGGATGGGACGTTGTGGCTGGGAGGCGTTTCCGGATTGCAGCATTTCGATCCGCGAACTGGTAAATTCAGCGGGTATCAACATAAGCTCGATGATCCGAAATCTATCAGCGAGAACCGTGTGAGCAGTGCCTATGTCGACTCGGCTGGGGAGGTGTGGGCAGCTACAGAGAACGGTTTAGACAAACTGGATCGCCGGAGTGGCACCTTCACCAGGTACTATGTCAAGGACGGATTGCCTTCCAATCGACTCAACGGTATCTTGGGAGACTCGCGAGGCCATCTGTGGATCAGTACCAACGCAGGGTTATCGGAGTACGATCCATTGAGGAAGGCGTTCAAGAACTACTCCACCGCCGATGGCCTTCCCGGCCTGGACTTGACGGGTTGGGGAGGGGCTTTCAAAAGCCCGGCAGGAGAGATGTTCTTCGGAGGCTTTTCTGGAGGGGTATCGTTCTATCCGGAGAAGATTGCCGATAGCACTTACGTGCCGCCCGTCGTTTTTACGGATTTTCAATTGGCAGGCATCTCCGTCGGCGTTGGAGGCAATTCGCCGCTAACGCAGTCAATCTCATATGCGCGAGGTTTTACTCTTTCTCACACTCAACCGATGTTCGAGCTTGGCTTTGCTGCGTTAGCCTATTCGAATCCAGCAATGAATCGTTATCGATATCAATTGGTTGGGCTTGATACGAAATGGCACGAAGTTGGAAGCGATCAGCGGCTGGTGATGTATAACACGTTGCCCGCAGGCTCGTACGAATTTCGTGTGCAGGGTGCGACAAGTCGCGGTTCTTGGAGTGATCCTGCCACGCTGCAGATTACGATACTGCCGCCATGGTGGAGGACTGGGTGGTTTATGTGTGCGTTTGGCGTCTCGCTTCTTTTACTAACGTATGCTGCTTACTCTTACAGGATGCGCCAAATCACAAGGCAATTTGAGCTTCGAACGGAAGGTCGAGTTGAAGAGCGTACACGTATTGCGCGTGACTTGCATGATACGCTGCTGCAGAGTTTTCAGGGAGTGCTACTTAAGTTTTCCACCGTCAGGTACATGATTCGAGCTCGCCCGGAGGAAGCAGAGGAAGAGCTGGAACGTACCATTGAACGGGCGCGAGCCGCGATTATCGAGGGCCGGGATGCCGTCCAGGGGCTGCGCTCCTCGACGATCGTGGCCAATGACCTTGCTCGCGCCATCACTACCTTCGCGCAAGGGTTCGCCGCCGATCACAGCGGCCCGGATTGTCCCGAGTTTCGCGTGTACGTGGAAGGGAAATCCAGGGAGCTCCCTCCGCTGGTCCGGGACGAGGTCTATAAGATCGGCTGCGAAGCCCTGCGCAATGCGTTCCAGCACGCAAAGGCGAAGCGGATCGAGGTCCAAATCCGTTATGACTCACGGCGGTTTCGGCTACAACTCGTGGACGACGGAAAGGGCATTGACCCCGCGGTCCTGGGCGCCGGAGGCCGCGCCGGACACCATGGCTTGCCCGGCCTCCACGAACGCGCCCAAGTGGCCGGGGGCAAACTGTCGGTCTGGAGCCAACTCAATTCCGGAACGGAGATCGAGCTGACCATTCCCGCCGCCATCGCTTACACCAAATGGCGGCCGGTCAATCCCTTCAGGAAAAGGAGTTGGATAAAGCCATGAGCACCTCCTCAGATCCAATCCGAATTCTTGCCGTTGACGACCACCCGATGTTCCGGGCGCTGCAATACGGCGCCCCGATGGAACACGTCGTTCCCACGTGAAGACCGCGAAGATCTACGGTACCAAAGGCAAAGAAGACCGCGAAGGTACCCAAAGCCAAGCCCGCGAGACTGCCCGGGACGAAGAAGGCTGCGAAGCGGCCCATCGAGCAGTACGGGCCGGAGGAGTCCGCCGGCTAATTCCACAACGGCGCTGCTGAGGCGGGCGGGAGTTCTTGCTCCCGCCCTTCTTCCCCTGCCCTGGAGATCGATGAGCGCGTGTTCGGCCCGGATCACGTGGACGTAGCTGCGGATATCGCGGCACTGGCTGGCTTGCTCGACGGTCAGGCTGGTGAGCAGAATAGCCGGGTCGGACGATTGCACAGACCC
>PSRJ01000131.1 GCA_003175985.1 Terriglobia bacterium
CCGGCCGTCCGGTATGCGTGCGGATCCGATGGCCGCGATCGACAGTCGGCCACTTTGTGCTGATTTGCGGCTGCAGAAAATCTCGAGCCGGCAGCCAGTGGCTATATGTGGAGGATCCGTTATACGGGAATTCCACCTGGCTGTACGGTGAGTTCTGCCGTAACTACCAATATGCGGAAGGCCGCTGGTCCCACACCTATCCCGTCAAAGACAACGGGACGAGCGGCCGCGGGAGAAAGCGTGCCGCTCCTTAGGCCCAGTCCGCCGAAGAAAATGTGGGAAGCCTACCACCGTGGGCTGCTGGAGATGATCGAACTGGACCGGTCTCCGACGGGCCTGCCGGAAGGTCTTCCACAGCAGATCTACGTGCTGCAACTTTCGGATATCGCCAGGGGCCGGAATCTTTCCTCAGCAAAGCACGCGGCGTGGCGATTCTATAACGGCAGTTTCGCCGGGCCGGCGGTTGGCATCACCGTCGGTGAAGTCAAAAGCGGGCGGCAGCCGCGGATGACGAGTCTCTCGCATGGACATTCCGTCCAGAAAACTTTCCAGCAGGTGAGCCAGGTGGAACAGCTTCCCCAAGTTCGGGTGGCGGACTACGAACTGAGGCGGCTGAGAGTTCCGGGCACGGTGACGGCTTTTTGGCTCAAGTCCCACATGGAAGGCAAGGACCTGGTGGTTCCGATCGCCGAGAACCTGCGAACTTTGAAGTATATGAAGCCGTATCCCGCCGAGCAGTTCCTGGCCATCCTTCGTCCGATTGCGCTGAAGCGGCAGCAGGCGAACGACGAGCCGAGGAAGCGATGAGGAATGCCTACTTGACCTTTACGTATTTCCTCAAATTGTGCGCCGCGACATCCGCGGCATAGATCGCGCCAGCGGCATCGGCGGCGATGCCCGACGCCGATGTTCCGACATCCAACTTGTCCGGGTCCGCAGGGTCGGGAATGAAGGCGGTCAGCGACCCATCTTTGGCGTTTCCAACCAAGATGCCGCGCAGCTCGCCCTTCTTGGCTGCCGGATCGGGGAATGAGGCGCCCACGTAGATCGCGTCGTCCTTGCCTACGAAGACAGAGCTTGGTTGGCCGAACTGTTTCCACGCCGCGATGAAGTTCCCATCCTGATCGAACACCTGGATCCGGTTATTTCTGCGATCGGCGACATACACGCGGCCTTGGGAGCCGCCGACGAAGATATCGTGGGGTTCGTCGAACTCGCCCGGAGCCGCTCCTTTACGTCCCCAACTTTTGATGAAGCGGCCGTCCTTCGAAAACTTCACTACGCGGGCAGAGTTGTGCTTGTTGGGCGCATGGCCATCGGTGACGAAGATGTCTCCATTGGATGCGACGGCGACGCCCGTCGGCCGATCGAAGGTATCCGGACCATTCCCGGACACTCCTTCCTTGCCGAGCATCATGAGCACCTTGCCTGCCGGACTCAGCTTGAGGACTTCCTGTCCCATGACGGCACCCTGCTGGTTCCTGGCTGACATGCCGAGCACCGTCTCCTCATCGTTTACGTCGCTGGTCCACAGGTTTCCGTCCGGATCTATGGTGAAGCCGTGAGGATAGGCGAACAGGCCTACGCCGAAGCTCTTCAGAAGCTTGCCCGATGGATCGAATTCCAGAATCGGCGGATTGGACTCACCCCGCCCGATGCAGGTAGCGTGGCCCGGCGGCACGGTGTTGAAGCAGCGGTGAAAGATCCAGATATTGCCGTTGCCGGCCACATGCACCCTGATGACTTCCCCCCAGTGCCCGCCGTTCATGCTCTTAGGTAGAGCAGGCCAGCCCTCGACGAGGTGGTAGGGATTGGGAAGTTCGGCCGGTTTCGGATAAACCTGCTGCGCTTGCGCCATGAGCGCAAGGAGGGCAGCGATCGCAATGGCCCTGGCTAAAAGAACAAAGCGCTCTCGACCTGCATCCGACATCGTGACCTCCGATTGACAATAGGATAGTACGGCGCCAGGATGGGCGAGGAGTGCCGGGAATCACGCACCAGCCGGCATAACGGCCGGCACCAGAGAGCGCAACTCCATCCGCACTCCGTCGAAGAGTTGCAGCAGGCCGGCCACGTCCGGCGTTCCGATGCCCCAAGCAAAGAAGACGAGCCGAACCCGCACGACCGCGAAGCCGAAGGCGAATGCCACCTGAGCTTGTAAGAGCGTCGACGCCAGATCGGGGCGGTCGACCTCCGCATGCAGCATCAGGATCTTGATCGCGGTACAAACGCCGCCGAACTCACGCTGTAGTTGGCGCAGGTAGCTGCGAAAGATCACGCATCGCTCGCGGCGCATTTTCGCCAGAAGCTGCGGCGTACCCCCAGGTTGTGAAGCGACGAACTCGAAATCGGCGCCATCGAGCAGGCGCAGCATCGGCCGATACCGTTCGGCTGAGAGCTGATCGATCCAATCCGCTGTCAGCGGCAGCGAGGTCTTTTGGCTCGCGACCCGGCGTAACGCCATCGCCACGATCGCGGCGAGACCGAGGCCGATCAGTACCAAGGTGCTCAGTAAGAGAGTCATCGTATGCCTGCCTCATTATGGACGCGGTTGCGATCGATTGAGGCGCTAAGAGAGGTACTAGCCGGTAATGGATGCTAACCAAGGTTAAGCATTCCGTGGCTGCGGCATACCCGAGCTAAGCGGGCCGATGCGCCCGGAGGAAAGAACGGATCTGCCGGACGGCCAGGGGAATCCGCTCCTTAGGTTCTTTCCATGGGAATATACTCACTTCGGAGTTCGGCGCCAGCATGGCCGCCTCCATGGCGACGGCGTAGGGATGCGCCGGGATATCGTCGGGAAGGATCAGCACGGGCGTCCGGCAATTGCGCACGAAATCGCGTGTCACCGTGAAAACGAAATCGGGATTGGTGCGGTACATCCTGGTCAGAAATTTTTCGACCGTCTCCATGGTGACGTCGGGGCGGCTCTTGACCAATTCCGGACCCCAGCCCTTGATATTGTTCTCGTAAAACAGGTCGCGCATCTCCGGGCGCGATCCGCTGGGCTGCGCGAGGACAGCTGCGACAACACGATTCGGCGCGCGCTTCAAAAGGTTCCAAATAAATGGACCGCCGATGCAGAAGCCCATCACCATAAACTTGTCGATGCCCAAGTGATCCAACACGCCAAGCTGGTCATCAGTGTACGAATCCCACGGCCGCTCGATTTCGAGCGGGCCGGAGGACTGGCCGCCATTGGCATTGCGCAGGTCCGCCGCGATGCACCGGTACTCTCCCTTGAATTCCGCGATCGGATTGAAGGGATCGCCGCGCGTCAAGCCGGCGATCGTCGAGTTCAATCCGCCGCCGGCGATGAGCAGCAACGGAAAGCCGGAACCGGCCTCCTCGTAGTAGATGTGTACAGGACCTTTCTGGTAAATCATAACCTCTGTCCTCCCTTGAGCCGGCGAATCCCACCGAGCCGGCGAGCGGTCCAGTCCAGGATCAACTCCCGCTTTGGGCCGCCTTCCTACGGTTTACTTCAAGCCGCGAATCAACCAGGGCAACAATTTCGTCGACCACGGGATGACTCAATCCCTTTTGCCTGCCGATTAGCTGCACCAGCTTATCGGCCCGCTCGACGTTAGGCGCTCCGTTGTTGAGAGCGCGCGCTACGGAAGCCGGACGAACGAGCGATTGCGCCGCGGCTGCGTATTTTTCGAACGGCACGAGATCGTTGGGATTGGCGCCAAGTTTTACGCACAAATCGGTGACAAAGTTATAGACCGTGCGCGACGTTTCGATATCGCTGTGCACGGCTTCCTGCGCGGTACGCATGCCATCTTTGGTAACGCATCGATAGTTACCGGCGAGCAGCATCGCCCATTTCGCCAAGGGCACGAATATAGAGTCGTACACCTTCAGCTTTACCGGCAACTCGATCTTGCCTTCGGGCGTGTCCAGACGCGCGCCTTCAATGTCTTTCTCCAACTGGCGAAGCATTGCGGTGAGTTTTTCGTCCTCGAATTTCGCGACTTTGAAATTGGTCGGCAGCGTGACCATCAGCACGTTGACCGGCTCGTCGGGCGGGCGAATGGCCTGCGGGTCCGGACTATTGAGCGTAACGAAACGGGGATCGAAATTCTCCCAGACTGTCGGATCGGTATAGGCGGGCTTCAGCGCGTCGTGATCCAGGCCAGGGATGCGCCTGACATAAGGGAGCGGCGGCATGTTCATGATCGACATGCACGGGATCCGCGCCCTGGCGATGGCGTCAAGCAACTCGCGCACATCGGGCGAGCGGTATTGCGGCTCCTGCATGCACAGGCCGACGAGGTCGTAGTCCTTCGGATTGAGGCCAGTGGCCGGCCCGGCGGTCACTTTGCCGGGCAGCTTGCGCGAGTCGAGCACGACTCGCTCGTCGCGCCCGCGCACCGGCAAGCGTACGCGAAAACCTTCGGCGTTGATGAGATCGGCCTCGGCGGGGAGGCAGACCAGGTGAATGGTGTGGCCGCCAAACAGGATCTTGGAGGCGAGCAGGGACCCGTAGGAGGCCCCCATGAGCAAGATGTTATAGGGCATGAAAGACCAATGCTAACGCGCCGGCCAATCCTATGCAATCGGAACCTGGAAAGCGGATGCGGCCTGTTGCTTCGCTTCACCGGCTGAACTACCATTGAGATCCTGGAGGTGTGTAAGGTGCTCCCTCGGCGGCTGATCCTCTTATTGGCGCTCCTCGCCACGAGCGCGTCCGCGCAATGGCTGAACTTCACGGAGCCTGGAACTCCCCGCACACTGGACGGCAAGCCTGACCTCAGAGCCCCTGTTCCACGAACCGCTGACGGCAAGCCCGACCTCTCCGGTGTCTGGATGCATGAGATCACCACGGTAGAAGAAGTAAAGCGCCTCTTCGGCCACCGCTACGATGCGGCTATTCAAACGAATGCGCTGGGGATGGAGATCGGGACGCAACACAAGTACCAGTTCGACATCCTGGCCGACTTCAAGCCCGAGGATTCGCCCCTGCGGCCCGAAGCCGCGGAATATCTTCGCCGCTACGCGGCCGGCCGCAACGACGGGAGCGACGTTTGCGTGGGCATCCCCGGCATCCCCCGAGCGGATCTACTCTCGGAACCGATCAAAGTCATCCAAGCGCCCCGGATGACCGTGATTCTATATGAGGCCGGCAATTCGCATCGCCAGATCTACACCGACGGCCGCGCGCTGCCCAAGGAATTCGATCTGCCGGCCTGGCTGGGCTACTCCGTGGGGCATTGGGAGGATGACACTCTGGTGGTGGAAACCGCCGGATTCAACGACAAGGCTCCGCTAGATGGAATGGGGCACCCTCACAGCGAAGCGCTGCGTGTGATCGAGCGCTACCGCCGGCGCGACTTCGGCCACCTAGATATCGAGATGACTTTTGACGACCCCAAGATGTACACCAGGCCTTTTACCATCAAGGTGCCACACGACCTGTTACCCGACTCCGACATATTCGAGAGCTTCTGCAACGATAACGAGAAGGACCGAATCCACCTCGGGAAAAAATAGCGGTCTCCGAATTACGCGAAGCGCTCCCTGGCACGAGCCTGAGCCTTGGCCGCTTCTTCTTCGCGATTCTTTGGCGGGGCGGTTGTTTCCAGCGCGCTCAGGAGCTGTGTAGCGATTGCAGAGATTTCGTCTACTGCACCAGCGAATGCGTCCTCGTTTGCCTTGGATGGTTTATGGAATCCGCTAATCTTCCTTACAAACTGGAGCGACGCGGCGCGAATTTCTTCTTCGGTGACCGGCGGATCGAAATTGAAGAGCGGTTTGATGCTACGGCACATATCTCCCTACTGAGTACATGCTACGCCCGCCGGTAAACCAGTAGGCGCGCCTATTCGCACGTCTTCCGAAGCGAGCTTCTGAAAGGCGAGATGTTGCACCGCGGGCGGCTGGGTAGGGGCGAGCGTAAAGAACACACCCACGGCGCCGTTTGCACAGTTCATGTTGAACTGCCCGCGGAGCCAATTCTCAGGCAGTACGGAACCGGCCCGCGAACACTCGCCTACCTCCTCTTTCAACCGGGCAATTTCCATCCGCCTCTGTTCGATCGGTTCATCCAGAAACAGGTTCCCGGACGCAATGCTGTTCGCTTCGGCGTCGTCCCAATGCTTCCACAAATTCAGAATGTGATCCCGCATTAGTGTCTGCAGCGGCGTGGGCGGCAATTCGCGCTTACGCAGGGCGCCGGTTTTCACCATCTCGTCCCAGGCCTGGCTTATTGGCTCGGCAGGTCCCGAGTACGTCAGCGTTGCCATGGCAAACATGCCCACTCCATATTCCGGCAACCAAGCCATGTAGGAGCCGAATCCCGGCAACCCTCCGCCATGCCCCACAATATGCGCAAAGCGGCAATCGCTGCTAACGCGCAGACCGAAACCGTACCCCGCCTCCGAAGCCTGCAGTACCCCGGCAGCCGACCGAGCAGTCAGATTGGCAGGCGTCCAAAGATGAGCCATCTCGCGCACCGACGATCTCCGTACGGGGCCGGTATCCACATCGTCGCGCGCCGGCCAGGCGGAAAGATGAAATGCAACATACTTGCCCAAATCGGTGGCGGTGGTCAGCAGGCCGCCCATCGACCCGAATACTCCATGAGGCAGCGGCGGCTCTTCCTGATAAGTCCCATCCGGCTTCAAACGATAACCCGTGGCGCGCCTCGCAGCGGGCACGTCCGAAAACTCAAAGGTAGTCTCATCCATGTGCAGCTTTGAAAGAATCTCCTGCCGCACGTACTTCTCGTAAGGCATGCCGGCCGCCTTGGTCACTACGCGCCCCAACAATCCGAAAGCGTAATTGGAATACTCGTAGCGCGTACCCGGCGGCGTGGAGAACGGAATGCCGGCGTTGAGCCATTCATCCAGCTTGGCGTCGGTGGCGCTCAACTGCCGGTCGCCCCAGGGATTGTCTTCGGGAAAGCCCGCGCTGTGGCTCAGCAATTGGCGGATACTCAACGGCGGCGTGTCACGGGTCGGCAATTCCATCCGGGCGAACTGCGGAATCCACTTGGCTACAGCGTCGTCCAGGGACAACTTACCTTCATCCCGCAGTTTGAGAACCGCTAAAGCTGTGAAGCTCTTCGTCATCGACGCGATGCGAAATGCGGTGCCGTTGGTCACGGGCGCATTCGATACCCGGTCCCGAACACCGAACGCCCCGACGTGGGCCAGCCGGTTATCAATAACGACGCCCCACACCATACCTGGAATCTTTTTCTCGCCGGCATAGGCACGCATGATGGCGTCGATCCGTGGCAGGGCCGCTTCCAGCCTTTCTGTTCGTCGCGGATCCGCAAAACGGGGTGATGGATATTTGTCTGCGGCTATCAGACCTCCAGCCACCAATGTGGCGAGCAGAATGGGTCGCATGTATGTAAGCATGTCACATCTAGTTTGAGCCGACTTCCGCGGGCCGCATGCCGGCTACTTTCAGCTTTATGCGAAACAGGTGCGTGCAGGCGGTGATGTAGAGAGTCTTGTTATCGGGGTCGCCGAAAGCCATGTTGGTGGCGACGATGCGTGGTCGAGGTTCCCGGGTGCTCTGCGGCAGTTGCAGCGTGCCGAGATGCTTGCCTTCCGGCGACGTGATCCAGATCTCATTGCCTTGCACGGTGGAATAGAGGTTGCCGTTGCGATCGGTTTTCATTCTGTCATTGCCGGCGTCCAAGAATGGCGCGGGGTTCGCAATGGTATCGTCGGGGAGGACATTATAGCGCAGAGTCTTGCGGAAGCCGGCGGTCACATAGAGATGCTTTTCATCCGGAGAAAGAGTGATTCCATTGGGAAATTCACCCGGATGGTCCTTATCGCCCCCCAGGAGAGTTACCTTGCCCTCTTTCACCAGATAGAAACCGTTGAAGGGAAGCTGCCACTGAAGCGCTTGCCTTCATACCGGTCGGCGAGGACGGTGCGCTTTCCGTCCTTCTCCAGGCGGACAAGGCTTCGGTCGGCCATGGCGGTGATCACGAGGCGGCCTTGCGGGTCCAGCGCCAATCCGTTGGAGCCGATCAACAGGATCGCGACGCGTCCACCGGTGATGGTCTGCTGCCCTACGTTCAGAGTGTCTGTGCCGGTGTAGCCGCTCTTATCGAGGAATACCGAAAGCGCGCCTGCGGGCGTCCACTTATAGATGACGTTGGCGGCGCAATCGCTGAACAGGAGGTATCCGCTGCGGCCCTCGGGTATCCAGACGGGACCCTCGGTCAATCCGAAGTGTTCCCCGAGTACCTCCAGCTTAGTATTCGGAGCGATGATCTGATCGAGCGCCGGGTCGAGCCGCTGGATCTGAAACGGCCGATCTACTACTGGTGGCGCCTGGGCCTGAGCCAGAGCGGCGCCAAGCATCATTACAGCGACCGCTTTCATTTCGGCGTGACGCGCAAAAGTTCTGCCCCAGAGAGGAGGTAAATGGCGCCGTCGGGAGCCTGGCGAATATCGCGTACGCGCTGATGACGGTCGGTGAGCAAACGCTCCTCGGCGACAACGCGATCGCCGCGGATCACTAATCGCACGAGGGCCTGCGCATCCAGCCCGCCGACGAACAAATTGCCCTTCCATTCCGGGAAGAGATCGCCCGTATAGAACAACATGCCCGAGGGGGCGATGTCGGGGAACCAGAAGTAGACGGGCTCTTCGACGCCGGGCATGGAAGTCTTCCCGTTTCCCACGGGAACATTTTTCCGCCCATCGGTGCGCTGGAAGTCGTATTGGGTTCCGTAGGAGACATCCGGCCAGCCGTAGTTTTTCCCCGCGCGAATGATATTGATCTCGTCGCCGCCCTGCGGACCGTGATCGGTAACCCACAGTTCCCCGGTCGCCGGATTGAGCGCGGCGCCTTCCGGGTCACGCAACCCGTGCGCGAAGGTTTCGGGAGCGACTGTAGCGCGGCTCAACCATGGGTTGTCTTTAGGAATGGAACCGTCCGAGTTGATGCGCAGCACGCGGCCCGAGAAGTTCCGGCCGATGTCGGGATTTTCGGTAAAGTCGTGCTCGACGCCGTCGTACTTGGAATCGTAGAAGCGGAACCGGTCGGCTCCCGTCACGTAGAGTGTGCCGTCAGGCGCGAAAACGATGCGGCGCTCGGCGCCTTCGGCAAGAGTCGTAACCTCTTCGAGGCTCGTTTCGTCTTCGCTCAGCCGCGCGCGCGCGACGCGCTCCGTGCCGATATCCGTCAGGCGACGCTCGGCGAGCGGCTTCGTCCAGACCTTTTGATAAAAGAATTCAACCGGCCAGATGGCAGGCTTCTCCCCGCGTGGCGGCGCGAAGTAGGTGAAATAGAGCCAACGGTTCCGGGCGAATGCGGGGTCGAGCGCCACATCGTGCAGCCCCTGAGCGGCAACGACTTTGACGCCCGGCACGCCGGCGAGCGGCGCCGACACGACGCCATCCGGGCGCACAATGCGCATCAATCCGAGGCTCTCTGTGACCAGGAAATGTCCATTCGGCAGCAGCGCCACGGACCAGGGGCCGGTGAGCCGGTTGGTGATGCTCTCGAGTTTTACAGGCGCTGAAGGCTTCGCCGGCTTCGGGGCTTCGGTCTGGCCGGGAAATGCCGGTTTCGGCTTACGGGGGGCGTCACCGGCAAAGCGGCCTTGCGCAAAACCGGTCTGGCCAATCAAGAGGAAGAGCAGGATCGGAACGGAAGCAGGAGACTTCATAGGCGGATCAATCCAGCAGCTCCGCGGCGGCAGCGCTCCGATGGGGCGGTCTCGGTTTCTTTGGCGCGCCCACATAGGCGTAAGGATCTTCCGGCGGTTCCGGTTCTCGTTTCAGAAGACGCCTGAGCTTATCGAGAAGCCGGCGTGTGGGCCCATATTTTGAGTGCTGCTTCATCCCGGTGCCCTCCATTTCCTAATGATATAGCCGTCAACCGGGGTTGGGTAACGGCACTTGCGGCGTCCACCCGGAACACGTAAGCACGGGTAGCCGCGGATATTTCGGAAAGCGCGGATCGTTTTTCCAGAGACCGCACATCACGAATTCGGAGTTGCGATCAGAGGTGATTATCCGTGCATGGCGGCATGAGGAGCAGAGGCCGGGGGACGGAGGCGACATCCGTCTTCAGGTTGCCACAAGCGTCAACGATCGGGGCGGCATGCTCGACGTATTGACGGAGACGCCGTTGTCCCATTTCAGCGTCTGGATGGCGCGTTTGGTGATGTGGACTTCGTGGGCCATGGCTAACGGTTGTGTGCTAGCGCGGGGTATCGAAGGCCTCGCATCACTACCCGCCCCTGCTTGCCGCCGGCAGTCGCCGCTCCACTTCTCCGACTGTCGCCTCGGCCTTTTGCAGTCCGTCCTGGGCTTCGGCAGAATCGGGTTCGTACGCCTCGCCTGGGTAGCGGAATCGCCATGCATATTGCGTGAGGGCTTCCGCGTCAGAGACAGCCGGTTGCAGCGAGTCGTCAATGGCAAGGCACTCGGCGCTCAAGTCGCCGAGGTCGTGCGTCTTTCGGAAGGCCCGTTCGTGAAAGGTCAAGAACGCCTTGAGCGCCTTCTCCACCGCCTGTTGGCAGTGGAACAAGGCCTCTGCGTTTGCGTCTCCCGCTATTAACAGCTTTACGGCTCGCAAGTCACGACGGGCGCGGTCCAGCCACGCCCGTGTCTCCTCATACCGCAACTGGTCGGGAGTCATAGAGCAGCCTGCCCTCGCGAACGATGGTCGACGGCAGCGACGTGCGAACGTGCGCTGCGCGGGCGTCGAAATCGCTGCGCCGCCAAGGCACGATGTCTTTCGGATGACCCATTCCGCGCAACAAGCTGTAAATAGCGCCGTTTCGGAGCAATTCGGCAGGCGTGTCGTCCGGCACCACAACGCAGAAATCCAGATCACTGTCGGGACTGGCATCGCCGCGGGCTTCGGAGCCGAACAGGTAGATACGCTCGGGGCGGTAGTATTCGACGAGCCGGTCCGTGATTGCGGCGATGGCTTGCTCGCGAGTCATCGTACCTCCCATTATGCGTCAACACAGAACCCCGCCCAGAGTTTACAGCGGCCAGATGCTCATGATGGCGCTGCCTATCACCGGCGACGCGGCCGAACGCATGAACGCGGGCCCGGTCTCCATTTTCAGTTCGCCTAAACAATGAGTTTAGATCTTTTGGTTTGACGCCCGGATGCGGCAGCGTTAGATTCCCCTCAGCGCAACCCTGTCTTGGAGGTGTTTATGGGATCAAGGTTAGGTACTGCAGCTCTAACGCTGCTACTGGCGTCTGCCGCTCTTTTTGCCCAGGAATTTCGGGCTACCGTCACCGGACTCGTCACCGATCCTTCCGGCGCCGCGATTCCTGTTGCCGTCGTCCAGGCCCGCAATCTGGCGACTAACGAAATGGCAGTGACGAACACAGATGCGAGAGGTACCTACACAATTCCCTTCTTGAAGCCGGGAGCCTACAACTTATCGGCCGAAGCGGCAGGATTTAAGAAGGTCACCCAGGAAAACCTGACCCTTAACATCGGCCAGACAGCGACGGTCAACCTGGTGTTGGAAGTAGGAGCGGTCAACGAGACGGTAACGATTACGGCGGAAACGCCCCTGTTAGAGACAGCCAAGGCCGACCGCGGGCTGGTGATTGACTCGCAAGGGGTGCGCGAGTTCCCCCTGAACGCTCGCAATCCGTTCATGCTGTCCATCCTGACCGCCGGCGTGAACTTTAACGGCAACGTGATCTATCAGCGTCCCTTCGACAACGGAGGGATCGCCGACTGGAACATCAATGGAGGTTTCGACCGAAACAACGAGTTTCTGCTCGACGGCGCGCCAAACAACGGCCAGGCGGGCAATAATAACATCGCGCTGGTACCGTCAGTGGACGCGGTGCAAGAGTTCAAGATCCAGACCAACTCCTTCGACGCGCAGTACGGCAAGACCGGTGGCGGGATCGTCAACGTATCTTTGAAGAGCGGGAGCAATACTTTCCATGGGACCGCTTATGAGTTCGCCCGCCGCGTCGGCTGGGACGCGAACAGCTTCCAGAACAACGCGCTCGGCCTGGATAAGCGCGGCTGCGGATCAACAAACTCACCGACCGATAAGCTATGCGATCAGACGGCCCAGGGACACTTCCTCGATCAGTACGGTTTTACTGTCGGCGGCCCGATCCTGGTTCCGGGCCTCTACAACGGCCGGGACAAAAGCTTCTTCTTCGCAGCCTACGAAGGTTACCGCGAGGGCACACCCACTCCCTTGCGTCTCTCGGTGCCCCAGCCCGAGTTCCTGCAAGGGGACTTCAGCAACCTGAAAGACAACAACGGCAACCTGATCAGCATCTACAATCCTTTCACCGGGCGCGACGTCAATGGCGTCTGGACGCGCGATGTGTTCCCCAACAACAAGATTCCGCCCAATCTCTTGAATCCCATCGCGCTGAAGCTCCTGAGCCTGTTTCCCCAACCGAACATTCCTTCGGCCGGCTCGTTCTACAGCCAGAATAATTACGCCGTGCAAAGCATCGACCGGGACGATTTCTACAACCTGATGTTCCGTTTCGATCAGAATATCGGCGACAAGCACCGGCTCTTCTTCCGCCACGCGAGCAACGACCGCACAGAAATACGCCCAACCAACGACGTACACGGGCCCGGCGCGGACGGCCAGTTGCCGCTGAAGCGCCTCAATGACGCTTATGTGCTGGACTGGGTGGGAACGATTCGTCCTACTTTTGTCGCCAACATTCGGGCCTCCTGGAACCGCTACGTGGAGGGTGCGCGCGGCGATCCGAATCAGGGTCACCCGCCGACCGAGGCCGGGTTTCCCGCGTCCATGGTTGCACAGTTGTCCCAGCCGAACTGGTTCGGACGGTACGAGTTTGCGGATTACACCTCGCTCGGCCGTTCACCGCAATCCAGCTTCAACTTCACCAACACCTTTGCGCTCAATCCCAATATCACCACCATCCACAATGGCCATTCCATTCACCTCGGGGTGGATTTCCGTCTCGTGGTGCTGAACATCCAGAACTTCGGAAATTCGTTCCGTCTGCAATCCACCAGGGCTTTTACGCAACGGGTCTATAACACTGCCGATTCTCTCAGCGGGAACTCGTTTGCCGCTTTTCTCCTCGGTGTTCTTCCCGGAGGCGGCAACAATGGAGCCGATTACAACGCATTAACTTCCACTGTGCAACGATACTATGCCCCTTACGTGCAGGATGACTGGAAGGTGAGCCGCAAGCTGACACTCAACCTGGGGCTGCGCTGGGACGTGAACACACCTCCCTTTGAGCGCTACAACCGTTTGATTCGCGGCTTTGATCCGACTGCCACCAATCCGGTCGACAAGCTTTTCGATCATTCCCAGTTCCCCGATTTGCCGGCGGGAGCGGTCAAGGGTGCACTACTGTTCGCAGGCATCAACGGAGCGGACCGGCGCGCCGCCAACATCGACTGGACCGCCATCCAGCCGCGTGTCGGGTTTGCCTACCAGCTAACCCCAAAAATCGTCTGGCGCGGAGGCTGGGGCAAGTATTATCTGAACCCTAACAACGACTACATCCAGCCAACGGCATTCAGTACGACGACTCCCGTGGTAGGCTCGGTCGATGGGGGGCGGAGCCCAATTCCCAACCTGCTGAATAATCCATTTCCGCAAGGAGTGTTCCAGCCCACCGGCAGCAGCCTGGGCGGGTTCACGTTCCTCGGAAGACAGCCCAACTTCTTTGACCCGACCTTCAAGCTTCCCTACGTGAACCAGTTCTCCACGGGATTCCAGTACGAGTTGCCATTCCGCTCGAGTCTGGAGGTCTCCTATGTAGGCAACCGCTCGTACAAGCTGGAGGGCTATCGTGACTACGACGAACCGGACCTAGCGTTCCGGCAAAAGTGCGATCCCCTGGAAGGCGGGAACGCAGCATATTGTAGCGGCCTGGTGAACAATCCCTTCTTCGGATTGCCGCAATTCACCGGCACGAGCCTGGGGAGCAGCCCCACGATTTCGCGCTACGACCTCAACCGGCCATTTCCGGAGTTCGGCGCTTTCACGCAGCGCGGCAGAAACGACGGCAAGCTTTGGTACAACAGCATGCAGGTGACATATCAGACCCGCGGCCTGGCGGGCCTGAACGTTTCGTTCGCCTATACGCTGTCGAAGGCGATTGAGCAGGGCGCTTTTCCAACCAGTTTCATGGGAGCATGGAACACGTCGTTCACCGACACGCAGCGAAATATTCTGCAGCGCAGCATCTACGCTTTCGACCGCCCGCATGTGCTGAAGATTGGCACGGTTTGGGAGCTGCCGTTCGGCAAAGGCAAGCGGATCCTGAACACCAGCAATGCATTCTTGACGCGAGTATTCAGCGGTTGGCAGCACACCATGATCTTCCAGTACAGCTCGGGCCGGCCCTGGGAGTTCCCTCCCAGCAACTCCAGCTCCAACCCTGCCGGTGGCTTCGCCCCCGGAACTTCGGGCCCTGGCTCTCCCCCGGGTAGCTTGATTTACCTCAAAGATGCCTCCATCCCCGTGGATTGGTCGGCGTCGAAGATCTACGGTGTGCGGCCGTGCGTGCTGAAGATGCAATCGAACGGAACGATCACGCCCCAGCCCTACTCGATTTCGTATGGCTGTGGCACGGACCAATCCACTTACAACTTCCTGTTCGTTCCCTCGTCACTCTACGCGCCGCGCATTGCCCCCTTGCACTTTTCGAATCTGCGTTTGCATTCGGTCCCGCAGGTGGATATGTCGATCAACAAGACTACCCGGATTAGCGAGCGCATGAGCGTACAGTTCCGCGCCGAAGCGTTCAACATCACGAACACCTTCTACTTCCCAATCCAGCAGTTCACCAACAATCCGGACGACTCGAACTTTGGAACCATCATCAAGGGAACGACGGCGCAAGGGAACGCCAACTTCCCTCGCCAGATTCAGCTCGCGGTGAAGTTTATCTTCTGACTACGGGCCGGCCCGTCTGTGGATGACAAAACTATCGAGCAGGGGCTTCCCGGCCCCTGCGGATATCTGTATCGTCCGTGCCTGCACGGCTACCAAGCCGAGTTCGCGCGCGATCGTTTCAATCTCCGGCCGCAGCTCGTTATGCAACAGGTAACCGCCCGGGCGCAGCATGGAGCTGATGTTCGCCAGCGCCAACCGCAGTTCCTGTTCGTTGAAATATACGAGAATGTTGGTCGCTACAACGAGATCGTATGCCGGCGAGGTGTCATAACGTTCGGTCACGATGTTGAACTGTTCGGCTGTGATGTTGTGCGCCACATCTGGCCTGACAACAATTGATTTGCCGAGATGCGAAGCCAGCGGGGCGGGAAGATCCAGGGCGGTTTCTTCCCCGATCTTCCGGCCAAGATTCCGGAAATAGTCCTGGAAGTCCCCGGAGAGCTGAACCCGCCGCAGTCCTGAAACGAGGCTGATAGTCTTCTTGTTGCGGCCAGGGAATCCTTGCAAGAACCGCACCACCACCGGATTGATATCCAGAGAATGGACCAGCATACGCTCCGGCGCGGACATCCCGAGCGCCAGAAGCGCGTCGGCAATGGCGAATGGCTGATAGCTCTGCGGCGGAAAGAGATCGAGAAAGCCGGTGCGCGGAGCCAAATCCAGGCCGGGGCCCACGATCAGAATTCGATTGGCCGCCAGCCGCGGTTCGATCAGGTGCAGCACCGACAGCGCGGTCCAAACCGCGAAATTTGCCTCCACCTGGGTATCGGAGGCATATCCGCGTTCCTGATAAAGATCCACCGGAGGGCGGTTTAACTGCTGGCCGCTCTCCTTCTGGTACAAGAAGCGCATCGTGCGCATATAAGCAGCAATCAGATACGGTTTGCCGCGCCCCGCCACCAGACCGTGGAAGTATGGGATTCGTTCGTCCGCATCGTCCCGCGGCTTCGTTCGAAGAAACGCGTCCATGCGCCGCAGGACATCTCCCGGTAAACGGACCGGCGGTGTCTGCAATCTGCCAGCCAAATAGCCGGCGCGCTGTCCGGACGGCATGCTGCGCACGAACTCCAAGGCGCTGATCGCAGGCTCGATCTTCGGTTCACTGGTGAATTGCGAGGACTGCAAGATGTAAGCGACCAGATGATCGTTCTCACCATCCCGCAGCCGCTCGTTGGCTTGGCGTTCGATTTCCGCTAGAGACCGGTCAAACTCGACTTCGGTTGTGGGCCACGAAGGCAGATCGGCTGCCCGCACTCGCCGCTTTGTCTGCCCGTGGAGCGAGCCGCACAGACACAGCATCAATGCAAGAATTGGCCGCCCGGCTATCATTCGCGAAATTCATCTTACGACACCGCTAAGACCAGGTTCGGCCACTGCTCTATTGAGCAACTCCTGCGCTATTCACGCCCACCGTCTCCACATCGCCCAGAGCGGCCGGCGTGCTGAGGGCTGACTTAACCTTTTCCGCCAATTGGCTTGCCGTGTAGGGCTTTTGCAGGAATCCAACAATGTGCTCGCCCGGCAATTGAGCAGTAACCTCGTTGGCGCCATATCCGCTGGAAAGCAGGAATCGAAGGTTACGCCTGAGGAGGCGGAGTTGATAGATTGTTTCCCGCGCGCTCATCCCGGGCATCGAGAGGTCCAGCAAGACCAGCCGTGGCTCCACGAAACTCTTCCCGAGCAGCTCCACCGCGGAATCTCCATCTTCAGCCAGCAGGACTGTATATCCGTAGGTCTCCAGAACGTTGCGCATCAGAATCCGTACCGGGGCCTCATCGTCCACGACGAGCAGTGTCTCGTGGCCCTGAAGGTCCAGGTTTGCAGCGGTTGGAGGTTCCTCGCTGGTCTTGAATTCCTGGGTGACCGGCAAAAGCACTTCAAACTTGCTGCCCTGGCTCGGCGTGCTCGCCACGGTCAATGCCCCTTTGTGGCCGCGTATGATGCCCAAGACTGCGGCGAGTCCTAAACCCCTCCCCGTAAATTTAGTCGTGAAGAATGGCTCAAATATTCGCGCCCGAGTCGGTTCGTCCATCCCGATGCCGTTATCCTCAACTTCCACGGATATGTACCTGCCGGCAGAAATATCCGATCCGAACGCGACCGCAACATTCTCGTTGACAGATCGGCACCGAGTTCGAACCCAAACGTGGCCTTCCCTATCGCCCGGAATCGCCTCCGCCGCGTTGATCACGATGTTCATGACGACTTGTTGCATCTGCCCTTCGTCGGCTTCGACCAGCGGCAGGTCTGATGCGAGATCCAACTTCAGATCAACGTGCGTCGGAATCGAGGTTCGCAGCAGACGCTCAATGTCGCGAACTACGGCGGACAACTGTAACCGTTTGACTGCAACGTGGCCTTTGCCGGCGTATGCCAACATTTGTTGTGTGAGGTGTGCAGCCTTTTCCCCGGCCAGAACGATTTCCTGCAGAAGCGGTCTGGTCGCGTGCCCGCCCGGCAGCAGTTGGCCCGCCAAACTCGCATTTCCCATAATTCCGACCAGAAGGTTATTAAAGTCATGCGCGATGCCGCCGGCCATAATACCGAGACTCTCGAGGCGCTGCGTATGGCGCAGCTTTTCCTCGCTTCGTTTTTGGCCAGTGATATCGATGCCGACTCCTGCCAGCCGGAAAGGATTTCCGGAGCTGTCAAAGAAGCCGCTTCCCCGGCCCAGCATCCAGCGTGTTTCGCCTCCGGCGCGAAGATACCGAAACTCGACCTCGAAGAGATCGTGCGCGCGAATGGCATCGGCGAAGGCTCGCCGCACCGGTTCCCGGTCTTCCGGATGAATAAGTTCGAAAAACGCCTGTTCGGTCTCGCCGAACGATCCCGGACAGAGGCCGAAAAGCCGCTCCAGTTCGGCGGAACACAAGAACCGGCTCTGCGACAGATCATGCGTCCATGTGCCGATCATGGCCGCTTCTGGCGCGAATCGGAGCCGCTCTTCGGTTTCCTGAAGCACGCGCTCGGCCTTCTTCCACTCCGTTGTGTCCCGGCAAAACAACGAAAGCCCTGTCTCTAAGGGATAGGCGCTGATTTCGTACGAGCGGTTCAAAAGCGACACGAAGGTCTCGAAGCGGACAGCAATCCGCTCTGTATAAGCGCGTCGAAGGGATTCCTTCGCACCGCTTTCGGAAAGTTCCGGGAGAACCTCCCAGATCTGTTTTCCCAGTAACTCGTCTTGCCTCTGGCTCGTAAGCGCTGCCAGATTTTGATTGGTATACGTCACCCTTCCGTCGGCGTCCAAGGCGCCGAATGCGTCTGAAATGGAATTCAGGATTTTCTCTTGTCTTTCACGTGCGACAACGGCCTGTCGTTGCGCATTTGCTGCTCTTCGGATGGAGGTGCGCATCTGGTCGCCAATCCAACTGATGGTCAGGCCATCCAGGAGGAACAGTACCAGGAAGATCATCGAACCCAGAGGAGGGCCGAAAGGACCTGGCTGAAACACCATGACGATTGCGATGGCGCTCGAACCGGTCGCCAGCACCCCTGGCCCAAAGCCGCCATAGGCCGCTGCCGCCATGACCGGCAAGATGTAAATCAAATAGGGAGGAATTTTGCCGAAGACAGGCTGCCCCATTAGCCCCATCATGGTTCCGGCCAAGACGGTTGAGAGGCCAAAGACATAGGGCAGCGCCGCTTGCCACAATTTCGCTCTGGAAGTGATTACCATCCGTTTCCGAATTTTACGGCACTATCGGCAGAAGACTCTTAGTTACAAAAGTGACCACCCAATAGCTATCGAAGTGAAACAGCAGCATCATGGCAGACATTTGTAAACGTTGGGCCGCCGCATCGGACAAATGGTAGTTGCCGATGCGCGCCTTGACGGCTCCGACGCGGCCTTGCACTCGGTTCGTGAAATTGCCATGCTGATGGCTGGTTCACGATTTCCAGGCGAGGAGATGCCCATGGAAACCAGGAGAGTGTTGCTGATCACCGGTGGCGCTCTGGCCGCCTTTTTGTTTCAAATCGGGTCCGCTCGACTTCATGCAGAGTCTCAAATGCCGGTTGCGCTGAGCGGTCAAGCCACCTCGGCCGAGGAAGGGCCGATGGAAGGCGTGGTGGTCAGCGCAAAGAAAGACGGCTCAACCATCAGCGTCAGCGTAGTGACCAACGCCGGGGGCCGCTTTGCCTTTCCGGCCGCGCGACTGGAGCCCGGCCACTACACATTGAAAGCGCGAGCGGCGGG
>PSRJ01000133.1 GCA_003175985.1 Terriglobia bacterium
GATTCCAGATCGCCGACGCTCACGTAAACCTGGTGTTCAATGGCGACGATCCGCCCGTCCTTCTTCGCGCCGACTTTGAACTTCGTGATGGTTTCGGGCTTGATCTGAAGCTGCGCCAGCTCCTGGTCTTTGGGCAGCATGATCTTGACGGGCCGCCCGGTTACTTTGGCGAGATGGGCAATCAACGGGTAGAACCGTTCTGCGGCCAAGCGCGCCGCACCGAAGGTCGAGCCATTGTACCGGTTGATGAAGCGGATCTTCGACGGGTCGATGCCCAATGCCGCGGCGAGCTGCGCGCGCACCGGATAGATTCCCTGCCCCATGCCCCAGAACGTGAGCTGGTCGCCATCCCACTTCGCCACGCTGCCGCTGGGCTGCATCGGAACCGATACGCCGCCGGCAAACCGGTACGTGAATTCCTTGATGATGTCGGCTTCCGCAAACCCTTTCTCAATGTCGCCTTTCTGGTCGGCCCAGGTCGCATTGGGAAAGTCCTTGGGAGAGTTGGCGTGCCGCAGCAGGTTGCTCCTTCCCTCACGAAGCGCCGGCGCATCCGGCGCGATGGCGTCCTTTAGTAGCGAGGCGAAGGGAAGGACTTCGTATTCCACCTGGATCGCTTCGGCCGCGTCCTCAGCCAGATCTTCGGTCTCCGCAACCACGATGGCGGCCACTTCGCCCTGAAGATTGAGCTCTACCGGGAGCGGTTCCGGGACCACACGAAATCCCGCCGGGGCCGGCGCCCCCACGATTCTGCCGCCCGTCGATACGGATATCGCCGACTTCGGCTGCGGCGCGTTCTGGTGGGTCAGGATATAGGCGACGCCGGGCATCTTCTCGGCGGCCGCCGTATCGATTGTCTTGATCCGCGCGTGCGGATGCGGGCACGTGAGGAACCTTGCGTACAGCATGTTGGGCAGCCACACTCTGCTGGCATACTGCGCTTTGCCCGTAAACCGCGGAACCGATACTTCCGGCAGCGGCGGCATGTTCTTTCCGAGGACGTTAAGGTTCTCCGGAGGATAGCCCTGCCATTTGCGGGTGATGGTTTTGCCTTCCGGCAGTTCGTTGCCGGGCACATGTCCGCCGGCAGTCGAGTAGTCGCGCACCATCGGCTGCTTGATCTGTATGATCGATTCGGGGGCGGGCTCGACGGGGGTCCTGCTGCCGCGCAGTACGGCGGCGGAATCGACCACCGTCCGGATGATGTTCGTATACGCCGCGCAGCGGCAAATGTGCCCTGCCAGCGCTGCCTTCACGTCGCCTTCGGTCGGGTTGAGGTTCTTATCCAGAAGCGCCTTCGCGGTGACCACCCAGCCCGCCGTGCAGAACCCGCAATCCGCCGCCACGCGGATGTGGCCGATCTGCTGCAAGGGGTGCAGGTTCTTTTCATCGCCGACTCCTTCGATGGTCAGAACCTTCTTACCGGCCGCTTCTGTCGCCAGCGTGTGGCAGGAGTAGACCGGAACCCCATCGACCAGCACGCTACACGCGCCGCAACTCGCCCGGTTACAGCTCCGGTTCGTGCCCGTAAGGCCTAGTTGCATCGCGATGACTTCCCACAGCGTGGTCCGCGCCTCGTAGTCCGCAAGGTGGGCCTTTCCATTGATGAGAAACGTCGCCTTCTCTCGGATCATTGGAGTAAGCGGAGACGTGCCCGCCGCAACGATAGCCTCACCGCCAACGGCGGTAAGCGCAATCCCCGATCCGGCAGCTTTCAAGAAGTCCCGCCGCGAATAACTCACTGCGACCCTCCTTCCCGGGGAAACACATCCGGACGATACTGTTTGTGGCACGTGGTGCAGGATGCATCCAGCGGCTCGGCCACCGCGGCGAGCGCTTTCCCGTCCTTCGCCTGCGCCGCTTTGTAGGCGCCAGCCGCGGCGTCCGCGAGCAGCTTCGCATCCTTGATCCAATTCCCTTGATCGCGCGCACGGCCGCGTGCCGTGAGCAGGTTTGCGGATTCGGCGAGGCTCAACGCACTGCGTCTGAGGGCGGCCCATTCGCGGTCGTCCTTGGGGCCACCGCGGTAGATCGCAAGCAGGATGTCATTAGACGCCGGGTGGATCAGGTCCACCATCAATTGCTTCATGGTGGCCGTGGGCTGCGCGGGTTCCTGCGCGATTAGGCATGTCGCAATTACGATGAGGATGAGCCACGCCGGCTTCATATCGGCCTCCTACTGTGCCGGCTCGATCCGCAGCACTGCTCCTTCTTTCTCGTCGGTCAACAGGTAGAGCAGACCATCCGGACCTTGCCGCACGTCACGGATGCGCTGCCGCAAGTCGGTGAGCAGCGACTCGCGGCGCAGCTCCTCCATCCTCTCGTTGAACAGAATGCGCTCCAGGTGGCCAGTGCCGGGGATCTCGCCGGTGCGTAAGGAGCCGACGAACACATCGCCCTTCCACTTCGGCAGCTTATCGCCCGTATAGAAGGCCATTCCGGAGACAGCGATCGATGGTACCCAGTAAACAATCGGCGGCTCGAAGCCCTCGTGCCTGGGGCGGTCGGATTGCCAAGGCCCCGGGTACGTGCGCCCGTAGCTCACAATCGGCCAGCCATAATTCAGGCCCGGCTTAAGAATGTTGATCTCATCGCCGCCATTGGGCCCGTTCTCGTTCTCCCACATCTCGCCCGTCCCGGGATGCATCGCCAGCGCCAACGCGCTCCGGTGTCCCAGGGTGTAGACTTCGGGCCGGTGCCA
Organism: Terriglobia bacterium; assembly: GCA_003175985.1. Classification (GTDB taxonomy): domain Bacteria; phylum Acidobacteriota; class Terriglobia; order Bryobacterales; family Bryobacteraceae; genus PSRJ01. The sequence continues at coordinate 2,702 of PSRJ01000133.1, forward strand.
CGCCTGGCCGGCGAACGGATTATCGGGCGGCACTGTGCCGTCGTCGCGCAGCCGCAGAACTTTGCCTCCCAGGGTGTTGGGATCCTGCGGATTGTTTCCGGTGGTGCTCATGTAAAGCATGCCGTCACGGCCGAACGCAATGCGCGAAGTGCCGCCCTCAGGCAGGACGAAGATATCGCGCACATCCGTCAGCGCATGTCCATCCCAGTGGGCGCGCACCAGCGCCACGGCCCTGCGTTTCTCATCGATCGCTTTGTTGTAGGTAAGGTACAGCAGGCCGTTCTCCGCAAACCGCGGATGCAGCGCGATGTCCATGTAACCGTGGACAGCCCCCGGCAGGCCCGATTCCCCCGCGTTGAATGAGGCGGGCGCTCCGGCAATCGGCTTCGGATCGAGCTCGCCCTTCCGGATAATCCGCAATCGCCCCGCGCGTTCGGTCAGCAGCATGCTGCCGTCGGGAAGGAACACCAGACTCCAGGGATACTCGACCTCCCTTGTGACGGCCACCACTCGGATTCTCTGCCCTTCCGCCGTGTCGTATTCAACCGGCAGCTTGGGCAGCTTATGTCCGGCCAGGCCTTGGGGAGCCACGGGAATGTTGTTCCGAAACGGGACCTTCTGTTGTGCTATGCCGGCGGCGGCGAGGCACCAGGTCAGCATTGTCAGTTTTGCCTTCATTATCTACCTCGTTATTCGTAAAACTCCGGAGCCTTCTTCAGCTTGTTGAACGTGGCAAGATCGTGCTCGATCCACAATTGTGCCTTGCTCTTCTTGAGAAAGTCCTCGATCATGGCGCGGCTCTTGAGCGATTGCTCGCGATTGAATTCGAACGTCGGCGTCTTATCGGAATTGCGTTCTTCCGGATAGTGGTACAGGTCTCCAGCCACCAGAACAGGACCCGTCTTGCGCAGCTTCAGGTAGAGCACCTGGTGGCCCGGCGTGTGGCCGGGCGCATACTTGATCACCACCGTGCCATCGCCAAAGACATCGTAATCGTCATCCTTGAGGATAGTCGTCTTGCTGTTTCGCAGCGCGGTGAAATGGGCGGGCTGGATGATGCCCTGCGGCTTGTCGCCGAACATCACGTCGCGCTCGGGCTGATGCACGAGCCAGGTGGCCCCGGCGAAGGCGTTGGCGTTGGCCGTATGATCCGAATGGTAGTGGGAAAGCGCGATATAGGAAATGTCAGCGGGCGTGTAGCCCACGGCGGCGAGCTGCGGCAGGAGCGGTTTCGTCACTGTCGAAATGCGCTCCGTCACTGGGGCGCCATCGGGCTTGAAGGCGCTATCGGGGATAACGCCCACATCCCACATCAGAGTGCCTTTGGGGTGCACCACCAAGTAACAAGTCACGACAAAGTCTACGCCGGCCAGTTCTTCCTTCTTGAAGTGGAACGTGGCGGGGTCGAGGCCCTTGATGCTACCGCAATCGAAGACGTACAAGCGGGCCGACTTTGGCGGTTGCGGACGCTTTTGTGCCAGCGCGGGAAGTGCCATCAGTGCAATCGCGCAGGCGATCTGCCATCCTCTCAGGGTTTGACTTCGACGCATGCGAAGTTCTCCTCCTGATCGGTACTGCCCGTTCCTTTCCACTGGGCCTGCTGTGGGTAGGGACACAACGGACGGGTTCGATCGACCGCGCCGGCCGCCGTGACGTGTGAGGCTACAATCCGCTCCGGCGCATTGCCGTGCTCGACCCACTGTTCGAGCGCGCTGACCATGTCGAATTTGCCAGGTCCGGGGCCGCCCGTGCAGTGTTGCATGCCGGGAACCATGAACAACCTGTAGAAGTCCGGGGCGCCGGTCATCGCCTTGGCGACGCTCTCATAGTAGTTCACGCTGTTGAGGGGAGTAATGTCGGGATCGCTCCAGCCGTGATATTGGATCAATTTGCCGCCGTTGGCGCGGAAGGCGCTTAGATCGGTGCTGGTCGCGTTGAATATGGGCCCCAGCTTGTAATCGGTGAACTGCACGTCATTGTCGAATCCAGGCGCTGCCTGGAAGCGGAATGACCGCACGTCCCAATTCGGGTCTTCGAATACGATGTACCGGAAAAAGGGGAGTCCGAGGTTGCCGTGTCCGCTCGTCCCCGGCTGTGAGCCGGTGACCCAGTTGCTCCAACCTCCGGGTCCGGCTTCGCCCCCGGGAAGCAGGCCCGGATAAATCTGCGCGCCCGGTCCCTCATAGAGCTTCTTCACCGCATCGACCTGGGCGGCAGTGAGACACGTTGGTGCATCGCCGCTCTTGCACATTAGGTTCGCGGGATCGAAGTGGCATCGCCGCGGGTCGTTGAGTATGCCGTCTTTGATGCCATCCAGCGCGTCGCAGGCCTGATTGACCGCCTCAGCGAGCATCGGCACTTTACTGGCCGGGATATAACTGTCGCCCTGCGTGACTACCACTGTCCAGAGATGATCGACCTGGTTGTGCGTCCAGAAGTTTGCCGGGTCTCCCGCGATGACACCGTCAAAATCCTGTGGGTAGCGCTGCACCGACATGAGCGCTTCCTGCCCGCCCTGGGAGCAGCCGCTGAAATAGGCATGCGCCGGACGTGCGCCATAGTAAGCCTGGATAAGCGCCTTATCTGCTTGCGCCATGACGTGAATCGAGCGGTGGGCGAAATCAATCACGCGCTGCATGTGACCTTGAGCCCAGCTTGCGTCGTTGCCGCGGCCCTCGTGACCGGTATCCGTACTGCTGGTGGCATATCCTCGCTGAAGGGGCTCCATCATTTGGCGATAGTTGATCGTGCCCGCCAGCCCACCATTGCCGACCGCGAGAAGCTTGCGGTTCCACTGAGTGGGCATCCACAGTTCAAACTTCACTTCTGGCTGAATGATTCCCGTAACGCGGCAGAAGGCGGGCACATCTCCGAAGAGGTTCTCGCCGGGCGGAATGAACTTGCCGGCCGGCACTGGAACGGCGGTGCGCACGGTGATGTCCGGGAGAGCCAGCTTGGTCAAGTCTTCGCACGATTGCTGGGCGGCGGCAGGGGCGGCGGCGAGCGCAGCCCCAGTGAGCAGAAGCAGGAGGCGATCACGCATGGGCTTCATTTTCTCACGGCGGGCTCTGCTATGGCGAAGAAGCTCAGCGCGTTATCCCCTTGTTTGACCGTACGGGTCCGCCGCAAGTCTCCCCGGACTTCGGGCAGGGTGCGGCGTATCGAGTGCTGCACGATTACCAGCGGAGATTGAATCCCGCTTAGCGCAGCGAGGGCGGCCTCGTACTCACGGTCTTTATCGTAGGGAGGATCGAGGAAAACGATGTCCGCCGGATGCCGCGCAATCGTGAGCAGGACCAGTCCGGCCACCACCGTCGAGCGCGCTTCGAGAGCGAGCGAGGCGAGATTCCGACGGGTCACCTCGAGCGCTTCCCGGCTGCGCTCCAGAAACCAAACATGGCGCGCTCCGCGGCTCAGGGCCTCGATGCCGACTGCACCCGTGCCGGCGTAGGCATCCACGAAGGTCGCGCCCTCGATGCGCGCCGCCAGGATATCGAACAACGTCTCGCGCAGCCGGTCGGATGTCGGCCGGGTCACGGCTCCGGGAATGCTCATGAGCCGCCGCGAGCGGAACTCTCCGGCAATCACACGCATCAGCCAACCGTCACCAGTCCGTACCGGCGCTGCCAGTGATCGCGAATGTAAGCGGCGGCGCGATCCAAGTCGCCGGGCGCGGGCGGATGATCGATGAAACTCATCGCTTCGCGCCGGGCGATTTCCAGGATTTCGGTGTCGCGCAGAATGTTCGCTACGCGTAGCGAAGGCAGGCCGGCTTGTTTGGTACCGAAGAACTCGCCGGGGCCACGGAGCTTGAGGTCCATTTCCGAAATGTAAAAGCCATCCGTGGATTCCACCAAAGTGCGGATGCGCTCGCGGGCAGCGTCGTTCATCTTGTCCGTCACAAGAATGCAGTAACTCTGGGCGGCTCCGCGGCCCACACGCCCGCGAAGCTGGTGAAGCTGCGCGAGGCCGAAACGCTCCGCCTGCTCGATCAGCATGACACTTGCATTGGGCACGTCCACGCCGACTTCGATCACCGTCGTCGACACCAGGATCTTGATTTCGCCGTCTTTGAAGCGCTGCATCACGGCTTCCTTCTCATTGGCGCCCAGGCGGCCGTGTATCAGTCCCACGGAAATTTGGGGAAAGACCTCGCGCGAGAGGTGCTCGTACATCTGCTGGGCAGCCTTCATCGCCTGGGTCTCCGATTCTTCAATCACCGGATAGACTACGTATGCCTGTCGGCCTTCGTCGATCTGCCGCTTGAGAAAGCTATACACCTGCTCGACTCGATCGGCCGTGGCATGTTTCGTAATGATCGGCTTCCGGCCGGGCGGCAGTTCATCTATCACAGAGACGTCAAGATCGCCGTAAAGCGTCATGGCCAAGGTCCGGGGGATCGGCGTGGCGGTCATCACGAGCACATCGGGGTGGATGCCCTTCTGCACGAGTCCGAGCCGCTGGAGCACTCCGAACCGGTGTTGTTCGTCGATGATCGCAAGACCGAGCTTCTTGAACTCGACGTCCTTCTCCAACAAAGCGTGCGTGCCGATCAGCATGTGCGCGAAGCCCTCAGCGGCCAGCTTTTTGAGCTGCCCCTTTTCACGGCTGCTGAATGACCCGGTCAGCAGGACAACGACATAACCGAGCTTCGACAGAATCTGGCGGAAATAGAACCCATGCTGTGCCGCCAGAATCTCGGTGGGGGCGAGTACGGCCACCTGGTACCCGTTCTCAATGGCGATGACCGCGGCTTCCGCCGCCACGATGGTCTTGCCGCTGCCCACGTCCCCTTGCAGAAGGCGGTTCATTGGCCGCGGCATCTTCATATCGTCGGCAATCTCTTTGATGACCCGCTTTTGCGCCGCCGTCGGCTTGAACGGAAGCATGCTTTTAACCCGGTCCCGTACACGATCGTTAATTTCGAACGCAACGCCCGGGAGCGTCCGCGCATTCCGGCGCTTCAGCGTGATGCCACATTCGAGCCAGAAGAATTCCTCGAAGATCAGGCGGAATTGTGCCGGCGAACGAAACTGGTTGAGCAGCCGCAGATCGGCATCGGGCGGCGGAAAATGCGTTTGGCGGGTTGCTGTCCAGCGGTCGGGCAGTTTCAATCTCTGGCGGATGCTCTCCGGCAGGTGATCCTCCAGCGGGTCCAGCCATGCGAGCACGCGATGAGTGATGGACCGCAGCACACGAGTAGTAATTTTGGAAACGGCCTCGTAAACCGGCACGACACGCCCGGTGTGCAGCGAGGCTTCGCCATCGTCATCGTCGCCTGAGAGGATCTCAAATTCGGGGTGCAGCATGGTCAACTCGCCTGCGTAACTGTCGAACTCGACTTTGCCGAACAGGGAGAGTCTCATGCCCTCGGCCAGTACGTTGGCAAGGTAGCCGCCGTGAAACCATTTACCAACCAGAATGGCGCGCGATGCGTCGCTAAACCGGGCTTCGAACAAACCCAGATTGCGGCGTTTGAATCCGGAGAGCCGCGCGGAACGTACCTCCACGATGACAGTCGCCATCTCCCCCGGAGCAAGCTCGGCAATCGTCTTCAGGTTGCTGCGGTCTTCGTAGCGAAACGGAACGTAGGCCAGCAGGTCTTCCACCACCGAAAGGCCCTTGGCTTCCAGCATGGCGGCGCGCGCCGGGCCGATTCCTTTTACAGAGGTGAGGGGAGTGCTGAGGTCCACGGGTATCAGCGCAATGATCGGCTGTTTTCTTCAGTCTACACGTTACACTGTAGTTTACTCATGTCCAAATTGCTGGAGGGCCGGTCGGCCCTCATTCTGGGGATTGCCAACAAATGGAGCCTGGCATACTCGATCGCGGAAGCATTTTCCCGGCACGGCGCCGTGCTCTCGCTGAGCTACCTTGACGAACGGCAGAAACAATCCATTGAAGAATTGTCGCGAGACTGGAACGTGGCGGCGATCCTTCCCTGCGACGTGACCAGGGAGGAGCAGCTGGCCGCGCTGACGGAATCGCTGCGGGCTACCGGGCGGCCCTTGCACGCAGTGGTCCATAGCTTGGCGTTCGCGAATCGGGAGGACTTGGGGCGGCCGTTCGTAGAGACCGGACGGCAAGGTTTTCTTCTCGCCCAGGAGGTGAGCGCATACTCGCTGGTGGCGGTGGCGCGCGCCACCGCGCCGCTGATGACGGAAGGAGGCTCGCTCACCACCCTGACTTATATCGGATCGACCCGCGTGGTGCCCAATTACAACGTAATGGGTGTGGCGAAGGCATCTCTGGAAGCGGCCACGCGATATCTGGCCAGCGACCTGGGACCGCAGAAGATCCGCGTGAACGCGATTTCGGCGGGACCTGTGAAAACGGCCTCGGCGCGCGCAGTGAAGGATTTCTCCAGCATCCTGGAGTGGGGTCCGAAGCGGGCGCCTTTGCGGCACAACACCGAACCCGCAGAAGTGGCCGATGCCGCCGTGTTCCTCGCCAGCGACCTGGCTCGGGGCGTGACCGGGAATATTCTGTTCGTGGACTCCGGAATGCAGGTGATGGGCCTATGAAAGTGGAAGTGGTGCTGACGGAAGCTGATATTGCCCAGGAATTTGCCGAGGCGATGCAGGCTCGCGACCTTCCGGAGAAGTTCTTCTTCTGGTCTCCGCGCTCGGTGCAGGCGTGGGTGGCCCTCATGGCCGAGACTTCGCTTTACGGCGGACTGTTGGACACATGGAGAACGCTGGCGGCGGGCGCCGGCGCCCTGGCCCGTCACTTCCCCCGACGCCTCCCGGTGATCAGTTTCGGCGCGGGCGATGGCGCGCGGGACCGCCTTCTGATGGCCGCTCTAAAAGAAGCCGGCTGCGAGTGCGCTTATTTCCCCGTAGATGCGAGTCAGGCCATGTTGGAAGTGGCGTGTGCGGGCGGTGACGACGAGGATTTCGAGACCGTGGGTATCAAAGCCGACATCTCGAGCCCCGTCCACCTGGTCTACGCAGCAGACGCCGCGGAGCCATCGCGCTTGTTCATCATGTCGGGCAATACCATGGGATCTTTCGACCCGCTCGCACAGATCCGCTATGTGGCGCAGTGCCTGCGCGCCGGCGACCGGCTGATTGTCGACGGCGAGATTTACGACCCGGAACAAACCATGATTCGGCGAAACAATGCCCCAGTCCGCAAATTCATCTCAGCTCTTCTGAGCGGCGTGGGAATCGTCGGCGCAGACGGCGAGATTCGATTCGACGCCAAGCAGGACGAGCGGCACGAAGGCCTGCACCTGATTACGCGCTACTTTCGCGCAGAGCGTGACATTTCGGCCAAGGTCGGAGGCGAAGATCTGGATCTCGAGCGCGGCGAACGCATCGGCCTCAACTTCACCTACACGTACGCGCCCGATTCCTTTCGCTGGCTGATTCGCGAGCAGGGAGGACTGGAGATTCTGGAGGAGCATCGGAGCCCCGACGGGCGCTTCCTCACGGCGGTCTGCGCGAAGTAGCCAAGAAGCGGCCGTTGACGACGGCGCAGCGCCACGGTATGATCGCCTCTCATGAAGCTGGCATATACCGCGGTATTTCTCACCTTAGCCTCAATCGGATTTGCCGACGACGGCGACCGGTTGCTACGGATCGATCATTACGTGCCGGTGCATTCCACCGTGCCCGCCATTGCCGGGCAGAACACCCAGATCTACGTGCGCGAGGTAGTCGAAGCGGGCACCGCATTGCGTGGCGGACCCGCGCCCGATCGCGTGGCTCTCTTTATCCACGGCGCGGGCACGCCCGCCGAAGTGTCGTTCGACGTTCCTTATTCCGATTACAGTTGGATGGCTTTTCTGGCGCACGCCGGCTTTGACGTATTCTCGATGGACATGACCGGCTACGGGCGTTCCGCGCGTCCGGCGGCGATGAGCGACCCGTGCAATCTCTCACGCGAACAGCAGACGGCGTTTGTCCCCGTCCTGCTCGCTGCGCCCTGTGAGCCCAGCTACCCGCGCCAGATGACGACGCTCGCCTCCGACTGGAACGATATCGACGGCGTGGTGGACCGGATTCGCACCCTGCGCCGCGCGGACAAGCTCAGCCTGCTTTCCTGGTCCCTGGGCGGCCCGCGCGCGGGCGGATATGCCGGCCAGCACGCCGACAAGGTCGCGAAACTGGTGCTCCTTGCGCCGGCCTACAATCGCGCGGCGCGCGCCGAAGCACCCGCGGAAGTGCCTGCCAAGGGCGCAGCCATGAATACGCAGTCCCGTGAGGAATTCATCACGAATTGGGATCGCCAGGTCGGGTGCCCCGATCAATACGAAGCCGGCGCTCGCGATTCCGTCTGGTCGGAGATGCTCGCCTCCGATCCCGTCGGCGCCACTTGGGGAACGGGCGTTCGGCGCGCGCCGCAGGTGACCTCGTGGGGCTGGACAACCTCCGTGGTGGCCAGAACCCAGATCCCAACCCTGATGGTGGCTGGAGCCCATGATAAACAGGTAAACCCCGACCGTGTGCGCGAACTCTACAACGATCTCGGCGCGCCGAAGAAGGTATTTGTCGATCTCGCGTGCTCGTCCCACAACGCCATGTGGGAGAAGAACCACGTGACCCTGTTTCGCGCCTCACTGGAATGGCTCACGCGCGGCTCGGTAACCGGGAAACAGGAAGGCATGCTGCGGCTGGGATACTGAGTCCACCATCAGACCGCTTCCTCTCGGTCGCGGCTCGGTATTGAGGCCGTTTCTGAGCCGCGAACGCCAGGAAGCGCTCGGACACGCGTGACTCAAGGCACGCTAAGCTCCCAATTCACTCGGGTCCGTCGTCTGCATACTAAGCCAGCCTTGCTGGGGCACTGCGTCCATGGGGAGCCCGCCTTGCCACAACGAAAACTGGCACTTCAGTCCGCTGCCGCGAGCGATGCCCATCGCCGCTAACGAAAGGCGGGCTTCCAGCACGCGCGAAAACGCGCATTCGATGGGCGGCGCCGCGCCTGTTCCGCTCTCGATAGCCAGCGCCTGTTCCTTGACATCTACGCGGCCGTCTGAGAAAAGAAGGGCCGCGCGGCTGATCTTCTTTTCATCCGGCGTCTCGACCGTGAGACGCGCTTCCATGCCGTCGAGTTCGTGTTCGTATCCGGGATGAAAATCCACGCGCAAATACAAGCTGTTGCCGTCGGTTCCGAATTGCACTTCCTGGATCAGGAACTTCTTGCCGTGCATCGATCCGGAGCGGCCGTCCACCCGGTATGTGCCGGCGCCCAACCATTCGAAATAAGAAGTCACCTCGCCATCGATCACCGGCGATATCGGACCGCAGGGTTCGATCTGCACTTCGGGCAGCATCACGCGGAGGATGGGGCGCGAGAGCTCCTCGGGCGGTGAGAGGTTCAGGAATCGGTAGACATTGGCCAGATGGCTGCGGTAAAGCTGGTCGAACTCCTCACGGTTGGCGGAATCGTGCTCGGGGCCGTACCACCAGCACCAGTCGCTGCCTTCGGCGATCAGCAATTCTTCCAATGCCATGCGCCGCGCCTTCTCGGAGAGCGTCGCGGCGGTGTCGAAGGTCTGGCGCGCGCGCAGCAGTTGTGTCCACGCCTGATTGTCCTCCTCGGCGCCGATCCAGACATCGAAATTGGCATTGATCCAGGAGCCTGGAAAGATCCGGTCCAGAGGTTCCGGTGCAAGCTGCCGCAAGGCTTCGCTGACGGTCACTGCGCTCATACCGGCATCGTCGCTGATCTGCCGATATAGCTCCCGCAGGAAGGGACGGCCATTGCGATAGTAATACTCCCACGCATTCTCGCCATCCAGAATGATGGGCACCAGTGCATCACGGCCTGAGGACAAAATGCCGCTGCTGTTTTCGCGAATGCGCCGCAGGAAATCGCTGGCAGCCGCGGAGGCGTCCATCTTGGAATACACGAAGCCGATCAGGTCGCTGAGAAAGTGATCGCGAAAGATGACGCTGAGCTTGTGATCCTTCTGCCTCCAGCGATAGGGACGGTAGAGGCCATCCACCGGAACGGCGCGGCCCACCGTCCGGTTAAGGACGCCGCTATCGGTGGCTGCCCACGAGAAACCGGTCTCGGCCGCGATGCCAAATACCTCGTCGGAGACCGATCCTTCGGAGGGCCACAAACCCACCGGTGCTGCGCCGAAATGACGCGCGATGAACTCCCGGGCCAACACCAGTTGGCGGCGAGCGTCTTGCGGATACCGAAAGCGCGGCGGTAATGGAACATTGGGATGCGCCACGGCTGCGATATTGGAATCGCACAACAGGGGCAGAATCGGATGGTAATACGGAGTGGTCGAAATCTCGATCTGGCCCGCCGTCACCAGCTTCTTATACTGGGGAAGCACTTCGCCTAACAGTTCACGCTGCTTTTCGCCCATGCGGCGCTGATCACCGAGCGTGAAGTTTCGCCCGCGCTCGATCCAACTCCGCACCTCCGGATCGTGGGCTTGGAACTCTTCATCGAACCAGGCGAGCTGCGACCACATCTGCAGGTCGCGCAGCTCGTGCGTGCCGAATAGATTGACAGCCCCTGCGGTCTTTTGCGATTGCCACGTCGCGTAAAGCTCACCATAGCGCGGATAGCGGTAAATCATCTGCTGCGGATCCGAGTAAAACGAATGACGCAGCAGGAACGCGCGGTCTTCCGCGGTCAGAGTTTCCGCGGGCTTCAGCGCCATCTCAAGAAACGGGTCGATCGCCTGACCCGACGCGTACTCGTCTACCTGCGCGATCATCGACGGGACCAGATTGAAGGTCTGCCGGATTCGCGGAAACTCTTCCAGGGTGCGCACCATCCCGTAGTAGTCCTTCAAGGCGTGCATGCGTGTCCAGGGGAGTTTGTAGACGCCGCTCACCAGATCCTTATAGAAGGGCTGGTGCATGTGCCACAGGAAACAGAGATAGATCTGCGGCATCGGGTCGACCCTACCGGGCGAAGTAGCTGCGCACGGGCGGCGGGGGCTCGTCATTTCGTATGGCGCGCCAAAGGATTTCGTTCAGTTCATCGTCGTCGATGCGGTCGGCTTCGCGGAAATCCATACGGGCCGACGCGCGCGCGCCCGCTCCGGTAGCCGGGTTTCGCTGATCGAGCGGGATACGCGGCTTCTCGGCAGTGTAGGGGGTTAGCTGGGGGGTGCTCTGGAAGGCCGCGGTCATGGGCTGCGCGCCCGCATCGAAGTGCGTCATGGGCCGCAAGCCAAGCAGTATTTCCATGGTCCGCAGCATGGAAGTCGTGTTGTACAAAGTGCCGTCGACTACGTGGTGCTTCACGAAGGGAGAGATTACGAACGCCGGCGAACGATGCGAATCCACGTGGTCCGGACCGTTTTGCGCATCGTCCTCGAGCACGAAGATCGCGGTGCTCGCCCAAAAACGGGTGCGGGAAACGCCCTCTACGATCATCCCCAGCGCGGCATCGTTGTCGGCAAATGCGGAAAGCGGCGCAACGGCTCCGGGAGCCGCCCCCGACGTATGGTCATTCCCCAGACGCAGCAGACTCAGCCGCGGCATGGTCCCGGTCTTCTCATATTCAGCCAGTTCAGCGAGGAATATGCGTGCCCGTTCCACATCGGGAAAATCGAGGTCGAAGCCGCGATAATAGCGATTTGTTACCCGGGCCAGGATGGGATCGTGCACCTCGGTGATCTGCTCGGCGCCGCGCGGCGCATTCGGCTTGTTCTCGACGAAGTAGCCGAAATTACGCAGAGATATCCCCGCCGCTGCGGCGTTGGCCCAAAGAAATCCCGCCGGAGGTTGAGCCGTGGGCTCGGTCCCTTCGAAGTCATACAGGTCCCGCCGCGCGGCGTAGTTATTGGGCCAAAGCTTCGCCACGTAGTCGTTGGCGATCGCCGAAGTCGACCAATGGTGTCCATCCGCGCTCACGTCGGCATTGACGTAGAAATTGTCCAGGAGAACGAATTCGCGCGCGAGCTTGTGATGGTTAGGCGAAACGTTTTCCCCGAACAGCACCAGCGAGGGATCCCCGTTGCCCTCTTTCATATCTCCCATGACCTGGTCGTAGCTGCGGTTCTCCTTAACGATGTAAATCACATGTTCGATCCGCGGCAGCGTGACCGGCTGATCGAGCTTCGCATCGCTGTATGCGGAATTGGCAAGTGTTGTCTTAGTCCAGGCGGCCAATTGGGTATCGTTGAAGCGTTCGATCCAGGAAGCCGTCCCCGTCTGCAAACGCCCTACGAAATTCGGCTGCGTTCCGGGAACAGGATTGGAACCCGGATTGGCAAACGAGCGCACGCCTTTGCCGTTCAGCACCACCAGCGCGCCATTGGCCAAAGCGCGCACCGCGGTTGGGTACCATCCGGTCGGAATGAAACCCTGCACCAGGCTCCGCGCTTCGGAAACATCCACCACAGCGGCTGCGTTCGCGTCCGAGCAGGCCACAAAGAGGCGATTGCCATCGGGGCTCAGCGCCAGAGCGGAAGGTGTCATTCCGAGTGGCTGGCGCGGCGTCAGGGACACGTTAATGGTCTCCACCAAGTTCAACGCCTTGGCGCTGCTGATTCCCACCGTGTATACGTTGTTCGTATTGGCCGCCGCCACGAACAGACGCGCGGCCCAACGAGGCTCGCCCTCTTCCGCGGCGCTCGCGCCATTGCGGAAGACCATATCGGTGGGGTGGGCGCCAATGCGAACCGTTGAGAGGAGTTCGCCGCTAGCCGTATCGTAGTGGCCCAGCGTTCCATCGGTCCAATGTGTAACGAAGAACGATTTGCCGTCCGGGTGGAACAGGATCCGGTAAGGCCGCCGTCCGGTGCGAAACCGCTGGATCGTCGTGCCCGATTGCGGATTGATGACCGCCAGCGAATCCCGATACAGATCGGCGGCGTAGAGCAGGCGGCCGTCCGGAGAGAATGCGACGTCGCCGATGAAATCGCGCGACGTGCGGCTTTCCCGCGGCACTACGGCGAAAGTTCGGGCGGGCGCCAGTTTGCCCGCGCGGAAAGTGAACTCGAAAACGGAAGCGCGCGAGCCCCCGCCCACGTATACGCGGTCTCCCGAGGGCGCAAACGCGAGCCCGAGCCAGCCATCCTCAACGGGCGTAGCGGAAACCACTTGTGCCGAAGCAATATCGATCACACTCACGGAAGGAGGCTTGTAGCCGCCGTTCAGCACCAGAAGGTATTTCCCATCGGGAGAAAGGGCAGTGGACATGGGAAGCGTGTCGAGAGGAATCTGCTTGCCCGCCGGTTCGAGACGCCAGCCGCTATTGAGAAGAAATCTTCCGCCAGGCAGGGGCCCGACCTGCTCTCGCGGCTGCGGTTGCGACACCAATACGGCCGCCAGGAGCGGTACGGCTGAAAAGCTGACTACCTTCTTTAACATGTGAGCCTTTATTGTAAAGCAGCGCAATTTGGGGCGTCACCCACGCTTCTGGTACTGTGGGTGATTCCATGGACCTCCCCGCGCGTATCGGCAAGTATGAGCTCGAAGAGTTTCTGGGCGGGGGAATGTCCCAGGTATTCCGCGCGCGCGATACCGTCATCGGCCGAACCGTCGCGGTCAAGATCCTCACCGAAAAGGGACGCGAAGATGGCGAAGTGAAAGCGCGCTTTCTGGCAGAGGCTCGCACGGCCGGCAATATCTCGCACGAAAATATTTTGGGCATCTACGATTTCGGCGAGGACGACCAACACCGGCCGTTCATCGTCATGGAATTTCTGCGCGGAGAAGACCTGCGCAGCGCCATCAAGAACGGCCATACAGGAGATCTGAGCGGCAAGCTGCGAATCGCGTTGCAGTTGGCGCGCGCGCTGGAGTATGTGCACAGTCAAAGCATCGTCCACCGCGATCTCAAACCGGAGAACGTCCATCTCACCGGCGACGGCCATGTGAAGCTGATGGACTTCGGTATCTCCAAGAGAACGGATCTCGATCTGACGCGCACCGGGTACATGGTGGGGACGCCGTATTACATGGCGCCGGAGCAGGTAAATGGCGGGGACATCACGCCGCAGGTGGACGTCTACGCATTCGGCATCCTGCTCTACGAACTGATCTCCGGCATACACCCGATTCGCGGCGAAACCATGGAACGGGTCTTCTACAGCATCCTGAGCCAGTCGCTCGATCTGGAACCTCTGCGCCAATCGCGGATACCCGAATCAATCTGCCGGCTCATTGAAGAGTGCACGGCAAAGGAGGCAGCGCGGCGGCCCCGCGGCTTTACCTCGATCTGCGGGTCGCTCGAGCGCGTGATTGCGGAGACAAAGCAGACTTCCGCCGAGCAAAGCGCTCCGACCCTGGTGATGCCCGAACGCCAGCCAGTGCCTTCTTCCAGGCCGCGGAGCTGGTGGATGATCGCGGTCCTGGCCGTTGCCCTGGCCGCTGCTGCGGCTGTGTTTTTCGCGTTACGTCCAGCGCCCGCTCCCGCGGATATGGTCCTGGTTCCGGCCGGCCCGTTTTTGTTTGGAGAGAACAAAGAACGCTTCACCCGCGCCGCGTTTTACATCGACCGAACGGAGGTCACCAACGCCGCGTACATGGCATTCTGCACGGCGACGCATCACGAGATGCCGCCTGACTTTCCGCGCGATAAGCCGGAGTACCCCGTAGTCAATGTGACGATTCGTGATGCGCAGGACTTCGCTCGCGCGGCCGGCAAGCGTCTGCCCACCGCCCAGGAATGGGAGAAAGCCGCCCGCGGCGCCGATGGGCGCTTGTTCCCATGGGGCAGCCAGCCCGACGCCGCCCGCGTGAATATCGGTGCGCAAATGCTTCGGCCCGTGCCCGATTTCACCGCCGGCGCCAGCCCATATGGCGCGTTACAGATGCTGGGGAACGCCTGGGAGTTTGTGGATCAAATGACCACTCCGAGCCCTGGAACGCGCGCCTACTTCGCCACCAGACTCATGCCCCCGCCGGCGCCCGAAGAGCCGTGGTATGCCATTCGCGGCGGCGCGTTCAACACGGAGAAACTGGATGGCCGCCTGATCTGGGATTCGGCCGTGGTCCCCGCCCGCTGGCGCAACCCGAACCTCGGGTTCCGCTGTGTGCGGGACGTCCGGTGAGAGGGCCGCGCTAAAATCGAAAGAGGTTCTGCTATGAGCCGTCCGGCGACCGCCCGGGAGATCATCCTGGAAATCGTGCGCAATATGCGTGAAGGCTTGGAACCCCTCCATTACTCCACACTCCCGCCGTCCGTCTATGACGTTTACCTGCACCCGGAAGATCTTGAGCGGCTTCGCGGGATCGTTCCGCGCATGATCGAGGAGGCGCGCCAGGCGTTGAATGCCGAACTCGAGAGGCTGAACCGCGCCTCCCTGGCGGAGCGTTTGAAGGTCGCGCGCCGCGGTGATCCCAAAATCTCTCAACCCGAGGGCGGATGGCAGATCCGGATTCTCGAGAACACCGATGACGATACCGCTCCAGGCGATATCGTAATCTACTCCGAACTCGGTCTGCCGGCCAAAACGGAGTTGGGCTCGGGCAGTATGACGAAACGGATTTCCACACGCCGGTTGAGCGGCGCCGAGTCCACCGCGCAGACCTACGAGCCCGCGCAAGACAATGCCTTCGCCATCATCGAATACCAGGATAACGGCGGGCGCCACACCTACCGCATGACGAAAGACCAGATTGTTGTGGGCCGCGGCGGACGAGATTACTGGACCGACCTGAAACTCGATACGCTTCCCGACGTTTCGCGCGAACACTTTCGGCTCCGGCGCGATCCGGCCAGCGGCAAATTCTACTTGAAGGATTTGAGCCGCCTGGGCACCACGATTAACGGCCAACCCGCGCCTTCCAGCGTCGAATTTGGTGAGAACGGCCGTAACGACCGGAATGTGGAGGCCCCGTTGCCCGACACCGCCCAAATCGGCCTGGCCGGTGTTCTGTATCTCGATTTCCGAAGCACATCGAATGGTTAAGACACGCCTCAAACATGCGGGCGCGAGCGATCCGGGGCTCCTCCGGCACAATAACGAAGACCGCCTCTACCTGGATGCGGAACGGGGAATCTTCTTGGTTGTGGACGGTGTGGGGGGACAGGCCGCCGGCGAGAAGGCTGCCGAAATCGCCGTGGAGCGCATTCGCGCGCGATTGGAACGGCAGACCGGCACAGCGGAGCAGCGCGTGCGCGAGGCGGTCACGATGGCCAACAATGAGATTCTGCAATCGGCCCGCTCGCACCCAGATTGGGCCGGCATGGCCTGCGTTTTGACGCTGGCTGTGCTCGAAGACAGCTCCGCTGTCATCGGCCACGTCGGCGATTCCCGCCTTTATAAGATCCATCGCGGCGAGATCCGCAAGCTGACGCGCGATCATTCGCCGGTCGGAGAACGCGAGGATTTGGGCGAACTCTCCGAGACGGAAGCCATGCGGCATCCGCGGCGTAATGAGGTTTTCCGGGACGTCGGCTCCGAGGAACATGCGCCCGACGACCGCGACTTCATCGAAATATCGCGCATCCCCTTCGAACCTGACAGCGCGCTGCTGCTGTGTAGCGATGGCTTGAGCGACCAGGTGACCTCGCAAGACATCCGCCACACTGTCGAACGCAACGCCGGGGACCCCGAAGCCGCGGTCCACGAGTTGGTGGAAGCCGCCAACCTCGCCGGCGGCAAGGACAATGTGACCGTGGTGCTGGTGGAAGGGGAGCGGTTCACGGCACCGGTTCTCGTAGACGCGCGTCACGGCGGCACAACGATCTGGGGCTGCCGCCCCGCCGTTTTCCTTTACGGCTTCCTGGCGGCGCTGGCGTTGGGCTGGGCCTCCCGGAGTCTTTGGCAGCCGCCTCCAGTGGTGATCGCGCCGCGCGTGCTTACGGTGGGCGCGGCCGGGCTGCAAACGATCCAGGAGGCCGTAGCAGCGGCGCGGCCAGGCGATACGGTCGAAGTCCCCGCCGGCGAATATCGCGAGCAGGTGCATCTCAAGGGCGGAGTCACAATTCGTAGCCGCCTGCCGCGGGAAGCCGTGCTGCGCGCCGCCGCCGTGAGCAATGGTCCGGCTGTCGAGGGCCAAGACATCCAAGGCGCCCGCCTCAGCGGCTTCCGTATCCTGGCCGAGCCCCAAATGCCCCTTACGGCTGGAATCGTGCTGGTGAATGCGGAAGTGGAAATCGACGATACGGAAGTGGCCGGCGCCGGGATCGGCATCGAGATCCGGGGCGCGGCGTCTCCGTCTCTGCGCGGCAACGCGGTTCACGATTGCCTGTCCGAAGGTATCCTGATCTCCGGCTCATCGGCGCCGTGGCTGTCGCACAATGCCATCCTGCGGAACGGCCGGGCCGGTGTCGCAGCGCACGATGGCGCGCGGCCTGCCCTCATTGGAAATCTGTTCGAGAAGAACACCGTGGACTTGCCGGGCGAACTGATGGAAGCGGTGCGCGAGCGAAACTTCTTCCCGGATGCGAAGCCCGCTCCGCGCGGAGGCGCCCGGCGATGATTGCACCCGCGGGCCGCAAGTTGGGCAAGTACGACATACGCCGGAAACTCGGGCGCGGCGGCATGGCGGATGTGTACCTGGCGCAGGATACGGAACTCGGCCACTCCGTTGCGCTCAAGCTGATTGAACACAGCCCCGACGCCGATACATGCGACTTCATTGCGGCTGAGCAGCGCGGCGCAGTCCTCCAGGCGCACCTGGCCGCAATCGATCCCCGCGTGGCGGGTATTTACGAATCCGGCAATCTGGATGGTTTCTTTTTTGTGGCGATGGAGTACATCGAGGGGCAAGACCTGTCCGAGTTAATGAGGCAAGGTCCGCTCGAGGTCGAATTCGCGGCAGACACCGCGATCTCCATCGCCGAGACGCTCGATCATGCGCACACCCTGCAGGTCGCGATCGATGGAAAGAACTATCACGGCATTGTGCACGGTGATATCAAGCCGAAGAATATCCGTGTAGATAACCGCGGCGCCATCCGCGTCCTCGATTTCGGCATCGCCAAGGCTCTGTCTCTTTCACGCCGCCTGACGCGCAACGAGTTCGGCAGTGTCCCGTATGCGTCGCCGGAGCGTCTGGATTTGGGAGAGGTCAACGCGCTGTCGGACTTGTGGTCGCTCGCCGTGATGCTCTACGAGATGGTCACGGGACTGCAGCCCTACCATGCCGATTCCACGGAGCGGCTGGAGCGTATGATCCGTTCCCGCATTCCGCCGCCCCCCGCGCCCGACCCTTGCCCGGACGCGCTCCGCCGTATTTTGAACAAAGCTCTGGCGCCAGCGGCAGAAGCGCGGTACCAGAGCGCCAGCGAACTGGCAGCCGATCTCCGCGCGTTTCGCGCAGGCGAGTCGCTGGCCGCTAGCGACGATCCCGATGCTACCCGGCGCACGTTTGCGCGTGTAGAAGGTGACGCGGATGTCACGCGGCGGACGTCGCGCCGCCCCGCGGAGGAGGCCGAATCTGCTCCGCCGCGCCCGGAACGGCGCGCGCGTGCGGGCGTCTTTGGCCTTTTCCTGCGAGCCCTGGCCGTGCTCATGGCGGGCAGTCTGTTATACGGAGCGTGGGTGGTGGTCTCCGAATATTACTTGTGGAAGCATGGGCAACAGCTTCAACGCGAGGTGGAAACCGAGCAGATCACCGACCCCGATCAAATCTGGAATAAATGGACGGAACTTTCCAAGGGTAATTCCTCGTCTTTGCTCTTGGGCGGGTCGCGGAAGCTGGTTAAGCGGAGGCTACTCGCCGCCGCGGATCACGTGATCAGCGAATACCGGAACGGAGATATCGTCTACGAGAAGGATTGGATGCGCGCGCGAACCATGGCCGCCCGCGCTTTAGCAGTGGATCCGGATGATGCCGCGCGCGGGAAATTGCGCATCGCCGAAGGACACCTGGCTCGGATTAACGCCACGGCTCACCCGTCGCTGGCCGAGTACAACCTGGCGGTGGAGAAATTTACGGAGGCCCAGCAGTTGCTGCCGAAATCGCCCGATCCGGAATTGGGTCTGGCGCGCGTCTACGTTTATGGATTGAAGGATATCGATCGTGCCTACCAGGTGCTCCAGCAGGCCGAGAAACTCGGATATCCCATAGGCAACCGCGAGCGGGCGCAGCTCGCTGACGGCTACCGCGCGCGGGCGGACCGCACCTGGTGGGATTCGCGCAGCGTGCGCGGCTTGCCGCAAGAGAAAGACCAGATCCAGCGCGTTCAGGATGACTATAAGCAGGCGCTGCAGCTCTACCAGCAGATCGCTCCCTATGGCAACGCCAACGATGGGATCGTGAAGGTCGAGAAAAGCCTGGACAGCGTCAATTCGCGGCTGCAGCAGATCGAGCAGCCCGGCGCCGGAAACTGATGGCCGTCACACGCAGCCGCGCTGGCGAACGCACTTCGGTCTATCGCACGCGCCACGGCTCGGCCGCCTGGCGCGTTCGGGAACTGGTCTGGATTGTAGCCGCGAGTGTACTGGTGGCGGCTGGTCTGTTCCTTGTCTACCGCGCAAAGACCCGCGACTTCGCGGCCGCCGGCCGCTTGCTGAACCTGAACGGTATCAGCGCGCGCGAGCAACTGCTCCCGGTCCTGGGAATGGTTCCCGATACACGCCAGCGGCAGGATGCCGCCCGGCGCATCTACTATCTTTCCGGCGGCCTTCCAAATGTTGGGGCAGTTGCCCGCATCCTCACTCCAGAGCAGTTTCGCCAGTTCAAGCCGCTGGTGTCGGTTCGAACCCCGGAACAGTTCCGGCGCGCGTTTTTTCTGTGGGCGGCCGTGTTCTTTGCCGCCTTCCTGCTGGCGCAGGCCTGGCTGAGCCTCAGTGCCTTTAACGGCGATCAGATGTTTCTACCCGCCATCGTGCTCCTCACCGGCGCCGGCCTCATTCTGATGATCAGCCTGCGCGATCCGTTGCGCGACCAGATGCTATTTGCGGGCTTCGCGCAGGGAGTAGCCGGCGGCTGTATCCTGCTGGCCGCAGCCGCCACACTCGATTACGAGCGCCTGTTCGGCAAGTTGAGCTTCGTGCCGCTCCTGGCCAGCTTCGGCCTTTCGTTCTTGCTGATCCTTTTCGGGAACGGCCCCGGCACGAGCGACGCCAAAGTCAACCTCTTCGGCTTCCAGCCGGTGGAAATCATCCGCCTGCTTCTCGTGTTCTTTCTGGCCGGATATTTCGCGCAGCGCTGGGACGTGCTGCGGCACGCCCGCGAAACCCGTCCGAAACTGGCGGCACTCACCAGCCGGTTCGATATCCCGCCAGTGGAATTTACGCTGCCGGTGCTCGTTTCGGTGGCGCTCTCGCTCGTGTTTTTCTTCGTCCAGAAGGATATGGGCCCGGCGCTCGTGTTTGCCTCGTTGTTCCTGGTGCTATACGGCCTGGCGCGCGGCAGCGCTTTTGTTCCGGCGCTCGGCTTCGCGATTCTGGCCGCGGGCTTCGGACTGGGTTACCTGCTGGGTGTGCCGCACACGGTTGCCGACCGTGTGTCCATGTGGATTTCTCCCTGGAATAACCTGGTGCATGGCGGCGATCAACTGGCGCATTCGCTCTGGGCTTTCGCGACCGGCGGCGTATCGGGAACCGGCATCGGTTTGGGGGATCCGCAGGTAGTGCCGGCGGCTCATACCGATCTCGTGCTGTCCGCCATCGGCGAGGAATGGGGCTTTCTCGGCGTGGCCGCCATCTTTGCGCTTTATGCGTTTCTGGTTTATCGCTCCGTACGGATCGCCCTCCGGGCGCGCAGCGATTATGAGTTCTTCCTGGCGGCAGGCTTGGCCGCGGCTACGTCGCTGCAGATCCTGCTGATCGCTGCCGGCGCCCTGGGAGTCTCGCCCCTTTCGGGAGTAGTGACGCCCTTTCTCAGCTATGGCCGGACCGCCATGCTTGCCAATTTTCTGCTCGTGGGCATCTTGCTTTCCATTTCTGCGCGCGCTGGGACCGGGGAAAACACCGCGCCTTTCCACATCCCTCTCCGGGCGCTGGGCTTCGTTTTCGGAGTGGCCGGCGCGGCAGTGCTGGCCAAGGCAGCGTACGTCCAGGTGTGGAATAGCCCGGCCCTCATGGGCCAGGGCACACTGGTCGTGCAGGCGGATGGCGGGCGGCGTTTTCAGTACAATCCGCGCCTTCAGGAGGTCATGCGCCAGATTCCCATTGGCAGCATTTACGATCGCAACGGTTTGCCTCTCGCGACCAGCAACTGGGATGAACTCGAGCGCCATCGCCAGGAGTACCGGCAACTGGGGCTCGATTTAGATCGGGTCGCCTCACGCACCGAAACACGCCATTATCCGTTGGGTAATCTGACTTTCGACCTGCTCGGCGACTTGCGCACTCGCGCGCGCTGGGGCGCGCCCAATTCTTCGCTGCTCGAGCGCGACGAAGCCCGCCGCTTGCGGGGTTACGACGACCGCCCTACTCTCGTCGAAGTCCGGAACCCGGAAAGCGGCAAGATGGAGCGCGTGGTCCGCTACGATTACCGCGAGCTGGTTCCCCTGTTGCGCCACCGCTACGAACCGGAACATCCCGACGTGCGGCGTGTGCTGGACCGCCCGCGCGATGTGCACATGTCCCTGGACGCGCGCCTCCAGGTGCGCACCGCGGCGATTTTACGAGAAGAGCTTGGCAAGGCGGGCCGCGACAAGGGAGCCGCAGTGGTGCTGGACCCGGCGACGGGCGATCTGCTCGCTGCGGTCAGCTATCCCCTGCCCCCCGAAAACGATCAGGAACGTTCGCTCGACCGCGCCCGTTACGGACTCTACCCTCCCGGATCCACGTTCAAAGTGGTAACCGCGATGGCTGCGCTTCGTAAAGATCCGCAGCTTGCGCACCGCACCTATGAATGCATTCGCCTGCCGGATGGACGCGCGGGGAACTATATCAAAGGCTCCAAGCGTCCGATTCGCGATGACATTCAAGACACACACCCACACGGTGTAATGGATCTCGAACACGGGATCGTGGTTTCCTGCAACGCCTATTTCGCGCAGTTGGGAACTTATGATGTGGGTGCTCCCTCACTTTGGGAGACCGCGCGCCTCCTGGGAATTTCGGCTGCTTCGCCCAATACCGCCGCGGAATTGAAGAAGTCTCTGGCCCAGTCTGCGTACGGCCAGGGCGAGGTGACGGCGTCCCCCTTCCAGATGGCGCGAGTCGCGGCCACTGTCGCCAATGGCGGAACCATGCCGCAGGGGCGCTGGATCACCGATGAGACCAACCCGCGCACGGACGCGCCGCAAATCGTGCTCGCTCCCGAATTGGCTCAGACGCTCGGCCGCTTCTTGCGGGAAGTAGTCACCAGCGGAACCGGGCGGCGCGCCGCGGGCGCCATTCCCATTGCCGGAAAGACAGGGACGGCCGAGTTGGCAAATGCGCCTTCGCATGCGTGGTTCATCGGCTACGCGCCTTACGGCAGCGCGGCGCGAAAGATCGCGTTCGCGGTCCTCATAGAGAATGGAGTATACGGAGGAACGGCGGCGG
>PSRJ01000064.1 GCA_003175985.1 Terriglobia bacterium
CGGGGATCGGCGCCCGCCATTCGATTGCCGCTGGCCGGATCGATCAGGACTGCCGTGGCACAGCTCTGAATGCTGAAGGGTTTGATCTTGGTCACGTCGTGCCCGCGCGCCTTCAGTTCCTGGAACACCGCATCGGGAATCGCCGACTCTACGTTCAACTTGTTGAACCCCGGCGTGTGCGGCCAGAAGGACCCATAGAAGTGTAGCGTCTGGACGCGCGGCCATTCGAAGGCCTCATGCAGATTGGGATACCACTCCGGCCAGAACTCCACCACATTGAGAAACGCCTGTAGGATCGTCTGGTCCTGGTTGTCGCCGCCGGGTGTGCCGATCGCCATGAATGGCCGGCCATTGCGGAGCACGATGCTCGGGGTCAGCGTATAACGCGGACGTGCGCGTGGGCGGATCTGCGCGGCGCGGTCCTTATCGAGCCAGAACTGCTCGCCGCGCACACTCATGCCGATGCCGGTATTCCCCAGGATCACAGCGCCGCCGATCCAGCCTCCACTCGGCGTGCAGTCGAAAATGTTGCCGTCCTTGTCGATCACCGATATGTGTGTCGTGTCTTTCACCGTGCCGCGCAAGGGTTCGGCATTCGGCGACGGCGCGCCCGGCCGGGAACCATCCGCGATGTTCGCCACCCAGTACTTCCACTCCTTTACCTTGGTGTCGAAAGCGAGCGGGTTGCCGGCGATGAATCCGCGCTGGGCACGCTTCGGATCGATCAGCTTCGCGCGTTCCTTGGCATACGCCTTGGAAAGAAGACCTTCGGCCGGAGTATGCACGAATTCCTGGTCGCCGTAGTAGGTGTCGCGATCGGCGTAGCCCAGCTTGAGCGCTTCGACCACGGTGTGGACGTAGTCGGCGCTATTGTGCTTCATGGCGC
Source organism: Terriglobia bacterium (assembly GCA_003175985.1). GTDB lineage: Bacteria > Acidobacteriota > Terriglobia > Bryobacterales > Bryobacteraceae > PSRJ01. Next base: position 887 of record PSRJ01000064.1, read on the forward strand.
GGAGGTCGAAGTTCTCCAGAATATTGAGGGCTTCGAGCAGGGTCGGCCCCTGGCTGCCGAAGGAGTGCTTGTAGACCTCGTAGCCGCGATACGTAGTCATGGCCGGCTCTTCGACCTTGGCGAAGAACTCGGCGAAGTCGGGAAGATCGAAGGGCGCCTGGTGCTGCTGGAGGAACGCGACCATTTCCGCGGCGATATCTCCTTTGTAGAAGCGGTCCCGGGCTGCGATAACGCCGGCGGCTCTGCCCTTGCTCCTGGCGGCGCGCTCAGCCTTGACCATCTTGTTCAGCGTGCGCGCAAGCGTCTGGAGTTTGATGGTCTCGCCGGGCTTGTACATCGAGTGGTCGGGCTTCAGCCAGTATTTCTGGTTGTCAGGCCACTTCTCGAAAAACTTCAAGTTGCCTTCGATCGAGACCGCGGTGCGCGGCCGCAAAGGGAAACCGAATTCGGCATATTCGCGTGCGCGTGCCGAGACGTCTTCGAAGCTCATCGTGCCCCAGCGTTCCAATACCGTCAGGGCAGCGTGAATGGCTCCGGGGACCACTGCCGGATCGAGGCCCGCCCCCTCCAGCGTCTTGCTGCGCGACGTGAAATAGTCGATGGTGGCGCGTTTGGGCGCCCATCCCTGCCCCACCACGGCCGTGACCTTCCCGGCCGCCTGGGGATACACCAGCACCAGGCCCTCGCCGCCGAGGCTGTAAAGGTCCTGCTCCACCACGCCGCCGGTAAGCATGGCGGCAACACCCGCATCGAAGGCATTGCCGCCGCGCGTGAGAATCTCGAACGCTGTGGCCGTGGTCAGGGGATGCCCGGCCGATACTCCGGCGTTGCGTCCCATAACCGGGGGGCGCTCGGCGGCCGCAAGGAAACCCGCGGCCACGCAGACGACGGCAAGAAGGTGACGAATCATAATACGTAGATTGTGACGCAGTCCGGAGTCAATCGCCAGCCGTGTTCGGCGGCCGGCGGTATGTTTCTTTGTCGAAGATCCGAATGGTATGAAGGCAGGATCATTCGAACGCTCGATTCCGCCGCCAAGGAACCGTTCGGCTAATTTAACCTTGAAGGTTCAAATCCTACCTGGGGAGGCACGCAAAATCGGCTTTTCGATTCTGAACGTTACGAGCGACGCCCTTCAGCCATTCGAACTCGTACCAGGTGTGCGTTATACTCGAACCGATCCTATGTCGTTGGCTCAAAAGTACATTCGCGAGGGGCATCCGAGCATTGAAGAACTGCTCGCTGAGCAAAAACTTGCCTTCCCTCGCGATCCGCATGAGCTTCTCGGCAACTTCTGGCCAGAAGACGAGTCCATCGATGATTTCCTGGCGGCAATGCACGATTGGCGAGGGCACGCGAGAACTGACCCGGCTGCATGAAGCCGGTTGTCCTCGACACTGACGTTGTTTCGTTCCTCTTCAAGAACGACAGCCGAGCGCAATCTTACCTTCCCCACCTCCACGACCGGCAATGGCTGATCTCGTTCATGACGGAAGCAGAACTCGAACAATGGGTGCTTCTGGCGAACTGGAATGCCAAACGAATTGACTGGTTGCGAAGCTTCCTTGCCAGGTTCGGGATCGTCCCTTCGTCTCACGATCTGGTCATCAAATGGGCTGAAGTGATGGTAGCGGCGCGTCGAGCGGGACGACGGCTTGAAACCGCCGATGCATGGATCGCCGCGACTGCGGTGCTCTATGACGCGCCACTTGTCACGCACAATGCGAGCGATTACGCCGGAGTTCCTGAACTGAAATTGATCACCGAATCGTCCTAATCGCGGAGTTCGAGATGAGTCCAAGCTGGGTGCCCCGCTAGGACGAGTATTGACCGAAACGGTCGATCGGATTGAGAGGATTAAGCTTAGGTCGGCTCGATCAGACCGCGAGTTGAACCGCAAAAGTTCGCAACGTGTCCAAGGTGGGGAGCCAGATATTCCGGCGCGAATAACATTCGCCGTCCATGACGTACAACCCCTAATTCTTTCGCTTTAAAGGTTCGAAACCATGTTGGCCACCAAGGCATCCGGGGACTCAAGACGGCTCCCGAACCGATGTGTCATTCCGCGAATGCTACTTGACAGCGACGGTTACGCCTGGGGGTGAGGCGAAAACACCTGCGCTCACTACGACGGCAGCTGCACCGAGGCTTAGTCCATCGGGGACCTTGAAATTAACTTGTGAAACATCGATCACCCCATCCTGGCTGCTGGGCGTGGTAACTCCGAAACCTGTGCCGTAGACGGTCACAACATCGCCCGCGCTCGCGGGATTGGCCGGCGAATTCAACGAACCATTCTGATTCAGCGCGGCTAACTGGCCCCTGCCGGACCTGTCCGCGGTGAAGAGCGCCGGGGAGGCAGCGGCAGCAGCCAGCAGGATGGGCTCCGATGTGTAGCCGAAGGCTTGCACTTTCAACTCGGCGTAGCCCGAAGTTTTAGTAGCGAACGGTACGACGGCGTCGAGCTGCCTGCGCGCCACGAAGAGAAGAGGCGCTGCCATTCCGTTTAAACCATACCGATGTGCCCGAATATTCGAGAGGCACGATGCCGTCAACTAAGGGCGGAGAAATTCCCCCTGCCGGCGCCCCAAAATAGGTTCCGCGCAGCGTAATGAGTTCGCCCGGAGCGATCACGGCGGGCTGACCGCTCGCGGAATGAATTACTCCATCGGGTGCGATCGTGGGCCGGCCAGAGGGAAGGTATTGCGTGAAGAGATCAACATCCGGCCAGGCGACGGATTCCGGTGCGTCGAAGGAAATAATGCGTTGCAGCGCATCGAGGAAATTCGGCGCGCCGGTAGTTGTGTAGAGATAATCACGCGGCGCGCCATTGAAGATCACGGCCCAGGTCCAGCCGTGGCGCGGCCGGCACGCAAACGAGGCCGTCCCGAATTCGCCGCCGCCGTGCGCCCAGAGCGCATCGGGTCCTGCGGAGCTAACGCCGATACCGACTCCACTAGCGGCGCGCCTGGGTAGTCGTAGTAGCGAACCTCACCCGGGGCGCGGAGTGAGAGCGGGGTTCGACCCTGGCGCATGCGCTCGATCCCCAGCGGCGCCAAGACTTGAAGCCGGACAAACTCGGAGTATGGCAGCCCGGAGACCTTCTCAATTACTCGCGCAAGAACGAGAAATCCGAGATTGGAGTAGGCGAACCGGGTGCCGGGATCGAAATCCAGCGGACGATCGAGCATGTAAGAGATGACTGTGCTGGGCGGGGGCGGAAACGCAACGCCCATAGCGGACGCGATTTGCTGACTGAACGGCGCCACAATCGGATCTCCGCTCCTGCTCGCATCCCAGCCACCGGAATGTGTAAGTAGATTTCGAATGGTGATCCGGTTGATACGCGAATCTCCGAGCCGGCCGGAGCGTGGGCGAATGTCGGGGATCAGAGCAAATGCGTTAGCGTCCAGGTCGAGCTTGCCGTCCTGGACGAGCTTCATGATCGCCGTGGCGGTAATCGTCTTTCCGATGCTGCCGAATCGGAGTGTCGCTTCCGGTTGCACCGGCTGGTTCAGCTCCACGTCGGCGAGGCCATAGCCGCGCGCAAGAACAAGCTTGCCATTCTTCGCAATGGCGAGAGAAGCTCCGGGAAGCGCGTTGGCCGTCATAAACCCAAGGAAGGCGCTCTCGACCGGCTCGAATCCCGGGGGCGTTTCCGACCCCTCACCGCGCGCACCGGTGAGAAACAGGAGGGTCAAAATCAAAGCTCGAACCTCCGGAGCAAGCCGGGCTTTTGCTTCGGCCGCGCCCGGCGAACATCGAACTCTAGCCGGCTGCGGAAAAACGGCTTGGCAGGCTGAACCCTGGTGGTGGCGCAGGCGCCGCGTCCGGAGTTCAGCGCGGCTTGTACCGTATTGTGATCTCGTCCGATGCGGTCGGTGGCAGGTGGCGCGCTCCATGATCGTGGGGAGGAGTTTTCGCTATTCCTCGGCGGTTTGGGTGTGGTCGAGGCCGTCCGGCGTCACCGGGCCCTTATTTGGTGGTCGCTACGATTTGTCCGTGGTTCCCGTTTCCCTCCACGCAGACACGCTCGTAGGCTTCGATAATCGGCGCCTTGCCGGCATGCTTCGCCGGAAAGGTCAGGTTGTTCCAGTCGTCCGGCGGTGTCTTGGCCGTCACTCGGCGGTTCGGAATCGTGATCGTAAACGGAACGGTGAGCACCGTCGGATCGGTATAGGTGGCCTCGTAAGTAAACCGATCACCTCCCGGATCAAAGATGAAACGTTCCTCAATACTGGCATTCTCGCTGACGAACTCGCCACTACGGCCCAACCTCGCCTTGGAGTTGTTGTTCGTGGTCTCCACTACAAGCGTGTTCCCTTCCCAATGCCCTCGCGAATCGCCGTTCCAGAGCTTGAGATTATCTGGCAGGTGCGGCCTTCCATCCAGATAAATCACGCGGTTGCCCGAGTCGAACAAAAACAGCACGTACCCCGGATACTGCCGGATCTCATACCCGTGCCACATGAACGACTTGCTTGGTCCGCCCGGAGCGCATCGCGCGAACGGCTCGACGTATTCCGGTTTGATCGGATTATTCAGGTATTTCAGGAATTCCTCCTGTTTCGCACGCGCCCAGGGTTGCAGGGGAACCTGGCCGTCGGCCGGATCCGTCACTCTGCTGGGAGCACGGGAGCTGCGAGTCGCGGTCCGCCGGGCAGTCCCACGCCCCTCCGCGGGCGGCGCTTCGTCATCCGCCCCCAACGGACCCTGCGGGTCGGTCAGGTTATTGTGGTTCCCGATCGTGTTCGACCAGTGACCCGCGATTTCCGGTTGCCCGTCCGGGAGACGAGCGCCCGTCCACTCGCCTTTCGCCGTCCGGACAATCGATGTCTCACGCCACCCGCGCGCGCCTTGCGCGGAAGCCAGAAGGGGTACGATCGCCAGCGCGGCCGGCAAACTGAAAAGAAGGTTCTTCATGTGACCTCCGTTATTGCGAAGCAGGAACTGGATAATATTTGTCGTAATCCAGCGTCGAGCAGTAGTTTTCGATGATCTGAACATTCGCTTCCAGGCGCCGGTAAAGCAGCACTTCCAGCGTCCAAGGCCGCGTGTACACCTTAGGGTCGTCAAAAGTCGCCCGATACCGGATCGTGTTCCGATCGATGTAACTCCAGCGCTCGACCAGGTGGAGCTCGTCACTATTGAAATTACCCGCGCGATCGAGCCACGTCTCCCCGTTGAAGTCCACCACATCCACCACCAGCGTGTCGCCCTCCCAGTGGCCGCGGGAATCGCCCAACCAGAAGTCGATATGACCGTCCGGATGTTCCGTGCCATTGGTATGAATGGTCCGAACCGGGTGGCCGAACTCGAACACCAGTGTCAAATCGCGCGGCCGCTGGAAAATCTGGACCGGCTCGTTGTAATAGATCGCCCGCGGGGTTCCCAGTGTGAAGCACTTGGTGCGCGGGTCAGCCGTTGCGCGCGTGGCGAAGTTCTTTGTCCGCTGCGCGAGGGCATCCGGGCGGTAGGGAATTACGTTCCCTTCCACTACACCCACGCCCGGCGGTCCGTCTTTCGTGGCCAGATGCGGCTCCAGCCCGTAATCGGCGGCACTCAGCGACTGCCAGATCCCCGAAAAATCCGGCTTGCCGTCGGCGCCGTGCGGCACATTCGGCGCGGCGGCCGGCGTTTGTGCCGCAGCCGATAGAGCGATGCCGGCTGTCGCGCAGACTGCCAGTAATCGCGGGCTCATTGTTCCGCCCTGGGCCCGTCCGGCTCCGACGAGCCCGTAAACAGACTCCGTCCATCCGCAAACTTCACGCTTGTCCCGTTCATGGTCGTCGACGCATCCTTCGCGCGGTAGCCCGTCACCGTCAACTCCACACCCGTCGGGAAATCGCTCTTCCGCAAGCCCCGCCGCAGCAGCGCATTCGGGGCGCCGAATTCAACAGTCCAGGTGGTCACCTTGCCGTCCTCACCCTTCACATCGACGTAGATCCAAGAATGAGGGTTGGTCCATTCAATCTTCGAAAGGACTCCCTTCAAGGTCACTGGCTGATGGGAGTCATATTCTGCCGCGAACGAGTGATGCGCTTGCGCCAGCCCGGCCACGCCGGCGGCGGCCATGAAAATCCTAAGTATCTGCGATCTCATAAAATGGCTCTCCGAAAACCCCGTACTCAACTCCTTACTTCTTGGCCTCTGCTTTCGGCGCCGGCGGCGCGATCTTCGTCAGCGTCCCGCCTTGCGCTTCGTAATCCTCCGCGCCCGCCGCTCCCGCTACGTGGAATCCGGCCTTTGAGAGAATGTCTGCTGCCCTTGCTCCTCGGGCTGCATGATTCGAGAGTGCAATGATCGTCCTGTCCTTGGGAATGTATGCCAGCCGGTTTTCCAGGTCGTTAATCTGGATGCTCAGATAAACCGGAAACCCGCCGATATCTTTGACCTCATCCGGACGCCTCACGTCGATGATCAGTACCTGATCCGGTTTGCTCAGTAACTCCTCGATTTCCGCTCGCGTGAGCACCTTGGCCTGCGAGGCCTGCTTCTTCCCCTGTTTGGCGCCATCGGATTGTCCGAAAGCGATGGCTGCCGCAAGCAACGTCGTCAAAATCAGCTTTTTCATCTCTCTTCTCCTGGTTCTGTATGTACGCCGGCGCCCCCGTTCTCAACGCCGTCACGCGGGCGATTCTCGTGCTTTCGCACGTTCCCTACGGGCTAATGCCGCTAAAAAAGCACTTTCCCTCCGACCTGGAAATCGCGCGAAGAAGTACCCGTGGCTGTGGCCGTAATCTGGCCGAACAGCGGATTTCCGAGCAACGTATTGGGCGCGCCTAAAGCGGGCGTGTTGGTCGCATTAAACGCCTCGAGCCGGAGTTGAGCGCTCGCTTTTTCCGAAATCCGAAACGACTTATGCAGCGCCAGATCCAGATTCACCAGCCCAGGCCCGCGCAAGATATTCCGGCCTGCATTGCCGTACGTATACGGCGCGTTCGGAACAAAGGCCGAGATGTTGAACCATTCGGCTACTGCCGGATTGGCCAGGCGCCAGTCTCCCACCACATTGGGCCGGTCCACACTTGTAGTCGCTCCCGTATTGGAAGGGCTGCCGTTCACCGTCACGTTCAGCGGCATGCCCGTGCTTACCGTAAGAATCGGCGCGAAACTCCAGCCCCCCAGCACCGCGTTCGCCGCCCGGTGCCAGCCCGCTCCGAAGTGCCGTCCTGCTCCGAACGGTAGCTGGTAGACCGCGCTGCCTACGAAGTGGTGCGTCACATCCAGGCTCGATACAGCGCGGTCCGCCATCCAGTTCTGCTGGTTCTGCACGCCTGCTGTATCGCCCAACGCGATGGTTTTCGAATATCCATACGATGCGATGAAAGTGAGCCCGTTTGTATACCGCTTTTCGATCTTGGCTTGCAGCCCGTTGTACGCGCTCCAGCCGTCCTTTTGAATCCGCACCACGTCGGCGAGAGATATTGCATATCCCGTACCGGGAACCACAGTGCTGGTGAAGCGCCGGTTGGCATTGATATTACCGGGCATCGGAGGCGCCGGGTTGCCGTCGATCTGGCGCCACATATGATTCAGTTTGTTGCCGTAGTACCCCGTTTCCAATAGAATCCCGCCCGGCAGTTGCCGCTGGATATTGAAGTTCCACTGGTAGTCGGCAGGGGTGACTCCCTTGCGGTCGTATGACACCAGTTCCACGTTGGAGGCGTTGGCCAGGCTCAACGCGCCCGAGGGGAAACCGTTGCTCAGCAGCAGGGTCGGTGGCAGCGCCTTGTTGGTGGTAAAGCTGACCCTCACATTGTTCGGCGGATTGACCTCCATCGACTGCATCCCACCCACAGTGATGAGATTGGAATAGAACACGCCGAAGCCCGTTCGGATCACCGTTTTGGGATCCAGGCTGTATGCCAGTCCCAAGCGGGGGGCCCATTGACGGTAGTTCACATTCTGCAGCGCCCGGCTGGCGATGCTGCCTCCCTGCGATCCCGCCGGCACCAGCACCGGGTGTGCCGGATTACTGTCCAGGTCGAAATTCGAGATCGTGTCGTTCTTCTGGACGGCCGGAGGCTGAAGCTCGTAGCGGAGTCCGAGATTCAGTGTGAGCTTGGGAGCGATCTTCCAATCGTCTTGCGCAAAGAAACTGGTCCAGGCCGCCCGCAGCGCCAGATAAGAATAGTTGGAGAGGCTCTCGGTAAACGCCGCACCCAGCAGGAAGTCCGCCAGTGCGTTCTTCGTGTACTGGCCATTGAAGTTGAACGTCCCGCTGCTGCGCTGCGAGCTCAGGAAGTTGGTCTGCAGCCAGTACTGTTGGAGGCCGAACTTCCAACTGTGCTTGCCCTTGGTCCAGGTCACGTCGCCCGAGATCTGCCGGTCCTGCGATCCATCCGAATTCGGCACATTGGTGACGCCCAAGGTCGGATAGCCGGTAATCACCATGCTGGAGAAACCGGGATTCGTCGCCAGAACGCCCGGGATCCCGATCCCCGTGAGTGATTGGCTGGGGAAGAAATTGGTCCAGGCCAGATTGTTCCACCCCGCACGGACGGAGCTGACCACGCTTGAGGTCCACACGTTGTTGAAGCCCATTACGAAGCTCTTGCTGTTGGTATCCTGTGCTCCGCCGCCGGAATAGTATTGTCCGTTGGCCGGGGGCAGGGATGACGATATCCCGGTATCCGTTACCTGGTTACTGAACCGGAAAAAGAAATTCCGCTTCTCATCGAGATTGTGATCCACCCGCAGGTCCCAACGGTGATTGTCCTGATTCGAAGGGCTCTGGTGGTTGTAGTTGCTGGTGGCCGCAGCGGTTTGAGGCGGCGGCAAAAACGTGAGCACCTTTTGCGCGACGGTGTCCAGGCGAATCGCAGGGATTTGATTTCCTGGGAACGGGTTTCCCGTGTTCGGGTCTACGATCGCCGTCGGGAACAGACCCCTGCGTTGCGCCTCCGTGGGCAGCGTGCTCAAAGTAGTGGTCGATTGGCGAATATACGCCGCCTCGAAATCGCCGAAGACAAACGTTCGGTCGCGAATCACCGGGCCGCCCCCCGATGCGCCGAACTGGTTCCGCTTGTACGCCGGCTTATAGGTGGCGAAGAGGTTCTTGGCGTCCACCGCGTCGTTACGCAGAAACTCGAATGCGCTGCCGTGCAACTGGTTCGTTCCGGACTTGATCGCCACGCTGACCACTCCGGAAGAAGATCGCCCAAATTCCGCGGAATAGCCGTTGGTGACCACCTTGAACTCCTGGATAGCATCCACGGAAGGCTTGACGACCTCTTTCTGTCCGGAATGCCCCGTCGAAATCTGTTGGTTGTTGTTGTCCTGGCCGTCCAGCAGAAACGCGACTTGCGTCCCCGCCTGGCCCCCAATTTCGAGCCCTTGGGCGGAAGCCACCGTACCGGCCGAAAGATTGCCTAGCTGCAGATAGTCCCGCCCGTTCAGCGGGAGTTCCTCGATCTGCCGGTTGTTGATCACATCGCCAACCGTGGAGTCGGAGGCCTGCAGCAGCGGCGCGGTGGCCTCCACATTGACGGATTCTGAAAGCTTTCCGACTTCCAGTACCACGTCCAACTTCCGCACGTCCCCAATTTCCAGAACGACCCCGCGCTGGTTCGATTGCTTGAACCCATCCGCTTGTACCGCGATGTCGTAGTCGCCGATCTTCAATGACGGCGTGCGGTAGTCTCCGCGCCCATCGGTGCGCACTTCGACCGTAGCGTTGGTAGCGAGGTGCGTCAGTTTCACCACCGCTCCGGCAACGATGGCGTGTGTGGAATCGAAAACGGTTCCGACAACGATCGCGCTATCGGTCTGTTGCGCGCTCACCTCTAGAGCGCCGCTCAATGCTAGCGCGGCAAGAAGATAAGTGCGGAACGGCCTGCGAAAAAATGTCATAGGTCCTTCTCTTCAAGAGTTGAACTTCGCGACATCGCCAATGCGTATCGCCGGTCACTCGGGGGACCTTGCCAGCGCGGCATTCGCAGGGTGCCGGTGGCCGCTGGCTATTGAATTGTCTACTTGCTCGATCGATATTACGTGGAATGGACGGATTATGTCAAGTAGTAATTTCCAGGAGACGTTCGACTCCTCGCCTAGGCGTGGGTGTCATGGTGTTCCGCAACCACCTTGTGCGCAACCTCGAAAATGCGCCGCCGGCTTCGGCGGCTGCTCAGGCGCAGTTGCGCGTACGCCTCTTCTTCTGTAATCCCCTGTCTGGTCTGTAACAGCGCCTTAGCCTCGGCGATGATCCTCCGCTCTTCCATCTGGTCGTCGAGTTCCCGCGCCAGTTGGTCCAGCTCCGCTTCGAAGCGGCGCGACCGCAATACGTTTTCCACGTGCAGCGCCAGGGTCTCTGCGGCCCGCGGTTCTGGATGCTCCAAGAAACCCTGCGCGCGCTCGGCGATCTTCAGGTCAGCCAATTCCGCCTGACGCCGGCTGATGTTCATTATCAGATCCACCGCGCGTTGCGGCGGGGCAAATAGAGACGAAATCGACTCCACCATCCAGGCCAGACGCTCGATCGCACGCCATGCGTTGTCCGGCACCGTCGAACCGCGAAACACGAACGCTAACCAGCCCACTTCGCGGTTCTGCCAATGCAACGGAACACGCGCGACAGAAGTACTCTCCTGCGGATCTCTGGGCACTGGCAGACCGTGTTCGCAAACAATGACAGCGCCGCTCCGGCCCCTTTCGTATTGATAGATGGCAAATCCCTCGGCATTCAGCTCCCGCATCGCCACCAGGGCAAGGGGCATGAAGCATGAAGTTTGTCGCAGGTCCATATGTCCGCTTCCACCGGTCTCTTTCTTAGGCGTCCACAAGCATTCGCGTTCCGTCGATGTCGTGGAATTTCGCTGGTCACTGCGGAGGGACCTCGCCAGCGAAGGCAAGCCCATGGTGCCTTTGGCCGCTGGCTTCCGAACTTCTCTCAGTTACGTTCTGCCGTTCTCAGGTTCTCGTCGCCGCGATCGCTGCGGAGTAATCAGGCCGCTGGCCACAAGTGATCTAGCCGCGGTGTCGTTGCTGCGGTAAGCTGGCGCCTCGCATCCAGGGCATCCCAAACGAAGTCTTGCTGGATAATGCGGTTATTCTGGATACGGCTGATCATCACGCCGGAAATGCGTAACGCATGGTTCGTAGCCGGCAAGCCGGCCCAAGGGCCGGTGTTTGTGCCGGTAAAGGTGTAGTGAACGATCACCCGGTCGCCATCGGCTATCATGCAATCAATGCTCATCCTCGAGTCGGGAAGGGCAACCGCATAGCGCGCCAGGATGGCAGTTAACTCGTCCCGGCTCTTGTAGCGTCCGTCCGGGGTATTTCCCCGGCAATCGTGTTCGTAAAAAACTCCCGCCATCTCCGTCCGCTTCCGATTGAATATTTCCTCGATCGCCCATCGAATGAATTGTTTGTTTTCAGATGCCGAGATTCGCATTTTCCCTCCATCCACAAGCTCAATGGCCCAACTCATATACTCTACTTAATAGATCGAGAATACGATGATGAGGGTTGGCTTGTCAATAACGAAGTTGCGGGCCGACATCCACCACGTGGACCGGGTCATACTAGCAGGCTGCGGAAACCCCTTGGCTGGCTGAACCCTGGTGGTGGCGCAGGCGGTTTCGCCTGCGAATCGGCCCCTCAGAGTCGTTTTTCCGCAGCGTGCTAGTTCGCGCCGACATTGTTTGATCCTGACGTCGGGCGATCGGACTTGGTTCCACCGGCAGCCGTATCCGGGCGTCCCGCCGTCTGTTCGTGTTCGAAGAACTGCTGCCAGGATCGACTGACCGGCCTCCACAGTTTCGGTTCGCCGGTGCAGGCGGTGAGATCCGACAGGCGCAGCGTGCCGTGGCCGCGCGTACAGAGGAACTCGACACCTGGGCGGTCCAGAACGATACTGCTGCGGGAGCCGACGGCGACCGGCATGGAGACCTGGCGGCAGCAAACAGGACAGCGCTCGGCCTGATCTTCGAGCGACCAGCGCAGAACGAAGACCTCACCCAGCAAGAGCAGAACGACCAGCGGGCCGGCAACACCCACGTTCACGCCGCCGGTGATCGGGATCGGAATCGCCGTGGCCACCTCGGTCCAGGCTGCAGCCACGAAGCACAGGAGAAGCAGGCTTTTCACGGTGAAGAATGCCAGCAAACGCGGCGCCCGGCCCGCACGCCACAAGCCCATCAGGAGGAACAAGAGCGATACGCCAGCCGCAAAATACAGCGGCCAGCGCTTGCGTTCCTCGAGGAACGTAGCGGTCACGCGGGAGCCATCGTAGATCGAGAACGTGCCCCAGTGCTTCTCGGCGGCTTTGCGGTCGCCTATGCGTTTGAGGCGGGCAATTGCGCCGCTGTATCCCATCGAGCGCTGTTCCGGATCGAGGAATTTAACCTCTGTTACCGGATGACCAAGGAAACGGAAATCCGGCGTCCTGCCGGCATGCAGGACGGAGAAGAAATTCGGCGTGACTTCGAGCGTCTCACCGCGGAGGACAAAACCCGCCACATCGCCAAACCATTTACTCGACTCGACCCAGGTCCAGACCTGCGCGGAGTTGGCCGCGGTTTCCAGTCCGAGAACACCCAAGGGCCGCGAGAGCAGCACTAACTGCTGAGAGCCGGGATACATCGGACGCCAGGCGGCGCGGGAGTGACGAAAGCCGCCGGTATACACTGCCAGCGCGAGAAGCGCGGCTAGCAAAGCGGCCAGGCAGGCGAACGGGTTGCGGAGTAAGGCGCGAGCCGCGGCTGTTTCGTGAAGGTGATCCATGCGCACGCTGCCGGCGTCCACGAGCAGCGCCAGGGTGAAGGCGGCGGCACGCCACGAGGCGCGCCTGACAGTGGCGCCTTCGAGCATCATGCCGGTGAAACCGTGCCAGATCTCCCGCTCCCGTTCGCGGCGCCAATCGGCTCGGTAATGCCGCGGCACGATCCAGGCCGCGGCCCGAAGGATCCATCGGCTGAGGGGCGGGATACGGCACACTTGCCGGCGCCGCATGCCTACCCTTTCACCTGCTTGAGCAGGCGGTCATAGACTTCCCGCTTGGATAATCCGCGCCGCCGCGCCACTTGCTTGATCGCGTCCATGCGCGCCGCGCCTTCGCGAATCAGCATGTCGACGGCTTCGTCGATCGGTGTGTCGTCCGGCTTCGCCGCAGTGGCCTTGCCGATCAGCAGCGTGATCTCTCCCTTGATGGCCCCCCGCATCTCCAGTTCCGCGCGCAACTGCTCGGGCGTGCCGCGGAGGAACTCTTCATGCACTTTCGTGAGTTCGCGGGCTATTACGACTTGCCGTGGCCCGAGCACCTGTCCAACGGCCTCCAGCGTTTCCAGGATGCGGTGGGGCGCTTCGTAGAAGATGAGAGTCGCCTGCTCGTCCGCCAGTTCCTCGAGCACGCGCGCTCGTTGGCCGGGTTTGACGGGAAGGAAACCGCCGAAGTGAAAGGCGTCGGTGGGCAGACCGGAGGCAGCCAGCGCGGCCAGGGCCGCCGAAGGGCCCGGCAGGGGGAGCACGGGGATTCCCATTTCCACGGCGGCTTTTACAAGCCGGTATCCCGGGTCGGAGACCAGCGGCACGCCGGCATCCGAGACCAGCGCAACAACCGCACCCGCTCCCAGCCGCGATGCGAGCTCCGCCGTACGGTCCGCCTCATTATGCTCGTGGTAGCTGATCACGGGTTTGCGGATTCCGTAACGGTCCAGGAGTTTGCGCGTCTGGCGAGTGTCTTCACAGGCGATCAAATCCACTTCGCCCAGCACCCGCACCGCGCGATACGTAATGTCTTCCAGGTTTCCGATGGGTGTTGCGACCACATACAACCGGCCTGCCATGGCTATGACCCGGCGCCCGCCGTGCGCGCATAGCGCCGCTCCCACTCTTCGCGGGTACAAAAGCTGTTGCGGTCCAGGGCGCGATCGACCGCGAGGACTCCATCCAGATGATCCATTTCGTGCTGCAGCAGCTCCGAAAACGCGCCGCTGGCTTCCAAAACGGCAGGCGCGCCCCTCTCATCTTCATAGCGCAGGCGGACGTGTCGTGACCGTTCCAGCCAGACCAGCAGCCCTGGAAACGAGAAACAATCGTCCCACAAGCGGAATTTTTCGGCACTCTGCGATTCGAATTCCGGATTGCGCAAATGGTAGGCGTGGCCCTCCAGTTCGATATATATTAGTCGTTTCGGCTCGCCAATCTGCACCGCGCTGATGCCACGCCCAAAACCGTGGGCGCGCCGGAAGTCGTGCAGGGTGTCGCGGAGGTCTTCGAAAATCGCGGCGGCCTCCGTGCGGGTAGGAAGGGGAACAGAAACGGCCCGGAGCATCGGGTCGCCCAATTGAAGAATCCGGCGGGCAGGCATACTATTCATGAAGATATCAGCCAAATCCCCGTGCAGGGTGGACATGGCCGGAGGCACGATCGATATCTGGCCGCTTTATCTTTACCACCCCGGCGCGCTCACCTTGAATTTCGCCATCGACCGCTACGCAAGCTGCGTGGTCGAAACGCGTAGCGACTCGAAAATCGTGCTGCGCTCCTCGGATCTCGGCTGTGAGGAAAGCTTCCCTTCCCTGGATGCCTTGCGCTCCGTTTCGCGCTATCGCCTTCCCCTGCCGGCGCGGGCGGTCCGCTATTTCGCTCCGGAAACAGGCCTCAACATCACCACTCATTCGGAAGCCCCCGCGGGCGCGGGCATCTCCGGTTCTTCGGCCCTGATGATTGCCCTGGCGAGCGCTCTGGACCGCCTCAATGGCCGGCGTCGCGGAATCGAAAAGATTCGCGAAATCGCCCAGAATCTCGAGTCGCAGGTCATCGGACTTCCCACCGGCTGCCAGGACTATTATCCGGCCATGTACGGCGGCGTGAGCGCGATCGAGTTGACCGAAGCGGGCATCGAGCGCAAGCCGATTGCCATTGATTGCGACGACCTCAACGAGCGCGTAGTGCTTGCTTACACCGGCGCGCCCCGGAACTCGGGCATCAACAATTGGGAGGTCATGAAGGCGCACCTGGATGGCAATCGCGCCGTATACCGCAACTTCGACCGCATCGCGCAGATCGCCGGCGCCATGCGGCAGGCCCTCGAGCGCGGAGACTGGGACCAGACAGCGCGCCTGGTGCGCGACGAATGGGCGCATCGCCGCAGGAATGCTCCGGGGATTTCGACGCCGCTGATCGATCTCCTGGTGGAGGCCGCCCGTAAGGCCGGAGCCAAGGCCGCCAAGGCGTGCGGCGCGGGAGGCGGCGGATGCGTCTTCTTCCTGGTGGAGCGCGGCGCCGGTCCGCGCGTCGCGGCGGTTGTCGAGCGGGAAGGCGCCCAGGTGCTGCCCGTGCGCGTCGCGCTTCGCGGTGTGCAAGTACGTGTGAGCGCCTGAGGACGCATGGCCGCAGCCAAAGACCCAGTTCGGATCGCGATTTCGGTCGGCGTCTACGTCATGCTCTATGTTGCGGCGCAATTCGTGCTGTTCTTTGTGCTGGGCATCGCGGGGCAGGTGGCGTCCGTAATCCTCACAGTTATGCTCTCCGCGGTTTTCGCCAACTGGCTGGCCTTGCGGATCTACGAAAATCGGCCACTCACCGCCGTCGGCCTGTGGTGGAACCATGCTTCAAGAAACAACCTGGCTTTCGGCCTTCTCGGAGGAATCGGCTCCGCATGCCTGGTGCTTGCTCCGCCGCTGCTTGCGGGAGCCGCCCACCTGGTGCGCGCGCCCCAGGCACCCGCCGGTGGCACGCTCGCTTTCGTCACCGTGATGCTGGCTGGCGGCGCCGTGGGCGAAGAATTGCTGTTTCGCGGATACGGCTTCCAGGTGTTGCTGGGCTCCTTCGGGCCTTACGCCACCATCATCCCAGTGGGGATCATCTTCGCGCTCCTGCATGGGGGTAACCCAAATGCCACATGGTTCGGGCTGGCGAACACCGCCGGCTTCGGCATCCTGTTCGGCTATGCGTTTCTTCGCACTCGCGACCTGTGGCTGCCCATCGGCATACATTTCGGCTGGAACTTGACGCTGCCCCTGTTTGGAGTCCAGCTCAGCGGGCTTAGAATGGAGATAACGGGCCACGAGATGGTGTGGACCGCCGGCAAATTATGGAG
>PSRJ01000197.1 GCA_003175985.1 Terriglobia bacterium
GGCGCACACGCGCGGATAGTCGGCGATACCTTCCTGCGGAACGCGCAGAGCTGCGACGCCACCCACGTGCGGTTCGATTTCGCACATGGCCGCCGGCTCCAGCCACTGCAACCCTTCGAGGCCGTTAGCTTTGCCGCGCTCTTCGAGGGCCCGCAGGCGGGGGACTTCGCTTTGGTCCGCCGCCACGACCAGCTTGCCGCAAATTTCGTGCGGGATCGCGTTCTCCCGGCAGAAGGCCACCATCTGGCGGATACCGCAAACCGCGAGCCGCGCCCGCGCCGAGCCGGGCTTGTAATACAACCCGCAATGGAGCACGCCGCTGTTGTGTCCGGTCTGGTGCTGCCCTAACCCGGACTCCTTTTCCAGGATGGTGATGCGCGCGCCGGGGAATCGCTCCCGCAGCCGGTAGGCCGCGGCGAGGCCCACAATACCTCCGCCCACAATGATGACTTTCCTGGAATTCACGCGCGGATACTCCGAGTGTAGCGCGGGCGGCCA
Source organism: Terriglobia bacterium (assembly GCA_003175985.1). GTDB lineage: Bacteria > Acidobacteriota > Terriglobia > Bryobacterales > Bryobacteraceae > PSRJ01. Next base: position 499 of record PSRJ01000197.1, read on the forward strand.
GTCGAAACGAGCCGTAACCTTGAGGCGAAGTTGCGGGAATTGTCGCAAAATGAAAGTATGCTTGGCCTCGACACACTGCGCTCAGCACGAAGGGACGAAATCCTCCGTTTGGCCGCGCGACACGGTGCCCAAAATGTACGTGTCTTCGGCTCCGTCGCCCGTGGTCAGGCTGACGAGAACAGCGACCTCGATCTACTGGTTTCGTGGGAGCCCGGTCGTAGCCTCCTGGATCACGCAGGGCTGGTGCAGGACCTTCAAGAGTTGCTTGGGGTCAAGGTCCACGTCGGAACAGAGAACTCGCTCCATTGGTACGTCCGCGACCGGATCCTTCGCGAGGCGACCCCTCTGTGAAGGACGACCAGCTATACCTGTACCACATGCTGGAACGTTGTGACCGCATAAGAAGGTTTATCGGTCCCGGCAAAGAAGCATTCATGGAATCGGAGGCATTGCAGGATGCCGTCATTCGGAACGTCGAAGTGATCGGCGAGGCTGCCAAGCGAGTTTCTTCTCAGACGCGAAGCCACCTCGCCGAACTGGACTGGAAAGGCATCTGTGGCATGCGGGACGTCCTCATTCACGATTACATCGGCGTCGATTTGGATGAAGTCTGGAACGTAGCCTCATCGCGCATCCCGGAAGTGCGTGAGGCACTCGACCGTTTTCTGACCAACGAGAAGCGAAGTGATAAATTGTAATCCTCTGCCCGTATCCAAGACGGGAGTCCATTTCAGAGGAGGAACAATGGTGCCAAGATACCTCACGGCGATTGCGCTCGGGGCTGCAGGATTCTTTTCAACCGGCCTTTTATATGCGGACGCGTCCGCCGATCTGACAGCCACCGTCGACCGGTCCATGAAGGCGATGGGCGCGGAGAACGTAAAAACGCTCGCTGTCTCGGGCCAAGGATGGGATGGCTGCGTCGGCCAACCCTACAACCCGAATACGCCCTGGTGGCGCAAGTTCTCGACTAAGGACTACGTCCGCTCCGGCGAAAGGCCTCAACAATACCGAGATTGCCGGCCGTCTGCAGCGGACGAAAGCCACCGTCGGGAAATGGCGCCGTCGTTTCCTGGAGCGGCTCGTGCCAAGTCTTGATCATGAGCTACGCCCTGGCCCGCCCACGCCCCCTTGAAGATGAAAGTTTCGGCCCTGCTGAATCGTTCCTTGTCGCGAAAACCGAAGACGGGGAATGCTGGACCGTTCGCGAGGCGGCGCGGCTGAGTGGAATCTCCAAAATCCAACCGTGCACCGGATCTTTCAGGCCTTTGCGGTTCAGCCCCATCGGCTCGCGCTCTCCAACGATCCGTACAGCAAAATGCACGCACACTGCCTCAAAATTACTACTTCGCCCTTGCCCCACCTCTTCCAAGCTTAATTGTAGGGAACATATCTTGTTCTCCCAATACGGGAAGTTCCAGGTGTGCCCGACCTGAATTCACAACTTGCAAAATACGGGTGAGCGTGACCCGCGCGAATGCTCCTTTGCCACTTTCAACACGTGCCAAGGTTTTCGTCGACAACTGAACCCGGTTCGACTTTGCGAAGTCCACAAATTGTTGCATCGTCCAGCCGAGGACATTTTCGCGCTCGCGCCGTAGGTTGTTGTTCGGGGCACTAAAAGAAGCCATTTCGGGTTAACATTATCGCAATAATGTCCTCGAAAGTCGAGACACTTCCACCCTTGCCCTGAACTATCGGTCGCCATATCGTAATATGGCGATTCAGTTAAAAAAGAAGAAATTATTTCCACACGATAAACAACAGAAGGTAGGACAGTTGTGGAAGTGTCCGTACTTGTCCTAAAAGTAGAAGTCTGATATTCTTGCCCTGGGATCAGAAGCCCGCTGAGGGCATATCCCTTTCGCGAGGCGCCGCTCGCGCTGGAACGTGGGCGGCGTCCACCCTCACATAACTCAAAAACACATTGCGGTATTCGAGTAACGTGTCCTTGGAGCCGGTAACTGCCGTGAGTCTACCCCGCTTGTCGGTTCAAAGCAGGGGCGATCCTCAGCTCGCGTAGCGCTGTGTGCGACTCAAAAGATCTCCTTGGGTCGGTACCCGTTCGCATTGCGAACGCAAGGCGGGCTTACTGGAACAAAGCCCGCCTTCCTCGTTCTCTAAAAAACAGCCGGCAGATTGGGGTACCGAACGGTGAACGGCTCTAAAGAGGCTACACCTGCATTGCTTGATGCAAGAGCTTCACGATCGTATCCATTAGCATGACCAACAATACTACGTCGATCAGGAAGTGGGCCACCTCGTTTCGCATCCACGATACGATTTTTGCGAGTATTTTTCGATTGCCCCAACCTGGGGCCCGCTGAGTGCGCTTCATGCTGATGATCTCCTTTCGCGAAATGTCTCGAATACGCTTCTGCTTCAGGCGAGCTGGAACTGCCTGAAGCAGGCCAGACCGTAGGTCCGCTTTCACGGTAGTCACCGTCTGTTAAAGGATCACTATCGCGAGGTAAATTTCCAGTTACAGGAACACCGCGCTCTTACAATCCGGCCGGCAGGTTGTCCAGGCCCGGCAGGCTTCGGCGCAACGAGTTTTCCCTTAGTCGGTGAGTCCGTCGCAGCCGTTAACCAACTGCTCGGTCATAAACGAATCGGGTTCGTTGGCGCCGGCGAGGTGATAAATTGTAATCCTCTACGGGTATGCAAGACCGGGATCGATTTTTCAGGGAGGAGTATATGGCGCCTACACACTTCACGGCGATTGCGCTCGCGGCTGCAGGATTCTTTTCAACCGGCCTTTTATACGCGGACGCGTCCGCCGATCTGAAAGCCACCGTCGACCGGTCCATGAAGGCCATGGGCGCGGAGAACGTGAAAACGCTGGCCATCTCGGGTCAAGGATGGGACGGATGCGTCGGCCAGCCCTATAATCCGAATACGCCGTGGTGGCGCAAGTTTTCGAATAAGGATTACGTGCGTTCGATCGATTTCGAGGCCCGCGGATGGCGGCTGCAACGCATCCGCGGCGAAGGTGAGAACCCGCCGCGCGGCGGCTGCGGCGCCGGACCTATCGCAGACCAGACGCAAAACCTCGTCGTCATGGCGGGCGCCACTGCGCCGTGGAATACGCAGTTGGAATACATTTTCCTGCCGGAGGGCTTCTTGCGCGTGGCGCTGGAGAAAAACGCCAGCATCAGTCCGGAGACCATCAAGGGAAAAAAGTATACGGTCATTTCCTTCATGGGGGACAACAAGGCCCCGGTAAACGGCTACATCAACGAACAGGGCTACGTGGAAAAGGTGGAAACCAGGATCGACAATAACGTCCTTGGGGACACGGTCTGGAACGCCATTTACACGGACTGGAAGGATTTCAACGGGTTGAAGTTTCCGGCGCGCATCGAGCAGTACCAGGGTCCTCCCAAATTCTTCGAGCTCGCGGTGACCGACGTGAAGGTGAACGTACCGGTGGATCTCACGCCTCCGGCGGGACGCGGCGGGCGAGGCGGACCGGGGGGTCCTGGCGGCCGCGGCGGCCAGCCGCCTTCCTCCCTATCCGAAGATCTCGGCGATGGCTTTTGGCTGATTACCGGCGGCTATGCCGCGATTGTGGCCGATTTCAAGGATTACATCGTGGTAATCGAAGGCCCGCAGAACGAGATGCGGGCCGGCCAGATTATCGCCGAAGCCAAGCGGCTGGTTCCCAACAAACCGATCCGCTACGTGGTCAACACGCACGCTCACTTCGATCACGCAGGCGGCCTGCGCACATTTGTCGCGGAAGGCGCCACGATCATCACGCATCAGGTCAACAAGGGCTATTACGAGAAGATCCTCAAGGACCCGCACACTCTGGTTCCCGACAAACTCTCGCAAATGAACCCGCAGCCAAGAATCAAAATCGAAACGATGACGGAGAAGAAGGTGCTGACCGATGGCCGGCACACCATCGAGCTTTATCATGTGCAGGGCAGCACTCACAACGAAGGCATGATCGTCGCGTATCTGCCGAAGCAAAAAGTGCTGCTGGAAGCCGATGAATTCAATGTCGGACCAGCGAATGCACCCACGCCCGCCAGCGTCAATCCGTACCATACGAACCTGCTGGCCAATATCGAGCGACTGCACCTGGATGTAGATCGCATCATTCCGGTTCACCTGCCGGGGGATGGCCGCAAGGTCACGATGGCGGAACTCTATACGGCAGCCGGGAAGAGCAAGCCGTAGCGTCAGAGCGTGAAACGGTTCTTCAGTTTGAGGATCTGCGACTCGAATACCCACCAGGAAACCGACGCCGCTGCAATCGCGACGGCCATCGAAACGAACAACTGCGCGGAACCATCGGGGGCGATTTTCAAAGCGGGAGTAATCCAGCGCCGCACCACGGTCAGCGCGGGAATGTGCAGCAGATACAGGCCGTAGGATATCGTGCCGATGTAGACCAGCGGCCGCGTGCGGCAAAGAGCGAGCAGGAACGGCCGGCGCCAACTGACCAGGATCACCACCAGCCCCGCGAAGGCGAGGTCGATTGCGGTGAAGCCGAGCGTCCGCATCAGATCGGACCAGGGCGTTACGGTGGCGCGCAGGCACACGAGGACAAACGTTGCCGCGGCGCACGCGGTAAGCCAGCCGATCCAGCGGCGGCGGAGCTGTTCGGGGCACTCGCGCTGGGCAACCGCAATCAGCCCTCCCATGGCGAGCGCATCCATGCGGCAGGGCATCAACAGGTACGTCCCGAGCTTGTTCGCAGGCATTGCCGCTACCAGGCCAATGCGGAGCACTAGTGCGAGCAACACGGACGCCGCCAGAATGACGCCCAGCCTCCTCCGGCTCACCGCCGAAACGATAAACGGAAAGCTAAGGTAGAACTGTTCCTCCACCTGTAACGACCAGAGCGGAGTGAGAATCGCCGCCGCCGGGTAAGCGTTCTGCAGGAACGCTTTCAGATTCCCGAGATAAAACAGGTACCACGAAGCCCCACCCACACCCAGGAAATCGTGCACGCGGATGGGAGTGGGGAAAAACGTGAGGAAGCAGTACAACACGAGGCAGGCGTAATACAACGGAAATATGCGAAGGCTGCGGCGGATGATGAAATTCCGGTAGTAATGCGGATGGCCCACGCTATCCAGCAGAATTCCTGTAATGAGATATCCGCTGAGCACGAAAAAGAGATCTACCCCCATCCACCCGGTCTGGAAGAAGTGCGCCAGAAAAAAAAGCGGTCCCGATGCCGGCGTGAAGTGAAAGAAGAGCACCAGGAGGATGGCGATGCCGCGGAGCCCATCCAATTCGGAGACGCGCGGGCCCGCCGCCCTCGGAATGCGGGCCGGCGTCGCGGTACTCACGGCTGAAGGCGAGTGACTCATCAGTTTGCCGCGGCCGGGAACCAGCTCCGGAACGACTTTCCTTGCGGCGTCAACATGCGATCGAGCGAATATTTGCCGAAGTGAGAAGCGTCGCGGCCGTGATCGTCCTTATTGCCGGGCTGATCGTATAAAACCCAATCGAAGAGATACTCGACGCCATTGGCGATCGAGGCATCGACCAGTGCCTTCATGCGCTCGGAATTGGGATGCAGATTCCAGTATTCGCCGAATTCCCCGATAATGAAACGCGTGGTCAGCTTCTGGCGCATTGTGAATTCGTGTAAGATGTGCGCGCCCCACTCGAAGCTCTTATACATGGTGGGTGCGTCGTAGTCCCAGCCGATCGAGGGCCAGGAGCTATAAGAGAAGAAATCCACGCCATTGAGGCGGCTCCCCACGTCCACCAGGCCGGAGCGCTTGCCGGTGTAACCCGGCACGTAAAGGAACTCAAACGCCGTAAGGATCTCTCCGGGATCGTGCTGCGCCAAGGCTTCCTTGCGGCCTTGGCGAATCCCATCGAGACGCGCCTGATAATACTCGGTGCAAGCGTTCCACACGCTTTCTTTGCAGTCGTTCTCGAATTCCCAGTTGGAAACGATTTTGCGGCCAGGCAGCTTTGCCAGCTCGCGCGTGAAGCGGCGGAACTCCTCGCGAGTGGCAGTGAGATGCTGGGCGTCCAGTGGCCCCTGCTTGTATTTGTCGAACGAGGCTGTATCGTACGCGGTCAACATTACGACGGGGAAGGCGGCGAGAAAGGACCGATAATCGCTGCGCCGGACTTTGACATCCAGCGGCGAGTTGTCGTCCTTGCCGGAAGGGTCCCACGATGCAGCGGGCCCGATGTAAACGCGGACGACGCGGTCGGCGCCCAGGTGCTTCACATCGGCGGCGGCAGTCTCCAGGTCCTTGCTCAGTTTGCCCCAGACATACACTCCGACCTTTTGCCGGTATTCGGTGGGATTAGCAGCCAGCAGGCTGGTCGCGAGCAACAGCGCGCCGGCCGCGCAACGGCGAATCATGACAGCTTACTGGATGATAACAGAGCGAGTGCAGCGGTTAATTCCGGGTAGTGTTGCTCTGGTGAGGAGATGCCATTTTACGGCCCCAAGAAGTCGCCGAGAGCCCAAACGGTGAGTCTACGCATTTGCATTCTGTTGGTGAGATTCTGCCGTTCAATGTACGACGTGCAAGCGCGCTTAATGTCGGGATCGCCTAGGATCGCTTTCTTCTCAAGGCTGGTGACTTCAGCGGGACTATACTTGCGCTGGCCTTCCACGTCCGTCTGCGCGTAGTTCTTGATGACCTGGGCGAAGTCGCAACGGTCACCGAGTGTGTCCGAGATCGCGGGCACGTACGGCTGAAATCCATCGCAACTGATCTGGAAGTGGTGCGGCGCGGTTGCGGCGCGGAGTCCTTCGATGAACACCTGGGTGGTTTCCGTAGTGCGGCGACCCAAAGCAAAATTCAGAATCAGTTTGGTATTGCGTTCCATCGCGATGACGCAATATGCATCGCCCATGCTAAGTGTCGTGCGCTTCATCGGGCGTCTTGTGTGCCTCTTTCTTGTAGACGTATCCCCAGATTTCGTGGCACTCAACATCCTTACAGGGGATGTTCGCGATTAGTTTGCCCACCAGCTTTTCGCTGCGTTCGCCTGCGAGTACAAGCATGTTCAGAACGCTGCGCGGCGTAACGTCACACAGTCGAGATGTGGCGCGCACGGAAGCGCCTTCCACAAGGCAGTTTAGGATTGCAATCACCTTTTCTTTGGGAAGGCGAACATCCTCTCCAAATGGCGTCTCGCACACTTCAGAAAAGCGCTTTCCGCGCTGCCGGCACTTGTAGCGTTCTTGCGGCGCTTACCGGTCTTCACTGTTTGGATTCGGCAGTTGTGACAAGTCACTTTGAGCCTTGCTTTCTTCGGTGTGAAGGCTCAAAATGACAGTGAGTCTAGTAAACTCTGCCTTGGGCCTTGCGTCCGAGGTAAGGCCCCGCAGGTAGTTGACGCTATCAGCGGGGCTGATCAATCTGGAACCCCTGGCCGGATTCGAACCGAGCGACCTCAAGCTTAGTAGGCAAGCGCTCTGAGCCATCTGAGCTACAGGGGCTGGATACACAAAGGGCTGTCGGATTCGGTTTGGCGACTTGGGTCCGGCAGCCTTTTGCCTTAAATACCATGCACTTAGATGTTAGAGCATATTTGCGATATAGTATCAATAGACTTCATCGCATTTTTGCGATACAATCATGAAGCGCTGGCGAATATATGAATATTTGGAGGGTGATGAGAGTACCATTGGGATCTGGCTTCGAGAGCAGGCGATTAGCGCTCGTGATCGAGGCCAACTGATGCAGAAGATGGACATGCTAGCCCAAAACGGAATGGATTTGCATCCAGGGTTATTAGCGGGGCCAATCGCTTCCAAAAGAAAGCCTAAGATGCAGTCAAACATCTACAAACTGATAATCCACGGGCAGAGAATGCTACGCCCCATGCTTTGCCGAGGGCCTATCGATATGGACGGGGAATTTACGATGCTCCTCGGCGCAGTCGAAAAAGGCGGCGTCTTAGATGCTGATGCGGAAGATGCGCAGAATCGCCGTCAAGAGATTATAGACGATCCTCAAGGAAAGCGGAGGCTGAATGGGCGCTATCGCTGATCAACTGAGAACGGAGCTTGTAGAACCGGAGTTTTCGGAAGGATACGCAGAATCTTTTCTGAATTCGTACATCGCGACGCAGTTGAAGGTGCTGCGGCAACAAAGGGGGTTCACTCAGGCAAAACTTGCGGAACTTCTTGGGACGACGCAGACCGTCATTTCCCGTATTGAGAACATCAACTACTCAAGCTGGAATATTGGCACTCTCAAGAAACTGGCACGGGCATTTGAACTTCGCCTCCGAGTTTCGTTTGAAGAATATGGCACGCTGCCAGACGAGGTGGAAAGCTTCGCAGGGCCATCGCTAGCGAGAGCACCTCGGAGCAAAGATCCGAATCTTAAGCATTCTAGGGTGGCACTCAAGGCGGGAGCGGCTGCAGCTGCTGTGATCGACATCGGGGAGTATTCACAATCCCGACAGGATCAAACTCCCCCCAAAAAGGGCGCGGCCATCGCTGAATGTTCAGCGTCCCAGAATGATCCACTCTGGCAGAGGGCCTAAATGGAACTGAGTCGAATCTTTACAGCAAGATCAGTCTGGCTTTTCGATGTAGCGGAATTGAACCCGCGCGGGCTTCGTGTAGAGCCAATCTTTGATGCCCTGAAAGCGCGCTATCAATTCGCAGAAGTAGCACCTGACGAGAAGAAGAATGGCCTTGTGTTCAAGAACGGCACGTTTCTCGCGAGTGGCGAACCAATCATGATCGATACGCTGGAAGTGTACGACGACGGCATCGTCGTCAACACGCATTCGAGCACGGTGATTTCCGACGCCGTCATCGAAGACTCTCTGAATTGGCTTTTTCAGGAGTACAAACTAGGGGGAGCCGATTTCAAGCAGAGAGTTCGCAGACTGTATATCAGCGAAGTATCGTTCTTGTGCCCAGGCGTGAGCATCGGTCGCGGTGTGGGAAGTTTTCTGAGTCTTACTGAATTGGTCGGGAAGGCGTCCGGTCAGTCCCAAGTCGAAATTCAGAGTGTGGTGTTTGGATCTTCAGAAAAACGTACCCTATTCACATTCGAGCGGCGAATCGGCGAGCCATTCGCAATGAACAAATATTTCTCCACTGGGGCTATGCCCACGCCAGTTCACTTGGACCTACTTGAGGCTGCGTGCTCTCTCTTGAGTAACGTCAACCAATTAGGGATGGGTTGAATATTTCAACTCCCGTCTCCCCACTAAAGCCACACTACCTAATTCCGGCGGCAATGCTACAATTCCCACAACTATGATTCCGATGGTGGATCTCAAGGCCCAATACCACAGCATCAAACAGGAGATCGATAGCGCCATTGCCGGAGTGCTCGAGAGCAGTCAATTCGTTCTGGGACGGGAAGTAGCGGCCTTCGAGGCCGAATTCGCTGCGTACTGCGGCGCGCCGCACGCGATCGGCGTCAACTCCGGAACGAGTGCCCTGCACCTGGCTCTTTTGGCGGCGGGCCTGGGACCAGGCGATGAAGTGATCACTGTCCCATTTACGTTCGTGGCTTCCGTGGCGGCAATCGTGTACACCGGAGCACGGCCGGTTTTTGTCGATATCGACGCCCAGTCCTACACGATGGCTGTGGCACAGATCGAAGCGGCGATTTCGCCGCGCACGAAGGCGATCCTACCGGTCCATCTGTACGGGCAACCGGCCGACATGGATCCGATTCTGGAAATCGCAAAGCGTCACCGCCTGGCGGTGATCGAGGATGCCGCCCAGGCGCACGGCGCGCTATACAAAGGCCGTCCCGTGGGAACGTTCGGCGAACTTGGCTGTTTCAGTTTCTATCCCGGAAAGAACCTGGGAGCCTACGGCGAAGCCGGCGCCGTAGTGACACGGAATCCGGAACACGCCCGCATGGTTCGTATGCTGCGCGACTGGGGTTCCGAAAAGAAGTACGAGCATCTCGTAAAGGGCTACAACTACCGCATGGAGGGAATGCAGGGCGCAATATTGCGGGTGAAGCTCCGGCATCTCGATCGATGGACCGAGGCGCGGCGCGAGCACGCGGCGCAGTACGCCCGGCTGTTGGAAACTGCGGGTGTCCGCACGCCGCAGCAGATGGCTTACGCGCGGCACGTGTACACAACTTACACGATACGGACAGAACACCGCGGAATGCTGCGTGAACAACTGGAGAGTACAGGAATCCAAACGGCGATTCATTATCCGATCCCCGTTCACATGCAGCCTGCTTACGCGGACTTAGGATACCGGCACGGGGACTTTCCGGTTTCGGAACAGGCCGCGCGCGAAGTTTTGTCCTTGCCTTTGTTTCCTGAGATGACGTCCGCCCAGTTACGATCCGTCGCGGAAGCACTGACGCTCGCAACGGCTCGGGCCCAGGTTTAGAACCGTTCCCTTACGGTCGCGGCTCAGCACGAGTGTCTGAGCCACGACCGGTCGGGGTTTTACTGCCGAGGAGGAGGAGTCGGGTTATTCGGATTGGTATCGGGTGAGTTTGGATTGGTATCGGGATTCTTCTTCTTGCCGTCGCCGCGTTTCTTCCGGTTGGCGCTGTTGTCATTCGGATTGTCGGGCGTGCCTCTTTGATCGGGTGTGCTTGGACTATTAGGACTGGGCTGGCCCTGAGGGTTGGGATCCGCCGGGCTGGGATTACTTTGCCCGGCTTGCCCGAAAGCAGCCGGCAGACTCGCCAGCGCGAACGTCAAGATCAAAGCCGTCTTCTTCATAGTTTGCTCTCCCTGGGCAAGGCTTTCGGAACCCGGCCCGTATGTTCATACTGCCGGGGAGTGCATTTCCCTTTCAGTGAGCGCCGCCACAGAGCCGCCACTGGTGGGAGGGAGAGGACAAATCCGAAATTTGTGGCTGGCTGTTTTCCTACTCTACGCGGTAGTTGGGTGCTTCCTTGGTGATGATCACATCATGTACATGGCTCTCGCGGAGCCCGGCCGGAGAGATGCGGAGGAAGTGCGCTTTCTCCTGCAACTCGCCAATATTGCGCGTGCCGCAGTAGCCCATGCCGGAACGGAGGCCGCCCACAAGCTGATAAACCAATTCGGCAAGGGGGCCCTTGGCCGCTACACGTCCTTCGATTCCTTCCGGCACCAGCTTGCCGGAGGGGTCCTGCTCATAACGGTTGGAAGTGCCTTGCGACATCGCGCCCATGGAACCCATGCCGCGGTAGGTCTTGAACGTGCGGCCCTGATAAAGGATGGTTTCTCCGGGGCTCTCATCGGTGCCGGCCAACAGACTGCCGATCATGACGGTGTCGGCGCCCGCCGCGATGGCTTTCGTGATATCGCCGGAGTATTTGATGCCGCCGTCGGCAATCAGCGGGACACCTGCCTCGCGCGCCGCCCGCGCGCACTCTGAGATGGCGGTCATCTGGGGCACACCGGCGCCCGAGACCACGCGCGTCGTGCAGATCGAGCCCGGCCCGATGCCGACTTTGATCCCATCCACTCCGAGTGACGCGAGTTCCCTGGCGGCTTCAAAAGTAGCCACGTTGCCGGTAATGAGCTGCACGTCGGGCAGCTTGCACTTGATCGTCTTGACGGCATCCGTCACGCGGCTGGTGTGGCCATGCGCGGTGTCGATGGCCAGCACGTCCACCTTGCGCGCTACCAGCTCTTGCGCCCGTTCGAAAAAGTCGCCCGTAGCGCCGATGGCCGCTCCGACCCTTAGCCGGCCCTGCCGGTCTTTCGCCGAGTTGGGATACTTCAGCTTCTTCTGGATGTCTTTAACCGTGATGAGACCCTTCAGGTTGTAATGTTCATCCACGACCAGAAGCTTCTCGACGCGATGCTGGTGGAGTATCGCTTCGGCCTGCTCCAGCGTGGTGCCTACGGGAACCGTGACCAGGTTCTCTTTCGTCATCACTTCGGAGATCGGCAGGTCGAAGCGAGTCTCGAACCGCAGATCGCGGTTGGTCAGAATGCCAACGAGCTTGCCTTCGCGCGTAACGGGCACGCCGGAAATCCGGTAGCGCCGCATCAACTCGTGCGCGGCGGAGATGGGCTGATCGGGATGGATGGTGATGGGGTCCACGATCATGCCGCTCTCGCTGCGCTTGACGCGATCTACCTCTTCCGCTTGCCGCTCAATGGGCATGTTGCGGTGAATGATTCCGATTCCGCCCTGTTGCGCCAAAGCAATTGCCAAATGCGATTCGGTAACCGTGTCCATCGCCGCCGAGACGATGGGGATGTTCAAGCCGATTTGCCGTGTCAGGCAGGTACGCGTATCGACCTCAGCCGGCAGAACTTCGCTGCGGGCCGGTTCGAGCAGAACATCATCGAAGGTGAGGCCCTCGGTGAGCACGTCTGGAATCATAAGGTAATTCTATTCATGATAGCGTAGCCTCAGAAATCTGTTGCATTCTTTCAAGAGTGCCTGTATATTCGAGAAACAGGTGCCACTTGGGCACCGTCGTGATCATGCGCATGAAAGCACACAACTCGTCGTTCAGGACAGCGGCAACTGCGGTCCCCGTACGCGTTGATGCGCTGTATCCGTGCGCGGTCTCGTCGCCGGCGTTTGCGTAAGCCGTAACCCCGGTTCCTCTTAACGACCGCAGGTTTTTCCTTTATTCGCCTTGTGCGTTTTGCGCTGAGGAGGCGCATCCTTTATGGCGACTTTAGCCACTTCACAGGCGCGCAGCACTTTCTGGAGTTCGCTGGCAGAGGCGCTGCGCGGGACGCAGCAGGATTTCACGGAAGGCTCCATCAGCCGGGCAATCTTTCTGCTAGCCATCCCGATGGTGCTCGAAATGTTGATGGAGTCTTTGTTCGCGGTCGTGGACGTGTTTTGGGTTACCCGGCTGGGCTCGAATGCCATTGCCACCGTGGGACTCACGGAATCCATGCTGACGCTGGTCTTCTCGGTGGCCATAGGGGTCAGCATGTCGACCACTGCTATGGTGGCGCGGAGAACCGGCGAAAAAGATCCGCACGGCGCCAACACGGCCGCTGTGCAGGCTATTACTCTTGGTGTTGGCCTCGCCCTGCTGATGGGCATTCCCGGGTATTGGCTCGCGCCGCGTCTGCTGGCGGCGATGGGCGCCCCCGCGGACCTGGTTCAGATCGGACAGCGCTACACGGCGATTGTGCTGGGCGGCAGCATCAGTGTAATGCTGCTGTTCCTCAACAACTCGATTTTCCGCGGGGCCGGCGATGCGTCTGTCGCGATGCGAGTGCTGTGGTTTTCGAACATCATCAACCTGGCGCTGGATCCCTGTTTGATCTTCGGTTTGGGTCCCTTCCCGGCTTTGGGTGTAACGGGAGCGGCGGTTTCCACTCTTACCGGGCGCACGTGCGGCGTGCTCTACCAGTTCTGGATTCTCTTCCGGGGCCATAGCCGCATTCGCATCCGCCGCGAGGATCTCATGATTGTCCCGCGCGTGATGTTTTCCCTGATCCGCGTGTCCATTACCGGGATCATGCAGTTCGCCATCGCGCACTCGAGCTGGATCCTGTTGGTGCGAATCATCAGTTCCTTCGGCAGCGGCGCCGTGGCGGGGTACACCATCGGAATCCGCGTGTTCATCTTCGTGATTCTGCCATCGTGGGGATTGAGCAGCGCGGCGGCCACCATGGTGGGCCAGAATCTCGGGGCGGGGCGGCCCGAGCGGGCGGAGCGTGCCGTCTACCTGACCGCTCTCTATAACATGCTGTTCCTGGGGGCGGTGGCGGTGGCCTTCATTTCCGTGCCGGAGTGGATCGTTTCGCTGTTTACGTCCGATCCGGCAATCGTGCCGTTCGGGGTGAATTGCCTGCGCATCGTGGCTTACGGCAACCTGGTGTACGCCTTCGGCATGGTGATGGTGCAGGCGTTCAACGGCGCGGGTGACACGGTGACGCCGACCATCATCAACGCGATCGGGTTCTGGCTGTGCGAGATCCCGTTGGCGTGGCTGCTGGCGTACACGGCTGGCCGCGGCGTAAGCGGCGTGTTCGCGGCTATCCCGATCGCGGAGTCGCTCATCGCGCTCATGGGTCTGGCGATGTTTATGCGCGGCACTTGGAAGCGGCGCACAATTTGAGTGCGCCGCCTTTGATGTAGACTAGCGGTTTCCGCGGAGGCATATATGTCCCGAGTGAATCGCACCATAGGAATCCTTTGCCTGGCGGCGGCCTGCTTTCCGCCGCTTCAGGCACAGACATCCGTCACTGTTTTCGAAGGGGCCCGCCTCATCACCGGCGATGGCAGCGCTCCCATCGAAGATTCGGCGTTTGTTGTGGAAAGCGATCACTTCACACAGGCCGGCCGCCGGGGCCGCGTGCCGGTTCCCGCCGGCGCTGTTCACGTGAACCTGGCGGGCAAAACGGTGATGCCCGCAAAGGTCGATCTGCATGGCCATATCGGGTTCCAGCACGATGCCGATGGCACGATGGCCAAAGAGTACTTCACGCGGGAAAACCTGGTGGACCATCTGCAGCGCATCGCCTATTACGGGTTCAGCGCCATTATTGGCATCGGCGACCTGGTGGACCGCTCGGACCTGCACGGCGGGCGCACGAATTGGGGCGATGTGCCGCTCCGCGTACGGGACGAAATCATCCCCGGCGCGGCGCTGTTTCGTACCGCGGGGACGGGTATTGCCTGGCCGGCTTCCGGCGCCAACGGACACCCCTCGCGCACGGACGTGCCGTATCCGGTCACCACCGTCGCGGAAGCGCGCGCGGCCGTGCAAGACAACATCAAGATCAAGCCCGAGTTCATCAAAATCTGGGTGGATGACCGCGGCGGACGCGTCAAGAAGCTGACGCCGGAACTCTATCTCGCGGTCATCGACGAGGCGCATAAGTACAACGTTCCGGTGGCCGCCCACAATGTCACGCTGGCCGATGCCAAACTCCTGATGCGTGCGGGAGTGGAGGGCTGGCTGCATCTTCCGGTCCGGAACGGCGAAGTTCCGGACGACGAACTGCTTTCCATAATCCGGGAACGAATCGCCAAAAAGGACCGGCCAAACCTGTGGTTCAATCCGGGCGCGGGCTGGACGGCTTCGGCCCGCGAGGTCTGGGACGATCCGCTGCTCCGCGAGACTGTTCCTCCGCAGCAGATTCAGGAGCACTGGGGAGATTATCTGGCGAAGCTGACGCCGGAATCGGTGGAACGCGCGCGCCGGAACCTGCGGCAATTGGGCGCTACGAATGCCTTGAAGCTGCGCGATGCGGGAATGAAGATCGTGCTGGGAAGCGATACCGGGCAGACCCGCTTCTTTATCGGATGGATGGGCCAATTGGAGATGGAGAACTGGGTCTGGATGGGGCTGACTCCCATGCAGGCGATTGTTGCGGCGACTCGCGATTCGGCGGATGCCGGGCACTTCAATACCGGGCTGGTGGCGGCGGGCAGGAATGCAGATTTCATTGTTCTGGACGCCAATCCGCTCGATAACATTGCCAATTCGCGCCGCATCAACAAGGTCTATTTCCGGGGAAAGGAAGTGGACCGCGCGGGCTTGCGGGCGAAGTGGCAGGCGGCCTGGCCCAGCCGTGGCCGTTAGTGCTAACTTGCAGAAATCAGCGTGTGACCGCGGGGTTGGACCGCTCCCTGACGGTCGCGGCTCAGTATAGGTTTCCGAGGCTACTTCGGGATCTGCGGCACGATCAGATGGAACAATTTCAGTGACGCCCCGGACGCCGCCTGGATGGTTACCCTCTCCGAAGGGCCGAGGTAAACGCCCGCGCCTTTCGCTACGTCGTAGTCTTTGTTCTCCAGCCGGATCGTGCCCTTGCCTTCCATCAGATAGATGAGCTGGTGCTTATTGACGGACTCCGGCTCGAATTTCTCACCGCCCTCAAGCCAGCGCAGCGTTCCGAATACATTCTTCGCCCCGACCAGTTGCTGGTTCAGGATCTCTGTTACTTCGCCTTGCGGAGTTTTAACGCGGGGAAGCTGATTGGTATCGATGAAAGTCGTCGTGGTAGTCATGTGGTCTTCCCCTGTCTACGTCTGCACCCAAACGCGCCCATCCACGCGATTCCAGCGCAGGTCGTCGGGAGTGCCGTCCAGGATGTGGGTCTTGAAACGGTTCGGAGACTGGAACTCGAAATAGAAAAGACCGGTGTCGGTGGCGCGCAGCCGGTGCTTTGCCTCGGCGGGGATAAACACCAGATCGCCTGGCCCCACGGGCCGCACCCCCTCGGGTGTTTCGACGGTCCCTTTGCCCTCCATGATGAAGTAAAAGTGCTCACATACCTCGTGGTAGTGGTAGGGCGATGAGGCATTGCTCGCGTAATGCATGACGCCCGCGAGCATATCGTCGATATTGGTCAATTCCTTGTTGACGAAAAAGGTGCGCACGCGCCCGGGCACTACCGCCTCGAGTCTCGGCAAATCATTCTCATGAAATATGTACGCCATGAAATCTCCTTCAGTGCGGCCGGTACGCGGTCCGCGCCACCTCGGCGTAGGGAACCGCGGCGACCGTGGCACGAATTTCCGCCTGCGCGTGGCGCTCGACGGTGGGCTTCGAGGAGCCGCGCCCTTCCTCGCCCCAGACCAGCGTCACTTCCGTTCCAGGCTCGCTGTGCTCGATATCGACAATGCCCAGCGAGAGCATCGCGCGCTCGTTGTAGGTATATCCCGTATATGTGGATATGCCGGCGGGCCTGCCGTCTTTCAAGACTTTGTCGTACGGCAGAGTGGCATAATTCGCCAACGGCAAATCGATGTATTTGCGAATGTCCGCTGTGCCGCGGAAGAGACTGCCAAACACGCGCTCGATATCCTCGCCGTTCCAGACGAGCGTCACTTTCTTGCGCCTTTGGTTGGCGGCCATCTTTTCCAGCGCCGGCCGCCCGACAAATTCGTGATCGAACTTCACAAATGGCCCGTAGCCCAGATCGAAGGGAGTCAGGTAATAATCGGTGATCTGGCTGGAGTAAAAGCTGCCTCCCAGCGATGCCATGGCTTCGTAGCTGGCGCCGGTCAGCCATTGCCGGTACGGCTTCATCTGGTCGCCGGTGTACACGGCCGGCAGCGGCGAAGGAATCCAACCCGATTCCAGGCAAGTGGTCGGGTAAGCGCGGGAGCCGACCAGGCGGATTCCATATTCCCGCCCTGCTTCCACAACCGCGTTGCGGACTTCGTCGCCGTGCTCCCACGCCCCGAACAGCTCCCATCCCGGCTGCCCCACCATTCCATGGCGCAGCGCATGCACCGGATGGCCGGCGATCGAGATGACCTCCATGTTGAAGAAGCGGATATCCGGCGCCGGTCTGCCCAGAACCTTCTCCATGACTGCGAGCGCGTGCGGCCCCTGAACCTGGAAGCGGAACGTCTTTCGACGGCCCTGATTTACCGCGGAGCGTTCATCTCTTTCCGCTTTGGCGTTGTACCCGCGCGTTTCCAGATGATACTGCACCCAATTGGCCGCCGGAGGCCGTCCCACCAGGCTGAGTTTGTTTTCCGCCAGGTAGAACAGGATCGCGTCGCCGATCACATACCCATCGGGATTGCACGCGACGAATTGTTTGGCCTGGTTGACCTTGAAATTCTTGAAGCTGTTGATCCCCAGCTCGGAGAAGACCTTCAGCGCATCGGGGCCTTCCACATACAGGTCTGTCATATGATGCGACTGGTCGAGGAGAGCGCAACTCTGCCGCCAGGCGCGCTGTTCGTCTCTCCAGTTGGTAAATTCGAAGCGCACTACCGGGAAGGCGTAGGGCCCGATCTGCGAATTCCGCAAAAGCTCGACCGGACTCCCAGCGGCTGCAAGTGCTTCCTCCAACGTTCGATAGCTCATCGTTTGTGGTAAATCCTCCTACCAGGCAAACCTTGGATTATAACATCGGCCATTTTGCAGCCTAACGTTCGGCGAAATTTCCGCCGATCTTCCAAGCGGTGTCCCGAACTTTGCGCGGGTGGGTGCTCTTTGTAATTGCGCTGGCGCCCTCCGCTTATCTCGCCTGGAGCTGGCGCGACATGCCGCAATTGGGGCTGCATCATGACGATGGCCTCTACCTCGTCGGCGCGAAAAGCCTCGCCGCAGGGAACGGGTACCGGATCGAGAGCCTGCCCGGACAGCCGTTCGAAACCAAGTATCCGCCAATGCTGCCGCTCCTGTTGGCGCCGTTGTGGAAGTTCGGCCCCGGCTTTCCCGCGATTCTGAAACCGGCGATGCTCCTGGTCTGGCTGATGCTGCCGCTCTATTTGTATTGCATGCGGGCGGTCTTCCGGCAGTTCGGGTTCGGGTCGAGAGAAGCCTGGTTGCTGACCTTCGCGGCCGGAATGCATCCGCTGATCTGCCTGCTGAGCACCGCGATCATGTCGGACCTGCTCTTCCTGAGCCTGTATCTGGGCTGCCTGCTCTGGGCGGAAAAAGCACTCGAGTGCCGCCAAGGCGCGCGGCTGGCATTAGCGGCGGG
>PSRJ01000236.1 GCA_003175985.1 Terriglobia bacterium
AGCATGTCGACGCCGGCCTTGGCGGCGCAGACATGCGATTGCAGCGCGCGCGGGTGCAGGGCCTGCGGCGCCGAGATGTTGACGACCAGGCCGCCGGGCTTGCGCAGATACGCGTGCGCGGCGCGCAGCACGTTGAAGGTGCCGAGCAGATCGATATCGACCACGGCCTTAAAGCCGTTGGCGGACATGCCCATGACCGGGGCGGGGAAGTTGCCCGCCGCCCCGCACACCAGAATATCGATCGGCCCGGATTGCTCGTGCACTTTCTCCAGCGCGGTCCGCACCGCCGCGTAGTCACGGACGTCCAGCGCGGCGGCCTCGGCCGCGCCGCCCGCGTCGCGAATTGCGGAGACCGCGGCATTCAGGCGGTCCGCCTTGCGGCCCGCCAGCATGACTCTTGCGCCGTGTTCGGCAAACCGCTCTGCCATGCGCAGTCCGATACCGCTTCCACCGCCTGTTACGAATGCGGTCCTGTTCTCCAACAGCCGTTCGCGAAAGATGCCCGCCATCAGAGAAGCAGGTTAACACGTCGCCTGCAATACGCGATCGTGATTGCGACAACTCGGCTCACGCCGTCAACAATCTCGCGCATTCGTGCGCCAGGGCCATGATGGTCCATTGCGGGTTTACCCCTGCGCTCATCGGAAAGATACTGCCGTCGCAAATGCGCAGATTGCTAAAGCCGCGCAAACGGAACTGTTCATCAATCACTCCGATGTCCGGATCGTTGCTCATGGTGTTGCCGCCCTGCGGATGACCGGTGCCGACTCTCAACAAGTAGGCCTGTGTAGGATCGCTTTCGATCCTCTGCAGGTCGGCGTCGAATTGCGCCAGGTCCGCGGGCGTCTGCAGCTTGCGGCCATTGCCGAGTCCGGCGAGAGCGTACTCGATATTCCCGGCAAGAAATGCCTCGGCCAGCAGCACCAGCCCGCGCCGCAACCGGCCGATCTCGCTACCCGACACGGGGAGATTCACCACCGTGCGGCCGAGCAGATCCCGAGTGACGCTGCCGGTTGCTTCCGATCCCACGAGCGGCGCTGCCGCCACGGTACGGGAATACGCCATCATGCGGTCGAAGTGGGTCTGTTGGAATCCCGGCATCGCCATGGCATTGGCGCCCGGAGGGTTGAACCAGGTCTCCATTACGAACCCTTCGCCCGGCTGGGAAAAGTAATAATGTGCGATTTGGAGGCCCGGCTGCAAATTGACCTGCTCATTACAGAAGGCAAATATGGGAGAGCCGAGATTGGCTGAGAATCGCTGGCCCACAGGAATGTTGTTTGCACTCAGGTGATCCCCCAGATCGCCCGATCGCAAAAGCACCGCCGAGCTGCCAATCGGTCCGCACGAAAGAATGAACTCCTGTCCTCTGACTAACACGGTTCTCCCGCCGCTCAGCCGTACTGTGAGCGCTGCAACCGCCCGTAGCGGCGCGCCATTATCATCGGCGGTGTGGATCTCCTGCACTTCGGCGTGTTCCACAATTACGCAGCCCGCGGCAACAGCCCGCGGTAGATATACCTGCACTCCATTAGTCTTGCGCTCCGAACCGCAACCTACATTGCAAAGGCCTGTGCTCTGGCAGCCGTCGATGTTTACGAGACACTCATAAAGCCCCGGCTCGGGCGGATCCCCAACTGGCGGCTTGCCCGGAGCTCCAAACTTGTTGGTTAGAAACTTCCACGCCGGGTTGAGGCGCACACCTGGCGCACCCGCCTCCGACGCCGGTTTGATCTTCAGATCGCGAGCTACGCTGTCATAAGCTGCCGCGAGATTGCCTGGCGAAATCGGAAACCCAACGCTTTGCCATTGCGCCAGGCGCTGCGGCGGCAGGCGAAAGCACACCGCGTTGTTAACGATTCCTCCACCGCCCACGCAGGCCCCTTGCAGCACCATAAAACTGGGGCCTTGTGCCCCGAAGAGCGGTATGCCCGTGTTCGCCTGTTGGAGCGCGGAGTCCTTGTAGAGACGCGCCGTCCACAGGATCTCATCGGCATCAATCGTGCGCTCTGGAACATAGGGTCCAGCCTCGAGCAAGAGAACCGACTTTCCCGCAGCCGAAAGCCGCTGTGCCAGCAGTGTTCCCGCCGGACCCGATCCCGCAATCACGACGTCGAAGATCCGGTCTGGAGGCTCTTGTGCGACCGGAAGGTCCGGTGTGTTCCGCGGCGTGTGAACCGGACGCGTATACCCGACAAGGCCATCGGCTTTCGGATGGGCATAGTACGGAAACACGATGAGCGTGTGTATGAGCTGCAGGACGTCCTTGATCGGCGAACGTTCGGTCTTGTTCAGCTCGGCGGTAACGAGAATGCGGCATAAGGTCAGATCGGTGGCCTCCGCCGGAAGAAACGTGCCGATCGCCTGAAGCCAGTCGCTGATTGTCCCGAGTTGACTGGACGAGGCATTTGCCAGGTACCGGTCCAGTCCGGCGATAATGTCGTCAAACTGCGGCCCATTCGGCGGAAGACTCGCCGGAAGCAGGAGGCGGGCGCAAAGCAGTAGCGTCTTTCGCTGTTCGGGAGTAAGTGCTCCTGGCTCCCTGAAGAGCAGGGGGAAGTAATCGTAGACCTCCCGCAATCGCCCGTTCACGAATCCCAGGAATGCGTCCCGGGCCGCGCGTTCCTCGCCCGGCGATTGAGCGCCCGTGATTCGGCAGGTCTTCACTTGCCGGAGGAAGTCGAGAAGGTTGCTCCTCACGATCCCGGTTCCTGCGAGCTTTCCACCGGCTTCGAGCGTCAGGTTGATGGTCGTGAGATCGGTTGCCGCATCGCACCCGTTGTCCTGGTGCAGTTCTTTGATTCCGCGGCAGGAGAGAGTGGCGCCGGAGGCATTGGGAAACGAGAATGCGAAATCAATGAATTTTCTCTTGCGCGTGGCATCCGCATCCCGAAACATAGTGACGCGTCCGCCTGGATCGACGCGGGCGCCCAAGATGTCCGGTTTCCAACTGACGGCGCCGCCGGTAATTTCTGCGAGATGCTCGGCGGAAGCGAGGAAGTCCTGCAACCGCGGTATGGAAATTTGCAGGTCGAGCGTGAAACTCCGGCCGCTTGCCGCGCCTAAACGCGCCGCAAGCACCGGATCGGAGATGCTTCCGGACGAGTGGCCCGATGCCGTCTCCGCGAATTGCACGCCCACATGGGCGCCGAAATCAGGCACTGTCAGCCTCGGGCATCTGGCGCCAGTACTAATCCGCCAGCGGGTCCGGCCGCACTTGGAAGTGGACCACCTTCGGCAGCGTTCCCTTTCCGGTTTCGCCGTGATATGCCGTGCGCGTACCCCAGGTCGTCCACACTCCTTTGCCCTTCCAGCCGGCTTTCGCGTCGTCGATACGGCCGTCCATTCCCTTCGCGAAGAATCCGAGTGGATAGGGTACCCGCAGGACCACGAATTTCCCGTTCACCAGGGCCAGCAGCGAATCAGACCCATTGCCTGTGGCGATCGGAGTGTTCTTTCCCAGGCCGAGCGTGTCGAACACATCTACCCAATCATAGTAATGGGAATCGGCGCTGCCCGACTCTTTCACGTTCTGAAAGTTCGGTCCGGGTGTCGGATACAGATTCCAACCTTCGGGGCAGTGCTGCCCAATGGCTTTTGGCCCATTGAGCGAGGCCTTGCACTTCCGCCGGTCGAAGCTGGCCAGATGTCCGCTTCCCAGCGCCACCCAAACCACGCCGTTGCCGTCCACGTCCATACCGCGCGGCGAGTACCCCTGGACCTTAGCCTTGGGATTGTTCCAGGGGACTTCGTAGTATTCGGCAAGAGCGGTCTCCGGCGGATGCGATCCTGGATTCAGGCGAACCAGGCCTCCGGGGAAACCGAGCACCGTGCCCCAGATCATTCCGTCGGGCCCGATTCCGATACCGTAGAACGCGGCGTTGAGGCGTGTGTCCTTTGTAGGATCAGGCACACCATTGATGGCCGCGGAGGTTCCCAGGCTTTCGCCGCTCGGCGCTGTCAGCACGCCCTGTTTCGCCTCCACATATTCATCGCGCTTGCCGTTGCCGTTGGTGTCGAGGATGAGAGCCGTCCAGCCTTGCGATTTCTGCTCGTCGTGAGTCTGGTCCCACATTTTGGTGTTCAGCCAGCCGACTACGCCGCCGCCGCCGCCGCTGCTGGTCCACAACGTATTGTTGGCGTCCTGGGCGAAAAGCAGGTGGTGCGTGGAGAAGCAGGTATCGACGAGCGAAACCTGCTTGGTCGAGGGATCGTACACCGCAAGCTGCCGCCCGGAGCGCTCCAGCGGCGTGATCTTCGCCGATTCCTGGCTGGAGCCGGCCTTACAGAACGCCGGATCTTCGGGTGGGCGCACCCGCGATGTGAACCATACGCGGCCGCGCTCGTCGAACATCGGATTGTGCACCGTGGTGTGGCTGTCCCAGATCGCCTCGTCACCCCAAACGGCCGAGGGCTGCAACGGCTTCGGCTGGCCGGGCGTGTTCGGGTCGCGATACGGAACCTTCACCTGGCTGATTGTGTTGTGTACCGGATCGAGCACCGGCAGATAGTCGCGGCTTTCCTCGGGCGATCCGTAAATTAATCCGTTCGCATTCACCGTAGGATTGCGCTTGTCCGTCGAAATCTCGTCGTGCAGGTAGGCCTTGGCGTCTGCCCAATCCCACTGAGTGATCACCACATTGCGCTCGACCCCCTGCGGCCGCGGAGGCGCAGCGGCGGGAAGCTCGCCATGCGCGACGCGGCTTGTCCAATCGCCAAAAAGCTGCGTGGCGCGCTCCGGCCCCAATTGCCCCAGCCCGCCTACCATGGCGTTGCCGGCCTGGCCCGATTGCACCCGCCGCGCCCACTGTTGCGCCGGCGAATCGAGCTTGCTGAACAAAGCTGGAATCGTGCGCGTGTATTGGTTCCCAAGCTGGTGGCAGGATTCGCAACTGTCGGTCTTAATCAGATGGATCCACTGGTCCTGGGTTTTGATGTTCGGGGAAATCCCATTGCCCTGAGGACCCGTGCCGGGAAATTCGTTCTTCTCTGGCACCTTCAGCATCGCGTACCAGTAGCTGGCTGGATATAATTGGGCTGCCGTCTTGGCGTCCGGCGCCACGGTCGGCTTAAGATCCACCAGTTTGCCCGGCTCGGTCTCTGTTTTTGGGGAATCCACCAGCCCGTAGCCGCGCGCCCACACGTTGTACTTGGCCTTGGGTAGGTCCGGGATCACGTAGCGGCCCCGGTCGTCGGTCACCACTTCTTTGATATAGCGTGTCGGCAGGTTCGTCGTTTCCGCGATTACCCAGACGCCGGCTTCGGGCCCTTTGCTGCTGGAAACCACGCCGCCAATATCGTTGGCATTGATTTTCACCGCTGCCGTCTGCTGTGCATTCACGCTGCTTCTGGTGGTGGCAAAGTACGCCGCAACGGCCAAAGCCGCCATCGCGCCGCAGGCCAGGTATCTAGTGATCCGCATATCGCATCTCCTTGTTCTATACATCTTATTCCTGTTCGGCTGGGCCGGCGAAAGAGGATTTCGAAAACGGCGCGCACGCGGCTTCCTGACGGTGTAGAATAAACGATTCCCGAAGTGGAAAAGGAGCGACAACCATGAAACAAATCGCGGTTCGATACTTGCGTCTTCTGACGCCGGCCCTGGCGTTTGTCGCCATCGGCGCGATCGCCTACGCACAAGGGCAGCCGGACTTCAGTAAAGTCGAGATCAAGACTACCAAGATCACCAACAACTTTTATACCCTCGAGGGGCAGGGCGGGACCATCGGCATTCTTACCGGGCCGGACGGTATTTTTATGGTGGATACCCAGTTCGCTCCGCTGAGCGAAAAGATCATGGCCGCCATCCGGAAGGTCTCCAATGGTCCCATCAAATTTATCGTCAACACCCACGTACATGGCGATCACACCGGCGGAAATGAGAATTTCGCGAAAATGGGCGCCACAATTCTGGCCCGCGAGAATTTGCGAAACCGGTTGGCGCATCCCGCCCCGAATGCAAACGGGACCCCCGGAACACCGGCGCCTCCGGCGGCCCTCCCGCTCATGACCTATAACGGACTGGTCACGTTCCACATGGACGGCGAAGACGTACAGTTGATCCCCATCCCCGCCGCGCACACCGATGGCGATACGATGGTCCGGTTCGTCAACGCCGATGTGATCATGACCGGCGATTTCTATCGTTCGATTCAGTATCCCAACATCGACCGCGTCAACGGCGGCAGCCTCAACGGCATGATTGACGGCCTGGGCCAGATCATCGCCCGCTCCGGCCCCAACACGAAGATCATCCCCGGACACGGCCCCACGGTCGATCGCACGGCGGTGATGGCGCACCGCGACATGATCCTTGGTGTCCGCGATAGAGTCGCGAAACTGATCGAACAGGGAAAGAGCCAGGACGAAGTTCTCGCTGCCAAGCCGACTGCCGATTACGACGCCAAGGTCCAGAATTCCGGGGAGACCACCCAGCGTTTTGTGACGCAGCTATACGCCGAGCTCAAGCCGGCCAGATAGGATCTCCGCGGCCGTTGCCACGCGGCAATACTCGCCCTCCAGGTTCGCGAGGGACATGGCGTGCACTTCCGCGGCGCTGCGGAGCACGCCATTCCAATCGCGCCGCGCGAACGTAAAGCAGGCATCCTCGACCAATGTCACCCGGAAGCCGAGCGTGGCCGCGTGACGCACGCTCGTTTCCACAGAATTATTTGTGATCACGCCGGCGACTACGAGCGAAGCGAGGCCGCGCCGCCGCAGCATCTGCTCGAGCGGGGTACCCACGAAAGCGCTGCCGGTGTGCTTGACGATCAGATCCTCGCCCGGCCGCGGCTCGAACCCGCTCTTGAATTCGTTGCCCGGCTGGCCGGGGCGGTAGGTTGATTGCGGCTCCGCCGAATCGTGCCGCACGTGGTAGACCGGCCTTCCAGTCTCCCGCCATGCCGTCAAGAGTTGCAGCGCGGCGCGCTCGGCATCCGGGTTATTTCGTGGCCCCTCCCGCGCCCAGTAGGGATCATCGATCGCTTTCTGCAGGTCGATTAGGAGAAGCGCGGGCGCCAATCCTATCGCAACCCCCGCTTCTTGAGATGTGCAATCAAAGCCCCCGGATCGTCTGTAATGATGGCGTCTACCTTGGCTTCGATCAGCATGTCCCAATCCTGCGACGTATCCGCTGTCCATGGGACCACTTGGATTCCGGCCGCATGCGCCGCTGCCACCTTGGCCGGCGTTACCAGGTGGAAATCGGGCGAGATGATTTCCGCATTGGCGGCTTCCTTGACTACAGTCACGAAATCGCGTGGATCCTTCTCGATCAGCGCGGATAACCGGATCTCGGGCGCAAGCTTGCGCATGGCCACCAAGGTCCGGAAATCGAAGGACTGGAGAATAATGCGCTTTTCAAGTTTGTAGTGGCGAATCTTCTCCAGCACCATGCGGGCGAATTCCGCCGGCGGCGGAGTGTACTGGGGCTGGTCGGGAAAGCTCTTGGTTTCGATGTTGTAATCGAAGGCGCCGCGATCGGCCAGGCGGAAAACGTCATCGAGCGTCGGCACGCGCGTGCCAGGCGCCGTTTTCTGTGTGGGAAAGCGCGGGTTCTGCACCGCGCCACAATCCCACTGGCGCACTTCCGCCAGCGTCAATTCGTGAATCACTGCCTTCTCGCCGGGGCCTGTGCACACCGGTCCTTGCAGGATCGGATCGTGCGAGATCACGATGACGTTGTCCTTCGTCACCGCCATATCCATTTCCAGTGCGTCTACTCCTTGCTGGAGCGCGTACTCGAAGGCGGGCAGTGTGTTCTCCGGCAGGCGCGCCCTCGCACCGCGATGGCCGTGCACCAGGATTTTGGAGGGAGCCGCTGCCTGCAGGGCACAGAGGATCAGCAAAGGCACAAGGAAGCGAAGCATCGGACCCAGTATAAACCTGCTAGGAAAAACGCGTTCGCCGCCACAGCCAGGCTCCGCAAACCAGCAGTACTCCGATCGCTGCCGCTGCCAGAACCCAAAGCCACCCGGCGTCAATGGAAATCGCCGGGATACGGGCGCGCGATGCCAGCCAAACGAAAGCCCCGATTGCCACCGCCACAATTGGGATCTCCCACCAGCGCCGTGGCGGTCCCTCCTTACCATCGGCGAGCGGGTCATCTCCA
>PSRJ01000122.1 GCA_003175985.1 Terriglobia bacterium
GCGCTGGCGCCCGAGACGTATTATCCGCTGGCTTCGGTCTATCAGGAGGCCGGCCGCAATCTCGACCTGGCAAAAGCTGCCGATAAGGATTGCATTTATCTGCTGGGGCGAATTCTCGAATGGCGGCACCTGAACGATGCCGCCGAACTGAAAGACACGGTGACGCGGCTGATCCATGATTTCCGGATGTCGCGTCAATTCCTATATCAACTGAGGAGTTTCTACCGCCACGAGGCTTACGGGGAATCGGGGGGCGATGTTCAGCGGACCTGGCGTTTTCAGAGGCGTTTCAACCGCATTCTGAGCGGAACGCGCGACCGCGAATTTCAAAAGCTGCGCGCGCACCTCATCAATGAGCTCGTGGGCCGCAAATCGGCGGAAGTGAAACTCCGGCCTGCGGGCCTGGTGGCCCTGGAGTGGGCCAGACTGGTGACTGAAGGATAACGAAATGGCAGAGGAGCAGCAGCAACAACGGCAGAATCGGGAAAACCGGCCGCCGCGCGAGGGCCGCGGCCCGCGGGAAGGCGGAGACCGGGGGCCTCATGGAGACCGTGGAGAACGCAGGGGCTTCGACCGCGGCCGCCCGGAAGGGCCTCCCGAAATCGAGCTGGATAAACTCATCAACGACAGCCTTTATCTGGATAATCAGGCGCATTCCATCGTCAGCCGTATGCGCGACATGGACTCCGGCACCAAGAGCCAGTTGCGCCGCCTGTACAGCGCCGTCCGGCGCGCCGTCCGCGCGCCCGAAAACGAGCGCCAGCATGAATTCGTCATGCTGCGTGCCCGCCTCGCGTACACCATTGCCCGCCATGGCTTGCGCAGCCTCGACCAGATCGAGAAGCTGCTGCTGCAGGTCACGCGCAAGAACGACAGCCGCGGCTACGAGCGGTTCAAGGACCTTTTCGAGGCCATCGTGGCCTACAACGAGTAGAGCATGAGCGCACATACCTCCCAGACCGAGTTAAAACTGATTGGCAAGCTGATCCTCGAAGGCGAATTACGCTGCGAAACGGGCCTGCACGTGGGCGCCGGCAAAGGTTCGCTGGAGATCGGCGGTTCGGATAATCCCGTAGTGAAGGACGCCTTCGGACGCCCCTACGTGCCCGGCAGCTCTCTGCGCGGCAGGATCCGGTCGCTGCTCGAGCAGTCCTCCGGCTTAGCCGTCCCCTCCGAACTGGTTTACCTTTCGCGGCGCAAGGGACAGGAAGTGCGCATTCATCAAAGCGACCGTCCGGACGACGAAATCTGCCTCCTGTTCGGACGCAATCCGGGCCGGATGGAGCGGGTGCAAGGCGAGACCCTGGAAACTTCACAGGCGACGCCGGCGCGGCTAGCGGTGTTTGATGCGCCGCTCGATCCCGAGAGCATCACGCCGCAGATGCGTGAAAACCTGGATGACGAACTCACCGAAGTGAAGAGCGAAAACGCTATCGATCGCATCACTTCGCAGGCCAACCCGCGGACGCTCGAACGCGTTCCGGCCGGCGCCCGTTTCCGCACACGCTTTGTGATGGATGTGCTGTGTGACGAAGACGCGCCGCTATTCTTGCGTGTGTTGGAGGGTCTGCGCCTGCTCGAAGACGATACTCTGGGCGGCGGCGGCTCGCGGGGCAGCGGCCGCGTTAGTTTCGCCGGGCTGCGGCTGGTGTGGCGCGGCAAGAATTACTACGCCACCGGCGCCCCGGAAAAGGAAATAGCCTCGGGGGCTACGCTCGCGGCCATCCAAACCGCGGTCAACGAGTCGGCCTTCGGGTTCCTGCGCGAGGAATCATGAATCCCGGCCTGCTGGTGAAGCTGCGGCCCACGGGGCCGTGGCGCATCGGACCGGATTCGGGCGCTAGAAACCAGGTCGACGCAATCTACCATAGCGACACGCTTTATGCGGCGGTAACTTCGGCTTTGGTGCGCCTGGGAATGATGGAACCGTGGCTCGACGCTACGACGCGCAGCAGTTCGCCCGCCGTCTGCTTCAGTTCCTGTTTCCCGTTTGTCGATGAGGTTCGCTTCATCATTCCGCCGCGTACGATCTGGCCGCCCACTTCGCCTGCGTTGTTATCGGCGCGAGTTCGCTGGAAAAGCGCCCGCTTTGTGCCGCTTGAAGTGGTAGAAGCCTTGCTTGGCGGCCAATCGCTGGACGAGCACCGCTGGGCAGTCGACGGTACCAGCGGGTGCCTGATGCCGGCCGGCAGTCCCGGTCCGTTCCGCACGGGTCTGCGCTTCAACGCCGCCGTCGATCGTTTGACAGGCGCGGCGGAGCGGCATTCCACTGCCTGTCTCGAATTCCGCCCCGGCGCCGGGTTGTGGGCAGTCATTTCGTTTGCCGACGAAAATGCCCGCGCGCACTGGGCCGCTCCATTGAAGACGGCATTTTCTCTGCTCGCTGACAGTGGGTTTGGCGGCGAGCGATCCCGTGGGTGGGGCCGCGCCGATACGCCCGAGTTCATCGAAGGTAGCTTGCCGGAAATGGTTTTGGGCGGGCAACCGGCTGAGGGTCAGGCAGAGCCCCCGCCGCCACCAGAGGCGCTATCGGTCGAAGAGCCGACCCAGGCCGAAGGTGTATCCGAATCAAACACGCCGGCGCCTGCTCCGTTCGCGGACCCGGCGGTTCCGGCTCCTGTAAGAGCCCACTGGCTGCTTTCGCTGTTCACACCCGCCGCCACCGACGAGGTGGATTGGCAGCGCGGGAATTACACGGTTCTCGAGCGCGGAGGCCGCGTGGAAAGCCCGGCCCGTTCCGGCGAACTCAAGAAGCAACTGCACATGGTGGCGGAAGGTTCCGTACTGTACACATCGGCGGTCTTGCGCGGCTCGGCCCCCGACGTGGCGCCTGATGGTTTTGTCCACCCGGTTTTTCGTTCGGGCTTCGCAGTTTCGATCCCGTTGCCGGAGATGAGTTGATGCGCTATCGCCTCACCTGCCTGACTCCATTGCTGGTTGGCGACGGCCGGCGTCTTGCACCCATCGACTACATGGTCTGGAAAGACCACGTCAACGTTCTGGATCAATGGCGCATCTTCCGCCTCCTGGCAAAGGGTCCTCGCCTGGAAGGGTATCTGGCGCAGCTCAAGAAGGCCGACAAACTCGACTTCGCTTCGTGGGGCGGGTTCGCGCAGAACTTCGCCGGCCGGCGTATTCCATTTGAGAATCCGGCTTATGCGGCGTATTGGAACCGGGCTGTTGGCGAGAGTCTGCACATCCCGACGTTTGCCTCCGGTGCCTCCGGTCCATATCTCCCCGGAGCAGCAATCAAAGGCGCTCTGCGCACGGGAATGCTTTTTGCGCACTGGCGCGAAGGCATGCTGCAGAATCTCCTCCAGCGAGTCAAAGGCGAATACGTGCCGCGCCGTCCCGCGGAGATCGTCGAAGAACAGGCGTTGGGGCCGGCGGGCTCCAGTCGTCTGCGCTTTATCGGCGCCGGTGACTCCAAGACTGTGGCTCCTGCACAGTTCAAAATTTATCTGCTGCGAACTTCCACATTGCAGCCGCGAGGGGGACAATTCGCGCTCGGATGGAAGCAGAGCCCGCGGGGAGCAGTAGATGGGATGAAGCCCGAGGAGAGCACGCCGCTGTTTGCGGAAATGACAGTGCCAGGCACTGCCTTCGAAGGCGTCTGGGACGAGAAGTCTTTCTTCCTTCAGCCCGAGGTGCGGCGTGTGGTGCGGTGGCCCGAATCGATGGATCGCGCCAAGGTTTTCGAAGCGGCCAATGTGTACGCCGCGGGGTTGCTGGCGGTTCAACGCCAGTATGCGGCGATGGCCGGCCTCGCCATGCTGGATAAGAGCCTGAGCGAGCTGGAACAGCGGCTGGCGCAGGCGCGCGAAAACGGCAATTGCCTCATTGCGCTTGGGTGGGGCGGCGGCCTGCTGGCGAAGAGTTCCTGGCTCGATACCAATAACCCTGACTACCGGGAAATTCTGAAACAGTTCTCGTTATACAACCGCGCGCTCGGAACCAACCTCCCGTTCCCCAAAACCCGCCGCATCGTTTTCCTGAATAACAAACCGGCGACGCTGCCGGGTTGGGCGGAATTAAGCATATCCTGACATCGGCTCCGCGCGACTGTTGAAAGGCACTACAGCAGCGCAGGCGAAGGCCGCGACCCCTGTTGAAAATCACCGCGTTTCGTGTTCCTGTCGCAGATTTCTGGCGAAAATCTGAGCGCTATAAAATATAATAAGGTCTGAATAACTGATATATCGGTTATTCATGCGACTGAGGAGTCTTAGTTCGATGATCGCAATCAGAGAGAAACTCTACAGAAAGCCACGCGGCCTCCTGGCGGTGGTGCTGTTGGCTGCGGCCGGCACGGCTACAGTGCATGCTCAAACTCCCTTACAGGCCGATGTCCAAGTACGGCCTCTCACCAGGGATGAAATCAGCGCTTATAAACTGCCCTCAACCTTGCAGGTATCGGCAGGCTTGACGACAGTAGGATTGGGAGAACCGGCGTACCTGGATGCTACCGTCAATTCTGCAATCGCGGAAAAGGACATTCTAAGTGTGACGTGGACACTGACCGCGCGGCCGGCAGGATCGGCCGCAGTATTGTCCGAC
The DNA here is from genome assembly GCA_003175985.1 of Terriglobia bacterium. Lineage (GTDB taxonomy): Bacteria > Acidobacteriota > Terriglobia > Bryobacterales > Bryobacteraceae > PSRJ01. The sequence continues at coordinate 4,558 of PSRJ01000122.1, forward strand.
AGCCCCTTGACAAAGAATGTTCCTCTATTCGAACCGTCGGACGCCGTCGTATCCCGCCTCGCCGGACGCAGTCTTCTGCGTCCTGATGTTGCGGGCGCTTACGTAGTAACGGCGCGCATTGCAACTCTGACCGGTGGAACCGCCGACGTGGGGCAAACCATCATCGCCGGCACTTATATGGGGCGGGCGGCATGCACCGCGTGCCATAGCGGAGGCCTGGCGGAGGTGAAAGCGCCCACCTGGTCGAAGACGGCTCACGCCAGCATCTTCACGCAGGGGATGAACGGGGTAGCCAGCGATCATTACGGCACGGGATGCTTGGCCTGTCACACCGTGGGCTATGACGCCACTGCGGGGGCCGTCAATGGCGGCTTTGACGACGTTGCAAAACAGCTCAACTGGGTCTTCCCGACCACGTTGAAGGCCGGTACCTTTGACACCCTGCCAATGGAGCTGAAGAACCTGGGCAACATCCAATGCGAGAATTGCCACGGGCCCGGGAGCCAGCACGTCCGCTGGGGCGGCAGCACGCTCGAAATTTCGGTGGCCTCGAACACCGGTGTTTGCAGCCAGTGCCATGCCGCTGCGACTCACCACATCAAGAGCGCCGAGTGGAACAATTCGATGCACGCTGTGGCTACACGCGATCCTTCGGGCGCCGGACGGGAAGCATGCGTAGGCTGCCACACCGGCACCGGCTTCGTCGATCGAGTCAATGGCGCGGCTACCCCCCGCACGGCCTACAGCGCCATCAATTGTCAGACTTGCCACGAACCGCATGGACAGACAACGCCCGGTTCCGCTCCGCACCTGGTGCGCAGCCTGGCATCGGTGAAACTGGCGGATGGAACCGTGATTACCGAGGGCGGGAACGGCAAACTCTGCATGAATTGCCACCAGAGCCGGCAGAACGCATCCGTTTACGCCGCCACGGCAGCCGCGAGCGCGCGTTTTGGCCCGCACCATGGACCTCAGGCCGACATGCTCCAAGGAGCCAATGGGTTCACGTATAGCCAGAAGATCCCGAGTTCCGCGCACATCTGGGCAGCCGACGATTCCTGCGTGACGTGTCATATGCAGACTGTGGACGCGGCGGACCCATCGCTCAGCCACGTCGGAGGCCACACCTTCAAACCGAGCTGGACCGACGCCGACAACAAGACCCACGACCTGGTGGCCGCGTGCCAGGGTTGCCACGGGCCGAACGTCGATTCCTTCAACTTCCCGTTAATGGACTACGATGGCGATGGCGTCATTGACGGTGTACAAACGGAAGTGCAACACCTGCTGGATAAACTGGCGCTGTTGCTGCCTCCCGCCGGCCAATCCAAGGATGCCCTGACCATCGATACCACCTGGACGCGGGCGCAGTTGGAAGCCGGTTACAACTGGCAGTTCGTGAAAGAGGATAAAAGCCTGGGGATCCACAATACGGCATACGCCGTAGGATTGCTCAAAGCCTCGATCGCCGATTTGGGCGGGCCAAAGAAGTAGGCCGATTGTGCCGCCGGAACTGCCGGACTTCGGCGGGTCCGGCGGCCAACATTTCGAGCTAATCTTCTTCGGTGAGTTCGACTCCGTGTTCGGCAATGTGGGTCACCAGGATTTCCGACTCGCGTCCATGCAGCCGGAAGATCTGGCGCACCAGGTCGCACACGCTCTCGTAGCCGCGTTCGAAGAAGACGAGAATCGATGGTCCCGCACCACTTAATGCGCAGCCTAGCAGACCCGGTGCGCGCAACTTCAGGATCTCTTCCAACCCCGGAACCAGCGGGACACGGTAGGGTTGGTGAAAGCGGTCTTCGAGCGCCGCAGGGAACGCCCACGTCGCTCCCGTAGCCAGCGCCGCCACCAGCAACGCCGACCTCTGAACATTGAAAACAGCGTCCTCCTTGCTGTACTGGGACGGCAGCACGCCGCGAGAGGTCGCCGTGGGCAATTCGAAATCCGGCACTACAATCCCGACGCCGAACCGCTGCGGCAAATCCAGGCGCACCGCGCGCGCTACTCCACCGGAATCGATCGCGCTGGCGACAATGGAGCCCAGGATACATGCCGCGACGTTATCGGGATGTCCTTCGAGCCGGGCGGCCTCGTCCAACACTCTCAGCAGTTTCCACTTGAGGTTGAGTAGCTGGTCGGCAATTACTACGCCTACAGTGAGCGCGGCCGCGCTAGACCCCATGCCCTTGCCGATCGGAATGTCGTTGGCGATCTGGAGTTCGATAGGCGGCATGCACAAGCGGTGGCTCTCCGCCACGGCTACAGCAGTTTGCCAGATCAGGTTGTCTTCCCCAGTTGAGATCCGCTGTGCATCCCGTCCCGATACGCAAATGGCCAGTCTTTCGCTCTCTCGGAAACGGCAGGTCAGGTAGACGCCGAGGGCCAGGCCGAGGGCATCGAACCCGGGCCCCAGGTTCGCGCTCGAAGCCGGCACCCGGACCGTAAACCATGGCATAAAGTGAAATTCTAACGTACGGCGTGCCCGTCACTCTTGGAGCGCAGTGGAAATCACTGAGGGCCGAGCAACGTCAGACGGTGCCCATCGGGGTCGGTGAAGGTTGCACCCCAGGTGCCGGAGAAAACCTCACGCGGTTGGGTAAGGAACGTACACCCACGGTCGACGAGCAACCCATGCGCCGCAACCACACTCTCAACCGGGAACACGATTTCGGTAGCGCCGGGCCGCGGCTGAACTGCTTTACCCAGCGGGAGATTCAGGCCCAACGTAATCCCGCCCGCCGAAAAGAACGCGAATTCAGAAGACTGGTTTTGGAGCGGGAGCGCAAGCGTATCGCGGTAAAACTTCACGGAACGCTCGACATTCTCCACCCCGAGCATAATCATCGACGCCTTTGACGGAACATTCGCATTGTTTGTCATGACAAGTTCTTGCTAGACACTTTACCGTATCTCGCCTCACCGGGCGGCGCAGGCTTCACAGCGCGACGAACGGAGTCGTGAATTTTCCGGCTGCCCGGACAGATCACATGCCAACAACAATTCTGGGGTTGACAAGGTGCGGCGGTTCTGCCACAATCGCAAAAAACCAATCTGCCTCGTGGGCAGCGGTCTCGTCACCTGTAAACTCCCCGATCAAGAGAAGTTCAATCGTGTTTGACCTTGCGCGAAGTCTTTGATCGCGCCCCAGGGTCTGCGGTCCCCAGGTCCAACCGGATCGCACGGATCACGAACACGCTTCAGGCCTGCAAGCTCCTGGGGCGTTCTGCATCGATCTGTTTACGCCTAAGGGGTGACTATGATAACGACTTTTGATTCAGATGGATTGCGTTCGCTTCGCCGGTTACAACTGTGGGGTTTGTTGGCGGTGGCATTGCTTATCGCCGCGCCGTCTCACGCGCAGTCGACCTTCGCGTCGGTCCTCGGGACGGTACGCGATCCCAGCGGCGGAAGTGTTGCCGCCTGTAAGATCCTGGTTGAGAATACCGGTACGTCTCTGAGGCGCACGGCGGTAACCGACGGCGCCGGCAACTACACTGTTCCCAACCTCGAACCGGGAGGTTACACGATCCGCATGGAGGCTCCCGGTTTTCAAGCGGGCAACTATCGAGTCGAGTTAACGGCCCGGCAAACCATGCGGGTGGATGGACAGCTCACGGTGGCGTCACAGGTGGAAACGGTGAACGTGGTTGCCGAGGCTGCGGCCGTGATTAACACCGAGGTCTCAAACATTGCGGAAACCAAGTCGGGACGCGAGCTGGTGGATCTCCCCGTAGCTATCGCAACGCGCAGCACGGGCTCAACCAGCCCCATGTCCACCCTCACGACGCAGCCGGGTGTACAGACTGACCCCGCCGGAGGAATCTCGGTTGCCGGCTCCAAGCCGTCGATGCTGTCGATGAGTATCGATGGGATCAGCAGTATCGGTCCGCGCACCGCCGGCCCCTTGGTGGAATTGTTCCCATCGTTTAACTCCATTGCAGAAATCCGGGTCAGCGAGGTCAACAATGCGGCCGAGTTCGGCGGGATCAGTGACATCACAACAATATCGAAGAGCGGAACCAACGGTTACCACGGCGGCGTCTTCGAGAATTTCCAGAACGACATGATGAACGCCCGTAATACGTTCAGCGCGGTTGTGCCGCGGGTCCGAATGAACAACTTTGGAGCCTACGTGGGCGGCCCGGTGGGCGTTCCCCATCTCTATAGCGGCCACGACAGGACCTTCTTCTTTGCGAGTTATGAAGCCTTGCGCCTGCCCAAGTCACAAGTGCTCACCGAAAGCGTTCCTTCCCTGGCGCTCCGCAATGGAGATCTGTCTGTCTACCCGTATTCCATCAGGCAGCCCGGAACAAATGTGCCCTTCCCCGACAACCGGATTCCCATTAGCCAGATTTCGCCGATCGCCCTAAACGCACTCAACTATCTTTTTCCGCTTCCCAACACTGGTTCTCCCACTTCCGTTGCGAATAACTTTACGGAAAACTTGCCGACCCCCATCAGCAGCGATCAAGGGGATATGAGAATCGACCAGACGATCACGTCGAAGAACACAGCTTTTGCACGATTCACCTACAAGCACAGGGATGTAACCGTGGCTCCTTCGCCCGGCGGCTCACCGACACCGAGCGGCTCCGCGCTGATCGGCGCCATCTCAACGCCCGAAATCGACTTTGGTTTAACCGTTGCGGACAACTACATCATTTCTCCCACGGTTGTGAACGAAGTCCGATTGGGCTTCAACGGGAATCACACAGCGACTACTTATGGGATTACCTCCGATCAGATGGTGAGTAAATTGGGGCTGGTCGGAATCCCACAACCTTATTCCGTTGGCGGCAATGTTCCCAATTTCAATATCACGGGATTCCAACAGACGGGCGGCAGCGCTGCAACCAAATCGCGGAATTTTACGTTTCAAATTCTTGAAACGCTCACATGGACCAAGGGAACGCACGCGCTGAAATTCGGGGGCGACTGGCGCCACCTCACGGGCTTTTACGCGAATGTCTTCGCGTCGTCCCGCTTGGGTCAGTATTCGTATAACGGCTCGGTCGTAGGTTCGAATGGAAATGGCTATATTGGCAACCCGTTCGCCGCATTTCTGCTGGGTGTTCCGGATAAGGTCCAGTTGGCAACTGTAATTCAGCCCGATGGCGACGTCTACGCCGACCATCTCGCGTTTTTCGTGCAAGACGATTGGAAGGTGACTCCCCGTCTCACACTCAATTATGGGCTGCGTTGGGAATACCACCCGATGTTCAAGGACCGCTATCTCAACGGAACGAATTTCCTGCCGGACTACCTTTCCATCATCAACGGAGTCCCGATCCGGGGAGCGGCTGTGATTTCCAATCAGGAAGCCTTCAAAATCGAGAATCCGCTGTTCGCTGCCGCAATTGCCCCGACACCGGTGTTGACGGCCGCGCAGGCCGGAATCCCCGAGAGTTTGCGCTTTTCTTCACGCACCGATTTTGCGCCCCGCATTGGATTCGCGTGGAGACCGTTTTCCGATGGGAAAACGGTGATTCGGGGCGGCTACGGCCGGTTCATTGAAGGGTCGCTTGGATCGCTTTACAGTGCGGCGTGGGGCATTCACACCAGCTACGTCTCGATTTTCACGAACACCATCACGAACGGACAGGCGTCGCTCACGTTTCCCTACCCATTTCCATCGAACCTGGCACAGCCCGGCGTCTATGACTTTGAACAGGGCTTCGATCTTCATTACAAAGATCCCTGGATCCAGCAATGGAACCTGACATTCGAGCGGGATCTCGGCAAGGGGGTGGGAATCCGGCTTTCCTACGACGGAAGCCACGGGAGCGACCTGAATGTGCAGGAGAACCTGAACCAGCTACCCGCAAACACAATCGGTTTCAACGCCGCGAAAAACTTCGCTCCGTACCCGGTGTTCGCCAAGATCGGCATTGAGTCCCAGGGAGGCTGGAGTAACTATAACGCAATGACCGTTTCGACAACCAAGCGATCGTCCAGTCTTCAGTTCCAGGCGAGTTACACTTTCACCCGCAACCTGTCTAACGCCCAGAGCTGGAACCCGACTAGTTTTGCGACGGAAGCGGGAGGCCTCGTAACGGATCGTTTCAACCTTGGCTTGGATTATGGCAACGTATCGTTCTCCCGGCAGCATCGGTTTCTGGGCACGTTCCTGTATCAGCTCCCGTTCGGGAAAAAGGGAGCTCTGATGAAATCGGCGAACGGGTTTGTGGATCGGGTGGTGGGCGGATGGGAGTTGGCGGGCGTGCTTACCTTCCAGTCGGGGCCGTTTATGCAGGTTGTGGTACCAGGAGCGGATCCATCCGGTACGGGTTTTCCGAACCTCATCGGCGGCAGCAATGGGAGGGCGGATATGGTGAGTGGCGTGCCTCTCTATCCGGCAACGCAAACCTGGAGCCGATGGGTGAATCCGGCTGCATTTGCAGTACCGGCAAATAACATCGGGCGCTTCGGTAACGCCCCGGTTGGAAATGTGGTCGGACCAGGGACGCAGGCCGTATCGATGTCGCTGATGAAAGCCGTCGCCGTGCGCGAATCGGTTCGCGTGCAGATCGGCGCACAGGTGGGCAACCTGTTGAATCACCCTAACTACGCGCCGCCGAACATGGTCTTGAATACCGCGGCCTTCGGCACGCTATCGGCTCTTCAGACCGCGGAGGGCGCGGGCCCACGGCAAATTCAGCTCACGGGACGTGTTACCTTCTAACAGAATGCGGGAAAAGGGTCTGCGCGGGCCGCTTCCTGACGGTCGCGGCGTGGTAAGTTTTGTTTGTGCGGCCTTGCTTGTCGTCGGGATAGCCGCCGGCCAGCAGATCGTGCAGCCAGGTGCGCCAGGGCAAGGAAGTAAGATCCTTTCCCCGGCGGAGGCCGCCATAACTCTCCATCCGCCGACGGACGCAGATGCCGAGTTCATGCAAGGCATGATCCACCATCACGCTCAAGCGGTCGAAATGGTGGCGTTGCTGCTCACCCGCGGTCACGACAAACAGCTTCTGGAACTGGGTAAGCGCATCAGCATCTCGCAGACTGACGAGATCCAATATATGCAGCAGTGGCTCGAGGATCGCCGCTTGCCTGTTCCCATGAACCACTCCCACATGAATCACATGGCGGCCATGAAGGGCCCGATGATGGATATGGCATCGATGCCGCCAATGCCCGGCATGTTGACCCCGCAACAGATGCAGGCGCTGGGTAAGGCGAACGGCCGGGCGTTCGACCACTTGTTCTTAACCGGCATGATTCAGCATCACACTGGCGCCTTGGTCATGGTGCAGGACTTGTTCAACACCGCCGGGGCTGGACAGGATAACGTGTTGTACGACTTTGCCACGGACATCGACAACACACAACGCGCGGAAATTGAGATCATGCAGAGAATGCTGAAAGAGAAAAAATGATGGCGCCACAAACTCTCCGATTGAAGCACGGCGCGGCGAGCGTCTCTCTTGCGCTCGCGGTCTTGTGTCCCGTGATTTGCAGCGGACAAGGCGCGCCGGCCGCGGCTTCCGGTGCGCCGCTGAATTCGAAAGTCTTCACCAATCCGCGGGCGCCCGCCGATGATCCGCGCATCGGCCTGAAGGGGGGGTTATACGACGCGGGCGAAGCGGCTTCCGGTATGGAACGGGTCGCGTCCTTGCCGAAGCCAACCGGCTTCGGTCCCGGGACTACGCCACCCGAGGCTCCGGGGCAGATCACCGGAGATCAACCGCCGCCTCCTGCCGAGGATGGCAAGCCTCCGCAGCCTCCCGCGATTCAATATGGCTCCACCAATTCAGACCTGGCTTTCAGTGGCAATCACCTGTTTGCGGGGAACTACAACGGAATTAACTTCTACGATATCGACAACCCCGCAAAGGTCAAACTGACCACTTCGCTGATGTGTCCGGGCGGCCAGGGAGATGTCTCGGTATATGGCCATCTGCTGTTTATGTCGGCGGAAGCGGTCAATGGACGAATCGATTGCGGCACGCAGGGAATCGCTTTGCCTCCCGGCTATGTTCCGCCGCCGGCGCCCAAGCCTCAACCTCTGCCGAACGGCGGTGAACTCCCGCGACCGCAGCGGCCCCTTCCGCCGCCGAGTCCGGAACGGTTCCGGGGCGTACGCATTTTCGATATCAGCGATTTTTCCAACCCGAAACAGGTGGCAGCGGTGCAGAGCTGCCGCGGATCGCATACTCACACGCTCGTAATCGATCCGAAAGATAAAGAGAATGTCTACATCTATATCTCGGGCACGGGACAGGTCCGCCAGCCGGAGGAAATGTCCGAATGTTCCGGTGGAGAACCCACGGCCAATCCCAATACCGCATTATTTCGCATCGACATCATCAAGGTGCCGCTAGCGCACCCGGAGCAGGCGAAGATCGTATCCAGCCCACGCATTTTCACCGACTCGCAAACGGGAGCCATCAATGGCCTGTGGAAGGGCGGGTTTCACGGCGAGGGCACGCAGACTACCTCGGAGACAAACCGGTGCCATGACATCACCGTCTATTCCGCGATCGGACTGGCTGCCGGAGCATGTTCCGGCAACGGAATCCTGTTGGACATCTCGAATCCAGTCAATCCGGTCCGTATCGATGCGGTAAGCGATCCGAATTACGCCTTCTGGCATTCCGCGAACTTCAACAACGATGGCACGAAAGTCCTGTTCACGGACGAATGGGGCGGCGGCGGGCAGCCGCGTTGCCGCGCGACCGATCCGATGAATTGGGGCGCCGATGCGATATTCACGCTGTCGAACCGCAAGCTGACGCTATCCTCGTACTATAAGATGCCGGCGCCGCAGACGGAGCTGGAAAACTGCGTGGCGCACAATGGGTCGCTGATTCCGATTCCCGGGCGCGATGTGCTGGTGCAGGCGTGGTACCAGGGCGGTGTTTCCGTGGTGGATTTCACCGATGCCGCGCATCCCATGGAGATTGCCTACTTTGACCGTGGCCCGGTGAACGGCGAAAAACGCGCCTCCGGCGGGCAGTGGTCGGCCTACTGGTATAACGGCTATATCTATGGCTCGGAAATCGCGCGCGGCGTGGACGTGTTCCGCCTCGTGCCGAACAAGTTCATCACGCAAAATGAAATCGACGCCGCCAACCAGGTGCACTTCGATGAGCTCAATGTCCAGAACCAGCCGAAGATCACCTGGCCCGCGAATTTCATCGTGGCGCGCGCGTACGTCGATCAACTGAATCGCAGCGGCGCTCTGGCGTCCCCGCGGATTGCGGCGCTGAACGAAGCCATCATGAAATTCGATGACACCCCCTCCGACCGCAAAACCGAAGCGCAGCTTAAGGCAATAGCGGCCAGCCTCGACAAGGACGCCGCAGCGGTGAAAGCTCCGGCGGACGCGGCGCGTATTCGCGCACTTTCGGCAATCATCAAGCAAAGGACTTCGCATTTGTAGCCGCGTATGAAGCTGCCAGGGACATGCCTGCTCATTTGCGCGTTGTGCGGAGTCATTTCCGGCCAAAGCAATGACGCAGGCATTCCGGTGACCGATCGTCTCGTCATCGACAAATGCGGCACCTGCCACCCCCGCGATGAAAGCGGCAACATGCAACGGGTCTCCTGGCAGCGCACTACTCCCGAAGGTTGGCAGGACGAGATCAAGCAGATGATCCTGCGGAATGGTCTTTCGCTCACTCCGGAGGAGGCGCGGTCGATCGTTCGGTCTTTGAGCGCCGATCATGGCTTGTCGCCGGAGGAAGCGCGTCCCGTGATGTACGATCCGGAGCGGCGCATTACCGAAGAGACCAATATCCCCAGCGAGCGGATGCGGGAGTGCGGCAGGTGCCATGCGTTTGCGCGGGCGCTCGAGTGGCGGCGTTCGGCCGCCGAGTGGAAGGAGTTTTCGGCGCGCCACACCGAGCGCTACAAGATACGCGCGGGAGATGAGGCCGTGGCCTTCCTTACCACCGCGGCTCCATTACACACGCCCCAATGGGAGGCTTGGAGCACGCGCAAAGTCAGCCCCGATCTGTCGGGAACCTGGCTCGTCAATGCTTACGTTCCGGGGCGCGGCAGCCTCTACGGCCGCATCCAAATCGACCGGTCCGCCGCAGGCGAGTACAACACCCGTGTGGAACTTCGTTCGGTCAAGGACGGCTTACGCATCGTTCGTGCCGGGCGCGGCGCGGTGTTTGGCGGTTACGCCTGGCGTGGACGCTCCAGCAGCGACACAGCGGTGTCCCCGCCGGACTCTTTGGCCAGCGAGGCACGCGAGGTAATGTGGTTCGCGCCTGATCAATCCTCGGCCGAAGGCCGCTGGTTCTGGGGACAATACCAGGAATTCGAATTCAACGTGAAGATCCAACGGCGGCCGTCCGGTTCCACGCTATTGGCGCTGGACTGTTCCGCGCTAAGGCTCGGCTCCAGATCGAATCGTATTTCTGTTTTCGGAGATCGCCTTCCGGATAAAGTATCCGCCGCAGACTTCGACCTCGGTACAGGCGTTACCGTGCGGAGCATTGTCTCTCACACGCCGGACGAAGCCGTACTGGATGTGGATGTGGCGCAATCCGCACAGCCCGGCAAGCGCGATTTCCATCTCGGAGCTTCTGTGTTACACGGAGCCATCGCGATCTACGATCGCATCGATTACGTGGATGTCAGGCCGGGGTCGTCCGTGGCCGCCTTCGGCGACCGCGAACATCCCAAGGGATTCCACCAATTCGAAGCCATCGCTTATCAGCGCGGGCCGGACGGCAGGCTTCATACTCCGGATGACCTGGAACTCGGCCCGGTGGATGCCGACTGGTCCGTGCAGGTGTTTCATGCCGCGGAGGGCGCCAGTTCGCAATTCGTGGGCACGATGAGCGCCAGCGGCCTGTTTACTCCCGCCGACAAAAACCCCGGTAACAACTTCGATTGCTGGGTGACAGCGGTGACTAAGGAGCGGGACCGGAACGGCGAGGCCCTGACGGGCAAGTCGTATATGGTGGTCACGGTTCCCACTTACGTATTCAACGGACGCCGGTATGTTCGGGACCTCGATCGCTGGATCGATGACGGACCGGCAGGCGGCGCCCCATGAAACGTGTATTCGGTTCGCTTGCCCTGACCTGGGTTCTTCTCGTGGCCCGGCGACCGGCCGGCGCGCACCACGGATGGGCGGAATTCGACGAAACGGCTGAAATCAGCGTGGACGCGACGGTCTCGGCTTTTCATTTCGTCAACCCGCATTGCGTAGTGGAATTCGACTTGAAGGACGATTCCGGGAAGGTCCGAAGATGGCAGGGAGAGTTTTCCAACCCCGGCCAGTTGGCGCGCAAGGGGTGGAATGCCGCGTCGCTGCAACCCGGAGACAGGATCAAGCTTTCGGGTCATCCCGCAAGGAATAACGTGCCCGCGATCCATGTCACCAAGATCCGCACACCCGATGGCAAGGAGGTTGGGATCGAGAACGAGCGATGAGGGGCGCCTGTTCTATTTGGCCTTTGCGCTCAGCCATGCGGCAATGTCATCGATCACCTGAGGCGCGACATTTCCTGGATTGTGGTATTCCGCCGGTGTGCTCTTGTTTTCGCCCGCGATGAAAAGACCGTTCAGTTTGGGATAACTGTGAAAGACCGCGTTGCTGCGCCCATCCAAGCCGGATTGCCATAAGGCGAAATCTTTCATGGTTACCTGAAAATCGCGTTCGCCTTGGAGAACCAGCATCGGAATTCCCAGCTTTGCTGCCTCGGCGACGGGATCGTATCCCTTCACGCTTAGCCACCAGCCAGCCGGCAACCCCAGGACGACATCGGGATTGTTTCCTCCCGGCGCCAGACTCTTGACGCGCTGCACCTCGGCCGCTAATTGCGCGAGCCGCGCCTGCTCATTCGGGCGCGGTTCCCCATTGAGGTGCACCAGATAGTCGCTTTGATCGTAAGCCACGTCTTCGATTGGGCGGGCCGGCCCGCCGAGCACAATCAGGCCCGCCAGTTTGCCATCGCGCGCCGCAATGCGCGGACTCGCGTAGCCGCCCAGGCTATGGCCGAGGACATAAATCCGTCTCCGGTCGACTTCCGGTTGCGTTCGGAGCAGCGCTACGGCGCGCAGCGCGTCTTCCACCGTCTCTTCCTGGAGCGTATAGCCCGTCTCGCTGAGTTCTTTGCCGTAAGTCTTGGTTCGTTTCTCATACCGCAGGACCGCGTATCCCCGGGAGGCGAGACCTTCCGCGAGGTCCGCAAAAATGCGCGTGGCGAACAGGGATTCGTCGCGATCGTTGGGACCAGGTCCGTGGACCAGCACCACGCCTGGAACACGTGTATTTCCCGCGGGAGTAGTTAAGGTCCCACTCAGTTTCCACATGTCGCTGCCGATGGTGACCTCACGGGAGCGGAATAGTTCGGGCTTGCTGTACGCCGGGCGGTTCCACGTCGCGGGCAGCGGCTTATCGGGCGGGCGAAAGTACATTCCCGCGATCTGTCCGGAGCGGTTCAGCGTGAACTGGATATTCAGAGCTGTGTTTGCAAACCGCACGGGAAAGCTTACCAGGCTGTTTGGCCCATCGGAGCCGACGATAGCGTCTCCCACGCTCTGCATCTGCCCGAACTCGGCTAACTCCGCGGCCACGCGCTTCTCGAGAAAATCGAGGGTGATGGTTTGCTGAAACGACTCCGAGAACAACGCGCTGAGTTCCGGGAATTTTTTCGACAACAACAGATCGAGGGCCTTTCTCCCCGTATCCACGGGGCTGCTGCTCGTCTGTCCGAACAGCGCGAGCCCGATCAGAAAGACCCCGGAATGAAGTTTGAGTAACATCGATCCCCCTTTCGTGAGATGGTGACGGGAGTGAAGTCTTCGACGTGGACTTACAGCTTGATGACGAGGAGGAACACCGCGGGCGCTCCTTGACACAAGGAGCGTACCACTCCGATCGATGGGCTGTCAATTTTGGATCGTGCTAATCTCATAGTGATCCTCGCAGCGGCGTGGTCCCGTTTGCGGACCGTGTCGTTCCGCCGATTCAGCCTGTCGCGATCGCCAAGCGTCTCTCGCCAAGGAGATTCAGACATGCTTTCACGACTGGAACACTATTTCGAATTCGCGAGGCTGAAAACCAACTGGCAGACGGAAATCCTGGCCGGCTTCACCACGTTCATCACGATGGCGTATATCGCCTTTGTGAATCCCTCGATTCTGCGGGATGCGGGCATGCCGGTCGCAGGCGTTTTCGCAGCTACGTGCATCTCCGCCGCGTTCGCCACCATCCTGATGGGTGCATTCGCGCGATATCCCATCGCGCTGGCACCCGGAATGGGGCTGAATGCGTACTTCACCTATACCGTGGTCAAGGGGATGGGCGTGCCCTGGGAGACGGCTCTTGGCGCCGTGCTCTTGTCCGGCGTTGCGTTCCTGATTTTGACTACAGTGGGCATCCGGCAATGGATCATGGCGGCGATTCCGCCGGAACTCTATGCCGCAGTCAGCGCCGGAATCGGTCTGTTTATTGCGTTCATTGGGCTTCGCAACGCCGGCATCATCAAGGCGGATCCGGCAACCATGGTCACTATGGGAAACCTGCGGGATCCGAATACGGCGCTCGCCGTGCTGGGCATTCTGTTGATTGCCGCACTGCAGACCTGGAGAGTGCGCGCAGCAATTCTTCTGGGGATTCTTGCGACAACCGGCGTGGGGGCCGCTGTGGGGCTGGTCCATTGGCAACCCCAGAGCTACACCTGGACGGACATGTCTGCCACCATGTTGCGGCTCAATGTCCGTGGCGCGCTCGGCCTCGGATTGCTGGAAATCGTGTTCGTATTTCTCTTCGTGGACCTCTTCGATAATGTCGGCACGCTGATGGGCGTATCGCGAAAAGCGGGGTTGATCGGCAGGGACAATAAAATTCCACGCGTGACGCGAATTCTGTTTACCGACGCAACCGCGACAATTGCCGGCTCGCTCCTGGGAACCACCACGGTAACCAGTTATATCGAGTGCGCTTCCGGGATTACGGCCGGCGGCCGGACGGGAGTGACTTCGATTGTTACGGGACTGCTCTTCCTCCTGACACTGGTCGCCGCGCCGCTGGTCGGAGCGGTTCCGTCAAGCGCGACGGCCCCGGCGCTGGTGATCGTCGGTGGCCTGATGGCGTCAGTCCTCACTGACATTCCCTGGGAGGACACGTGTGTGGCGTTCCCGGCCTTTCTGACGATTGTGACGATTCCACTGACGTTTAGCATCGCGAACGGATTGGCCTGCGGAATCATCGCCTACGTGATTCTGCATTTGGCGGCGGGACGTGGAAAGAAGGTGCCGGTCGCCGCCTATGTTCTGGCCGTTCTGTTGATGCTTCGGTTTGTGTACATAGGGAGCCGCGTGTAAGGCACACGGCTCGAGCAAAACAAGATCAGAATGTGAATCGCGCGGAGACCTGGGCGCGGCGTGCATTGGTGCCGTCTGGAAAACCTCCTGCGGCCGTCCCGTTGCCGACGCCAGTCGCTTGCCGGATCGTAGTGCTGCTGGCAATATATGTAGTGGTGTTCACGGAGGTATTGCTGATGGTGTTGAACAGGTTGAACACCTCGAAATTGAGCTGGACGCTGCCGGATTCCCACAGCCGGAAGCTCTTCGTGAGGCGCGCGTCCATCTTGTTAACGGTGTCGATGGTGACGTTCGAACGCGGCAGCCAGGGCACTCGCCCGGGAGCGCCGAAAGGCGTCACCATGCCGTTAATCGTGGTGCCCGAAGCGAATCCGGCGCCCGGAATTCCGCTGGCAACGATCAGGATCGGATCGACATACTGCGGCGACGCCGCGGTTTCGATCAGCGAGAGCTGCCAACCGTTGACTGCCGCGTTCGCCGCCTTGCTGCCAAAATTCATGTGGGGAGTGCTCAGGATCGCGGAAACCACCAGGCGCTGCCTCTGGTCGAGATGCGAACTGCCCTTCTCGGCTTGGTAGTTGCCGTTGTACACAGTGTTCGGTGGATCGGTGAAATAGATGTTGTCGGCGGCGTTTCCCTGGTTGAGGTCCATCGCGTGGGACCACGTGTAGGCAAGGGTTCCGGAAAGCCATTTCGAGGCGCGCTGCCGGTAAGACACGGAAAGTCCGTCATACCACAGACGCCCCCGGTTGCTCAGATAGATCAAGCTGGCATAGCGCTTGTCGATCTTATTGGCCGCGAGATAAGTGTCCGTGGTGAATGCCGCCGTGGAGCCGTCCAGGTTCACGATGTTGTAGGTGGCGGTTCCCGTTGCGGGTCCGAGGTTCAGATCTTCACGGCTGATAAATTTGTAGCCGCGGCTGTGCATGTAAGACACGGTCAGCGCGCCGTTCCTGCCGACCGCCTGCTCCACCGTAACGTCGCCCTGCTCGGTGTAGGGTGTGGCGAGATTTGCCGCCGCGAAGGTGACGTTGGTCAATCCGACTGAACCGGCGAGCGATGTAAGCCGGTTCGGGAAGACCGGTCCCGCCGCAAGCTGCGCGGGATTTGCTGCGCTCAAAGTGCCCGTCTTCTGAATTACACCGTTGCGCTGCTGCAAACGTATTACGCTGGCGGAGGGCAGGCGCGCGTAGAAAATCCCGAATCCGGCGCGAAGTACGGTCTTGCCGCCGTTTAACGAGTAGGCCAGGCCAACGCGCGGAGCGACATTCGTTCCGGGCTCATTCAGAATCCCGGTCTGCGGATAATCCGAATTCACGGGCGGCTGCGTGTAGGAGCTGTATTCGTAGCGCAGACCATAATTGATCGTGAACTTGGATGTGACGCGCCATTGGTCCTGCCCGAAGAACGCATAATTGTCGACGGAAGCATGCGTCAGCAGCGGGCCGAAGGATTGAGTGTAACTCAGCCAATGTTTGCCATTGGTAGCTCCGGAATAATCGAGCGCGAAATCGTTGATTGAGCCGTAGGTATAAGAACCGGGCCCGTTAAACAAAGCGTTCTCGGTATCGCGGAGCAATGCGAAGTCGATTCCGAACTTAATCTGGTGCGAGCCCTTCGTCCAGGACAGACTGTCCGCCAGAGTGTAACGATCCTCGGTCGGCTGGATATTGGGGATGTTTGTGCTCACGCCCAATCCACTCTGGCCTTGGACGGTCAAGCCCGAACGGAGCCCGTTCGGAGGCGCCAACTCCGGGCTGAGATCCTGGCCGCGGCGGTCTTTGAACCAGCCGAATCGCGCTTCGTTCACCATCGTGTTCGAAACGATATAGGTATCGGAAATCCGGGCAGTGCGTGTCTTGGCGGATTGAATTCCGTTTGCTCCGACACCGACAGCATTCGCCGTTACCGAACTGATAGCTCCGTTGGGCGAAGTGAAGTTCAACAAATTGAAGCTGAAGGAGACGCCGTTCTTCAGGTTGGGCCGCCAATCGATTTTAGCCAGTCCCAGATTTTGCGAGAGCGTTCTCGGAACGGTTTGGAAGAAGCGTTGAAAATACGCTTGGGCCGAAGAGCACTGCTCGGGGGAAGCGGGCGTTGAAGGAGCAGGGATGGCTGAGGCGCCGCACTGGCCGATGTACGCGCCGCTCGGCGAATAAAACTGCGCGTTGTTGATCGTGTCGACCAGCGGAAAGTTGCGCCGCGTGAATTCGCCATTGGCGAAGAAGAAGAGCTTGTCTTTGCGAATCGGCCCACCGGCACTTGCACCGGCCTGGTGCCGGTACTCGGGCGGGTTGAAGAAATTGCCGTGAGAATCTTTAGAATACGGGTCTTGTGCATTCAGCGTGCGATTGCGGAAAAACCAGAAAGCGGATCCGTGAAACCCGTTCGTCCCACTCTTGGTAACTGTGTTGATGACACCGCCGACAGCGCGTCCGAATTCCGGGCTATACCCGGAAGTCTGCACCTGGAATTCCTGCACTGCGTCCTGGCTGATACTCGAAGGCACCACTGAACCACCGGCGATATCGATGCCCCACTGCTGGGTGACGTCGTTGCCGTCCTGTAGGAATGCGTTCCCGCCAGGGACTCCGCGGAAACTGACGCCGCCGCTTGCGCCATCCGTCACGGCGCCCGGAGAAAGCAGCACGAACTGATCGACCCGGCGCCCGTTGATCGGCAGATTCAAGATCTGCGACGTTTCCACGACTTGAGAGACACCGGTTTTGGTTTCTTCCACCAGAGGCGCGTCCGCCGTAACGGTGACGGTCTCGGACTGCTGCGCCACGGCTAAGGCTATCGGAACGGTGAGATTCTGGCCCACGGTGAGCTGAATGTTGGGCACCACATATTTCGCGAAGCCGGGCTTCTGCACGGTAATTTCGTACCCGGGGGCCGGAGGCAGCGAGGCGGCCTGAAAATAACCGTCCCCGCCCGAGGTGAGCCTGCGCTCAATGCCCAGGCTGGAGTTGGCGACGGTTACCGAAGCGCCTCCGATAGTTGCTCCACTGGCGTCGCGTACCGTACCATTGAGCGCCGCCAAGCCCGCGAGCGATTGACCAAAAGCCGACGCCGATGCCACTAAAAGCAGCGCGACCAGCAACACGAAAGTCCTCTGTTTCAAAATCGAGTTCATCAAGACACCTCAGCAACCGAAGGAATGGGACCGGTCTCATCGTGGAGGAAAAGGAATCTACGGTTCGCCAGGGCCCTAGCGAAGCGAATAGGCAAGGGCGCCGAACACATATTGCCCACTGAAGGAATTGAATACACCGAGCTACCCGCTACGAAGGCCTGGTACTCAATTCAAGGGTGCCTTTAGTATCTCCCGGCACTGGGGCTTTGTCAACGTTTTTGGGCTGGTTTGGGTCTAGCGGAGCGGACCAATGCTGTAAACTAATCCTCCGGTACCGAAGGAGGGATAATGCGAAGCCGAAGTGCGCTGATCCGTTCGTGCCTGGTGCTGGCCGCCGCCACGCAATTGGCGCTGGGCCAGAATGACTGGCCGGCTTACGGCCGCGACCCGGGGGCGCAACGTTATTCCCCGCTCAAACAGATCACTCCAGGTAACGTATCGCGGCTAGTCCAGGCCTGGACATACGAAACCCAGCCTCCCTCGGACACGGGAACCCGGCGCGATTCGAGAACCACGCCGCTCATGATCAACGGCGTCCTCTACTTCGCCACTCCGTATCAAACCCTGGTAGCCGTGGAACCTGAATCGGGCAAGAAGATCTGGAGCTTTGAACATCAACATGCCGCTCGCCCGTCCCGTGGTATCGCTTACTGGCCGGGCGATCGCAACAGTCCGCCGACGATTTTCTTCGGCACCGAGGATGGCTTCCTGATCGCGGTGAATGCCCGCACGGGCAAATTGGTGCCGGGCTTTGCCAAAGAAGGCGAGCTCGACTTGAAGCCCGGGATGAAGGACGAGCTTCCGAACGCTCCGTACGGATTGAACGGAGCGCCGGCTGTCTATAAAAACCTGGTGTTCACCGGGTCGCACCTGCAGGACTATGGCTCCTACGGCGGAAGCGGCGATGTGCGGGCGTGGGACACCGGTACCGGGAAGCTGGTATGGACGTTCCACACGATTCCGCGGCCAGGAGAATTCGGCCACGATACCTGGCTGGACGACGGATGGAAAAACCGCTCCGGCGCGAACGTGTGGAGCACGTTTTCGATCGATACACAGACGGGCACGCTGCTGATGCCCATCGGCTCGCCGAGCGACGATCGCTACGGCGGAGATCGTCCGGGCGCAAACCTGTTCGGAAATTCCCTGGTCGCGGTGGACGCGATGACTGGAAAGATGAAGTGGTACCTGCAAACCGTCCATCACGATCTGTGGGACTATGATCTGCCGCCGCAGCCCACGCTGGTTGAGGTGGTGAAGGATGGCGAAAAGATCCCCGCGTTGGTTCAGGCGGCCAAGACGGGCCTGGTCTTTATTCTGGATCGCCGAACCGGAAAACCGATCTTCGGCATGGAGGAGCGGCCGGTGCCGAAAGGCGACGTCCCCGGTGAGTGGTATTCGCCGACTCAACCGTTCCCTCTCAAGCCGCCGCCGCTTTCGCGCGTAACGTGGAATCGCAACGAGATCGCAAAGTTTACTCCTGAGCACCAGAAGTATTGCGAAGACCTGTTCCAAAACGCGCAGAACGACGGTCCCTACGCGCCCGTGCGCATGACCGACACGGTGGTGTTTCCCGGCCCCGATGGCGGCTTTAACTGGGGCGGCGGCAGTTACGACCCCCGGTTGGGCTA
The DNA here is from genome assembly GCA_003175985.1 of Terriglobia bacterium. Classification (GTDB taxonomy): domain Bacteria; phylum Acidobacteriota; class Terriglobia; order Bryobacterales; family Bryobacteraceae; genus PSRJ01. Next base: position 23,617 of record PSRJ01000122.1, read on the forward strand.
CTACTTCATCAATTCCCATGATCGGGGTGGAGTGCAGAAGATGGTGGCGCAGGTTCCGGCCAAGGAACGGCCGACGGGTAAGATCTCCGGAGCCGGGGATTCGAGCCAGATGCCCTTCGTGCGCAAGAACGCGGGGCCGATCAACAATCCCGCTACAGGCTGGCCCTGCCAGTCGCCGCCGTGGGGTGAACTCTTCGCGATCAATGTAAACACCGGGGACGTAGCGTGGCGAGTGCCGTTCGGGCGCGTCGAATCGCTGGAAAAGATCGGCGTGATGAACACCGGGTCGTACAATATCGGCGGCTCGGTGGCAACGGCGAGCGGGCTCCTGTTCATCGGAGCCACGGACGACCAACGCTTCCACGCGTACGAGTCGAAAACCGGTAAGTTGCTGTGGGAGACTAAACTCCCTTCGAATGCCTTCGCGAATCCGATCACGTACCTGGGGCGGGACGGCAAACAGTACGTCGTGATCGCCGCGCAGCAAACGACCGTCGCATTCCGGCTGCCGTAAGAAAGCTTTCAGCTATCAGCGATCAGCTTTCAGCTATACTTCCGTTATCGAGGAGGCTGTACTGTGCGAGGTGCTCCCAGAAATCGAAGAATCGCGTTGTGTGTGCTGCTGGGCGGGGCTGCGGCGTTCGGCCAGCAAAACCCGTCGGCCCAAAAAGAAGCCGCCCTGAAGGCCGATATGGCAGGCCAGATCGATGGGATGAAAAAGCAGGCACAGGTAATGGTCGATACCGTCTTCAGTTTCGGCGAGCTTGGATTTCAGGAAGTCGAGACGTCCAAATACCTCACGGGAATTCTCGAAAAAGAAGGCTTCCGGATCCAGCACGGCGTGGCCGGGATCCCCACCGCCTGGGTGGCGAGTTGGGGTGAGGGCAAGCCGGTCATCTCGCTTGGTTCCGATATCGATGACATCCCGCAAGCGTCGCAGAAGCCCGGCGTCGCGTGGCACGAGCCTTTGATCGCCGGCGCACCGGGCCACGGTGAGGGACACAATTCCGGCGTGCCCTTGAACATCATCGCCGCGCTAACGGTCAAGAAGGTGATGGAGCGCGAGCATCTGAAGGGAACGATTCAGCTATGGCCGGGGGTTGCCGAGGAACTACTCGGGACCAAAGCCTACTACGTGCGCGCGGGTCTGTTCCGCAACGTCGATATTTGCCTGTTCGCGCATGTAGCGGCCAATTTGAGTGTGTCCTGGGGCTCGTCTCCGAACCAGAACGGACTGGTCTCGGTGGAGTACGGCTTCAAGGGCGAGACGGCGCATGCGGCGGGCGCACCGTGGCGCGGGCGCAGCGCGCTGGACGCGGTGGAATTGATGGACGTCGGCTGGAATTTCCGGCGCGAGCACCTGCGCGTAGCGCAACGCTCGCATTATGTGATCACAGACGGCGGCGACCAGCCCAATGTTGTTCCGGCCACGGCCTCGGTCTGGTACTACTTCCGCGAGGCCGATTACGACCACATCATGGACATGTGGCGCATCGGGGACAACATGGCCAAGGCCGCGGCCCTCATGACCGACACCAGCTTCACGTCGCGCCTGTTGGGGAGCGCATGGCCGGGCCATTTTAACCGGCCGATCGCGGAGGACATGTACGCGAATATCAAGAAGGTGGGCTTGCCGCAGTGGTCGGAGGATGACCAGACATTGGCTAAAGCGCTGCAAAAAGAATTGAAGGTGCCCGTCCGCGGGCTCGCGGCCAAGATCCCCGACTTGCGCGAACCACCCAAAGCCGACGACGGCCAGGGCGATGGCGACGGTCAGGGCGCGGGCCCCACCGGCGGCGGCTCCGACGATATCGGCGATGTCTCCTGGAACGTGCCTACAGTGACGCTGCGATATCCCTCCAACATTCCCGGCGGTCCGGGGCATAACTGGGCGAACGCGATCTCTATGGCGACACCGATCGCTTATAAGGGTGTGATCGCGGGCGCGAAAGTACAGGCATTAACGATGCTCGATATCGTTCTGCACCCGGACCTGGTGCAGAAAGCCTGGGATTACTTCACCAACGTGCAAACGAAAGACATGAAGTATCAGAGCTTACTCCGAGCCGAGGATCAGCCGGCCACATGGCTCAATCAGAAGACCATGGAGCAATACCGCCCGCGCATGAAGAATCTCTACTACGACGCATCCAAGTACGACACCTACCTGGAGCAACTGGGAATTCACTATCCGACGATTCGGTAAGGGGGCTGTGGCGATGCGGAAACACCCATCTTGAGCCACGGATACACACAGATAAATGATTTCTTTCAGTCTGTGTCCATCGTGTTCATCCGCGGTTAATCCCTTTTTCAGAAACCTGCTAAGAACTCCGTTAAGATGAGAAGTGGCTCTTATGCTCCAGTTCCAACGCATCACCGTCAATCCCGCCGTCGCAACTGGAAAGCCCTGCATCAGGGACCTACGCTTTCCGGTGTCACGTTTGCTTGGCCTGTTGGCAGCGGGCGAGACTCGGGAGACAATTCTCGAGGCTTACCCATACCTGGAATCTGCCGACATTGACGAGGCTCTCCGGTACGCAGCGTTCCTGGCTGAGGGTGAAACCGTAGAATTGACGTAGTGAAATTCCTTGTCGATATGGCCCTTTCGCCCGCTTTGGCGGGCTGGCTGCGTTCTTTGGGCCACGATGCTCTCCACGCACTCGAACAGCAGTTGAATCGTGCGACTGACGCCCAGATTCTGACGAAGGCTCTGGGGGAAGCGCGTGTCGTAATCACGGCCGATCTCGATTTTCCGAGACTATTGGCTCTGATGTCCACCGATGGACCAGGCCTCATCCTGCTACGTGGGGGGAATTACAGCGACGCCGAGAGTATAGAATGCGTCCGCCGGGTTCTGATGACGATTGCGATGGAAGAACTGCCAAAGTGTATCGTCGTGGTTGACCGAAAGAGTATCCGGCGGCGATGGTTGCCAATAAAAGGGACAGGACCCGGCGGTTAGGGCGCTTGTACGGAGTAATCGTTCTAATGGCTGGCTTTTGACACGCAGAACACGGAAACGGCCTTCGCTAAAGGCAGCCATGAGCTCGGGGCCCGTGACGCGCGGGGCACGGCTCATGCTGCTGCCGCCTTACAGTCAGGATCTCGAATTACTGCGCGGATCTCCATCTCGTGCTGAAACTCGGACGTTTGATAGACCAGGGTCTACCTGACATGAACCCAGGAACTATGTCTGTATATTCCACTGCGGCAAGTTCAACCTGAGGCGGCAATCGCGGAACGCATCCGCAAGCCGATCGGATGTAGTCCTGATAGCCACGCCACTGGTTCTCGAATACAAGGACCACATCGCTGCGGATTCGTGCGGATTGCTGTGCCAGCAACTCACGTACAACTCGTCACGGATCGTCTCGTCCCGCAGGTGCTGGCCGCTGGCAATAGAGAGCACGACTGCTTTCGATTCTGGCGAATCCACGTTCTCACCGAGGTCGGGAATTTGGCTCATATCAGCTATGGCGCTCTGCCAAGCAGTTGGAACCATACCCTCATACGGATCGCGAAATGACTTCAGCTGAGGGAAATAGAGCGAGCGGCTTTGCAGGAGAGCTTTTCCAATCCCATATAACGCCAGAGCGTAAGGTTTTTGAGCGACTCCGGGAAGGCGACAGGCATGCTCGACTATCTTAACCTGCCTCAAACGTTGGTCTTGAGCTTATTATCAATGTGGTGCGGATCCGTGAACGGTCGCTCCCCCGCTCCAAGCAAGCCCAGTTGGACGAGAGAGTCGCCTATCTGAGATTGGCGCTGGGCTGCGATCAAGGAAACCGCGCGGGACGACTAGCCACACCGAAGTTCCCGGCTCGTGCCCAACAAGCCGAAGCTCAGCCCACCTGTCCGTCAGATTGAATTCAAGCCAGCACCCCTACGGCGTCCCCGCATTCACCTTGATCTCCGCATCACAGCTCGAGAACATCGCTCCGTCAGTGGCGATTGCGCGTATCCGATAGTCGCCCGGCGCGGTGAAGCTCACCTTCGTCTCCGAACTCACCGGTTTTCCGTAAACCGCCGGACTGACATCCGGGTCGAATCGTACCGGACCGGGGCCTCTATAGTGGATCCATCGGATCAACACACCTTCCACGCGGCCGCCGCGGTCTCCTAGTCCGGGTTTCGGGAGCCCGTCGTCGGTGGCCGTCGCGGTCAGTGTGGCGGCGGACGGCAGGGTCACCGTTTGGGCGGCACAGCCCGTGATCACCGGAGCCATGTTGTCCGCGGTTGGATTCGAATTCGAAGTCCGCAGGAAATTATCGGAGATAGCATTCTTCGAGATCAGCAGTTTGTCCACTTCCCACTCCGGCTGCAGCCATCCTTTGGACACGTTCGTTCTGCCTTTGTTCGTCAGCGTCCACACCAGCCGCTTTTCGCGAGGCCAATCCTTGGGCACCAGGACTCGGAACACAAACCACCTTCGCCCTGCATAAAAGTGCGTCGGCTGCCCCTGGTCGCCGTTACCCCAATCGAAACTGTTCTCGGGGCCAAGGGGCACATCGACCTCCTCTTCGGAGTTCCGGTTGTAATACCCAAAGTACATGGTGAAAGAACCATCGGGATTGCTCTCCCACCCGTCAAATGTCGGACTGACATCCTGCCCCTTGGAGTAGTGAGCCCCGGGGAACTGGAATTGTGCACTCGAGGGAAAAAGGCCGGCGCCGAGAAAAACCATAATCGCGGCGAACCGGGCCGTCCGTCGATGCCTATGCGAACTTCTCGCGCTCATCACCGTGCGCTGGTAAGTGTCCGCGGCTTGGCTTTGCGGGCCTCGGTTTCTCTCTTGAAGTCTTCGTCGGACATGTAGTAGTAGCTGAGCCACGCCGATCCCATCTCGTCGATGGTGCGTTCTCCCCAGGTAATCTGCGCGTCCGGATCCGGGTTGAACTTGTTTTGGGCGGAATTGTCGTGCCACATGATCGAATGCAAGATCGTTCCTGCCGGAAGCAGAGGCGCCGCATTTTCGTCATACACGTAGTTGAGGTGCCAGTTGAATAGGAACCTGGCGCAACTCAGCATTTCCGTTTTGCCGTTCGGATAGATGGCTTCCAGGCACTCCGCCTTCCCCCGATTGTGCATGTGCGGCTGGAACGACAGCAGCCGCGCCGGTTTAATGAGCGGCATGTAAGCGTCCGATCGCACGTTAGCCTCATGCGGCCGGAGGTCGATTTCGTTCACCCCCACAGTGAGCGAAGTGATCGCGTGTTTCGGCACATAGCCCTTGGGATACAACTTCAGGCCGAGGCTCACGTTGGCGGGCGTCTCCGCACCACTCGAATGAAGATGAAACTGGAAGTTGATCTTCGTTCCGGCCTTGATCAACCGGCCCGAGCCTTCGCGGAACACGTCGCCGCCTTTGCCGATGGCGTACTCGTTGAGGAAGACGCCTTGCTCTCCCACTTCGAGAGCGACGTTGCCATCGAGTTGGCCGCTGTGGCGCGTCCCGGCTGCCGGCTCCACAATGGATGTCCGAATATGATGGATTACCGCGTTGCCCTTTGTAGGAATGATCTGGACCGCCTGGATATATCGATCCTCGGTCAGGCCGGGATCCACCAGAATGTCCGGCCACCAATCGGGCCCCTTCGCTTTTACCACCACGTCCTTGGGCAAGGTGACAATGAGATCCGGCTTGCCGATCTGCCACGCCTGCCCGTCCGGGAATTGACGCGGCGGCGGCATGTCGGCTTTGTTTCCTTCCGGTGCGCCGCTGTCCACCCATTTGACGATCGTGGCGATTTCCTGGTCGGTAAGCGATACATCGTTACTGAAGTGTTGGACGCCAACGTTTTTGTCGATGAACCACGGCGGCATTTCGCGGGCGACGACTTTCTGTTTGATCGATCGGGCCCACGGCCGCGTCTGCTCGTAAGTCACCAGCGACATGGGTGCAAACGTGCCGGCGCGATGGCAGATCTGGCAACGCTCCTGCAAGATCGGCGCCACGTCCCTGGTAAACGTGACTTGCGCCTGCGCCGCTGCCGCGGCAATAGTCACAGCGATAACGACGGAACCGAGTCGCATGGTGCTGTCCTCCTTGGGACCGCAAAGGCAGTATCAATCTCTCACATTTTTCGGCTCAAGTCCACGGTAGGCGGGCCCGCCTGCGAGGGTGGTTGTGATAGACTCCGCCCATGCCTCGCTCCCGGCTGCACGTTTTGACGAGTCTGGCCGGCTTGGCGGCCTGCCAATGCATTTTGCCAATCCCTGCCCAGCCGGCGCCGCCGCCCTCCGGCGAAGCGGTTTACCAGAGGCGCTGCGCCGCTTGCCACGATCAGACGAACCCGAGAATTCCGCCCCGTGAGAGCCTGCGCCAGATGCCGGCTTCGCGTATCCTGCACACTCTCGATTTCGGAGCCATGATGACGGTGGCCTACCCCATGTCTCGGGAGGATCGCGAGGCCGTCGCCGCCTACCTGGGAACCAATGCTCCCGCCGTCGCGTTCCCTCCGGCCGCTTACTGCGCCGATCGCCGGGTCACTGTCTCGGATAAACCGAAATCCCAGTGGAACGGCTGGAGCCCGCCGGGAAATACGCGTTACCTCACCGCCGAACAGGCCGGCCTGAGCATCAACCAGGTCAGCCGCCTGAAATTGAAGTGGGCATTCGGGTTCGATGGCGATGTGACCGCGTTCGCACAACCCACTGTCATCGATGGACAAGTTTTTGTGGGGAGCGCCGGCGGCGTCATCCACGCGCTGCGCGCCGCCACGGGATGCCTCCAATGGGTATTCCAGGCTAACGGCCCCGTTCGCTCGTCGATTCTGGCGGCGCCCCTCGCTAAAGGGCACGCCCTCCTGTTCGGCGATCAGACTGGATGGTTCTACTCTCTGGAGGCCGAGACCGGGAAGCTGCTCTGGAAAAAGAAAATTGAGGAGCACGATGCCGCCCGCCTGACGGGTGCTCCGGTAGCCTACAACGGGAACGTTTTTGTTCCCGTTGCCTCCTGGGAAGAGACACGCTCGCTCGACCCGAATTATCCGTGCTGCACCTTCCGCGGGAGCATTGTCGCGCTGCAAATCCGCGACGGCCAGCTCGTGTGGAAATCGTATATGATCCCGGAGCCTGCAAAGCCGACCGGGAAAACCGCGCGCGGGACCCCGCAGTTCGGCCCTTCCGGGGCAGGAATCTGGGCAGCGCCCTCCATCGATGCCAAGCGCGGCGTCATGTATGTTGCTACCGGCGACAACTACTCCTCACCCGCCACCGCTACCAGCGATGCGATCGCCGCCCTCGATCTTGCCAGCGGGCGCATCGTGTGGTCCCGGCAGACCCTTCCCGGAGACGCGTATAACTCATCCTGCGGCACCGACAAGCAGAGCTGTCCTGTCGAGAATGGCCCCGACTACGACTTCGGTTCCTCCGCGATCCTGACCCGCGTGCCGGGCGGCCGAGAGATTCTCCTCGCCGGGCAGAAGTCGGGAATGGTCTATGCACTCGACCCCGACAAGCAAGGCGAGATCGTCTGGCAGGTGCGTATCGTCAGCCGCGCGCCGAACGTGGGCCCATCAGTCGGCGTGCAGTGGGGCATGGCCAGCGACGGCCAGAACGTCTACGCTGCTATTTCGGCTTCTGGCAGAACCCGCCCCACCGACCCGCTGGACACACGCCGCAATATTCTCGATCCGAAGCAGGGAGGCGGATTCGTTGCCCTGCGCATCGGAGATGGCAGCAAGGTCTGGACAGCGCCGCCGATCGTCTGTGCTCCCGGCGCGCCAACGGGATGCAGTCCCGCTCAGTCCGCGGCTGTGACTGCCATCACCGGCGTGGTCTTCTCCGGCTCAATGGACGGCCACTTTCGCGCGTACTCGGCCGAACAAGGCAGCATTTTGTGGGACTACAGTACGGCACGCGATTTCGAAACGGTCAACGGTGTAAAAGCTAAGGGCGGATCGATCGACGGTCCCGGTGCGGTAGTCGCTAACGGGATGGTGTTTGTGAATTCCGGCTATTCGCGGTTCGGCGGAATGCCCGGCAATGTGTTGCTCGCGTTCGCGCCGGAAGGCCGGTAACTTCTCCACAGGATGGCAGTATGGATCAGCATTGCAAGGTAAATCGTAGAGACCTGCTCATAAGCGGCGCGGCCGCATCCCTCGGGATGGGGCTCGCCTCGATGACGACGGAGTTACGCGCCCAATCAAACACGAACAACGGGGAGTGGCGCGCCTACGCCGGGAACCTTCGCAACTATCATTACTCGCCGCTGGACCAGATCAACGCCGCCAATTTCAATAAGCTCGAAGTCGCATGGCGGTTCAAGACCGACGGCCTGGGCAATCGGCCGGAATACAAGCTGGAAGCGACTCCGCTGATGGTGAACGGCATTCTCTATACAACAGCGGGCTCGCGGCGCGCGGCCATCGCGCTCGATGCCGCCACTGGTGAATTGCTCTGGGTGCACGGTGAACATGAAGGAGCGCGCGGAGCGGCGGCGCCGCGGCAACTCTCAGGCCGCGGCCTCGCGTACTGGTCGAATGGCGCCGAGGAGCGCATCCTGTACGTTACGCCGGGGTATCGGCTGATCTGCCTGGATGCCAAAACGGGCGCCCTGGTGCGTTCCTTCGGCATCAACGGCGCGGTAGATATGAAGCAGTATGCCGTTTACGGCACGGGGCAGCCGATCGATTTGATCAACGGCGAAATCGGACTGCATGCGACTCCGGCCGTTACGCGCAGCGGGGTGGTTCTAGTGGGCTCGGCATTCCGCGAAGGAGGCACGCCCAAGACCCACAACAACACCAAGGGGATGGTGCTCGCATTCGACGTACGAACCGGAAAGAAGCTGTGGCAGTTTAATACCATTCCGCGGCCGGGCGAGTTTGGGAACGATACCTGGCTGAATGAGTCCTGGGCGGTCAACGGGAACGTTGGCGTGTGGACCCAGATGGCCGTCGATGAAGAGTTGGGCTTGGCCTATCTCCCCGTCGAAACTCCCTCCTCCGATTTCTATGGCGGCCACCGGCCGGGGAACAATTTGTTCGCGGACAGCCTGGTCTGCGTGGACCTGAAGACGGGACAGCGCAAATGGCATTTCCAGTTGGTGCACCATTCGATCTGGAACATGGATATCGCCACGGGGCCGGTGCTCGCGGACCTTAACGTCAACGGGAAGGCCATTAAGGCGGTGTTGGTATCGAGCAAACAGGCGTTTCTCTACGCATTCGACCGTGTGACCGGCCAGCCGGTCTGGCCTATCGAGGAGCGGCCTGTCGAGAAGGGCGATGTTCCGGGAGAATGGTATTCGCCGACCCAGCCGTTTCCAACGAAGCCACCGGCCTTCGATTATCAGGGCGTAACGATTGAAAACCTGATCGACTTCACTCCTGCGCTGCGGGCCGAGGCTATGCAACTGGTTTCGAAGTACAAACTGGGGCCCGTCTTTACGCCCACCGTAGTCAGCAAGGCGGACGGGCCGATCGCTTCCTTCCGGTCTTCGGGCGGGATGAATTGGCCCGGCTTCTCCTACGATCCGGAGACCCATATCGCTTATGTGCCATCGTTCGTCTCGTTCCCTCCCGTAGCCTTGCTCCCGCCGCCTGGCAAGGAGTTTTCCGATGCGGCCTACGTCGAAGGATTTGCGCCCACTGGTGTGCAGTATGTATCCGGCCCGGGGGAAAACGTCGGAGCCGATGCTGCGCGGCCGGCAGCGCGTGAAAACACGGCGGCCGCGCCCGGCGCAGCGGCTACAACGGCCGGTGTGGGACGCGGGCTGACCTTGACCCCTCAGGGATTGCCGCTCCTCAAACCGCCTTATGGACGAATTACGGCCATCAATATGGATAAGGGCGAGTTCGTATGGCAGATCGCCCACGGCGAGACGCCGGACTATATCCGCAATCATCCCACGCTCAAAGGACTGAACATTCCTCGCACGGGCCAGGCGGGTTATGTCGGGATTCTGGTGACGAAGACGCTGGTCATCGCGGCGGAACCGCAAGTTACGACGACCGCGGATCATCCGCGCGGCGCCATGCTCCGCGCTTATAACAAGGCGACCGGTGTGGAAGTTGGCGCGGTGTGGATGCCCGCGCCGCAAAGCGGAACGCCCATGACTTATATGGTCGATGGCAAACAATACATCGTGGTGCCGATCAGCGGGGGCAATTATTCGGGCGAGTTCCTGGCTTTTCGGCTGCCGTCGTGAAAGCACGCGCGGCCGGATGTAGAATGAACTGAGCTACGAAGGCAAACGGATCCCCGAGGAGGTGTGTGATGAACCCAAGAGGTCCTTTCGGGTCTCGATCGTCTGCGCGCGGGCTGCCATGGCTCGGTGCTGTCCTTGTCGGTCTTGTGGTGCTGGGCCCGGTACGAGCCCAGTCTTCCCTTACTTTCACGAAAGACATCGTACCCATCCTGCAGCGGGGTTGCCAGCGATGTCATCAGCCAAACGGCGTCGCGCCGATGTCGCTGGTCACTTACGAAGAGGTCAGGCCCTGGGCGCGCGCAATCAAGCTGCGGAGCGGGCTCGGTCCTCATGGCGGTGTGATGCCCCCGTGGTTCGTTGAGAAAGACCTCGGAATTCAAAAGTTCAAAGACGACCCCTCTCTCACCGAGGAAGAAATCACCCGCATCGCGAAGTGGGTGGATAGCGGGGCGCCGCGCGGCAATCCGGCCGACGCGCCGCCGCCGCTCCGCTTCGACGACTCCGAGAAGTGGACGATCGGCGAACCGGACCTGGTGCTGTCTTCCAAGGAAGTGACCGTTCCCGCCAAGGGACCCGACTGGTGGGGAGATGTCGGGCTGATTCCCACTGGCCTCACTGAAGACCGCTACGTGTCGGCTCTGGAGGTCCGGGAAGTTAATGACATTCCGAGAGGCGGCGAGACCAAAACGGTGGGGGGCCGCTACGTGTTCCACCACATGACCTATGTCAGCCTCGTGCCGGGCCAGAACGATGCGAGCAGTGCTGACGAGGCTGCCACGAGCTGGCCGATTCACGAGGTGGGACGCAACGCCGACATTTTTCCGCCGGAAGCCGGCAGGTTGCTGGCGGCAAGTTCCGCGCTCTCGCTGACTGCGGGCCACATTCACCCCAACGGGCGCGAAACGAAGGCGCACCTGGAATTTGCCTTCAAGTTCTTTCCGAAAGGCTACAAGCCTCTCTACCGCCGCTCGACCCTCCGGCTGGGCAACGGAATTGACATCGACGTCAAACCGAATGAAGCAAAGCAGGAGCTTCACGCATACGCGACGCTGACGGAACACACGAAGATCATCGCGTTCGAGCCGCACCTGCATGCTCCAGGCGTGCGTATGTGCCTCGAAGCGATTTGGGGGCATAACATCCAAACGCTGAACTGCGTCGGCTACGACCACAACTGGGTGAAGCAATACGTCTACGACGACGATGCGGCGCCGCTGCTGCCGAAGGGCACGATCGTTCACCTCATAGGTTTCCTCGACACGACGGCTGCGAACAAGAACACCGCGGACACCAGGAACTGGGCTGGCGGAGGCCGCCGCTCCATCGCGAACATGTTCATCGATCTTGGCTATTCGGTATCGCTCACCGAAGAACAGTTCCAGGCTGAAATGGCGAAACGGCGAGCGAAAATGAAGGGCCGGAACGACTATGACATCGGGTGTCCTCTGTGCTGGGCGCCCCCAGCGCAGCCGCCGGCACTCAGCGCGGCGATCCAGGGAAAATAGTGACGCGCAAGATAGCGCTCGCCTGTTTGACGGCCTGCCTGCTGCTGGGCCCCGCCGGCGGCCAGACCCGGTTCACGTACTCGAAAGGACAGAGCGTATCGCCGGCATACGAAGGCTGGATGCCGAATGACGATGGCTCTTTCACGTTGTACTTCGGCTACATGAACACAAACTGGCAGGAGGAATTCGACGTCCCCATCGGCGCGGAGAATAGCATCGAACCCGGCGGACCGGACCAGGGGCAGCCAACGCACTTCTACCCGCGGCGCAATCCGTTTCTATTCACGATCCGCGTGCCGAAAGACTTCGGCAGTAAAGAGCTGACCTGGGCGCTGACGACTCACGGCCGGACAGAAAAGGCGTATGCATCGCTCAAGACCGACTACCAGATCGATAAACAAGTAATTTCGACTGAGGTTGGCGGCGATGGCGGCAGCCTGCGCGATGAACTCCGTTACAATATTCCGCCGGAGCTCGAAATCCAGGGCGAGGCCCGCCGGCGAGTCAAAGTTGGAGAAACGCTGGCGCTGGTGGCGCTGGCCGGCGATCCCGACAACCTGCCCGCGCGGCGCGACGGCAAGCCGCAGCCACGCCATGCCGGAAAGCCAGTGACCGAAGAAGCGCCGAAGTCTGCTTCTGCGCGCGCTGCTGGGACAAGCGCCTCGACGAATGCCGCCAGTCTCGTTTACCGGCCGCCATCGTCCATTGTTCCCTCCAGCGGCCCCGGATTGCGGTTCTCGTGGATTGTCTATCGTGGGAAAGCTTCCGCGGTATCGTTCAGTCCTGAGCAGATGAAAACATGGACGGACACGCGGGCATGGGCGAACTCGCCATGGTCGCCCCCGTTCACCATTCCCGAGCCGCCTCCCGATGGCAAATGGGGAACGCAGGTCACTTTTCAAGAGCCGGGCACCTACGTGTTGCGCGCGGTCGCCAGCGATGGATCATTGTTTACCTATGAGAATGTGACCGTCACCGTCACCCCGTAGGCAGACGGCGGTCGGGAGGTGGGAATGCGGTCGAAACTGGCTTGGCTTGCAGCTCTGCTGGCAACTTCCATACTGTCTGCTCAAACCGTCAGGTACGACCTGCTGATTGCCGGCGGCAAGATCGTGGACGGTACGGGCGGGTCGTGGTATTACGGCGATGTCGGCATACGGGGCGATACGATTGTCGCCATCGGCAAGCTCGATCGGGCCGCCGCAAGCCGCGTTTTGGATGCTCAAGCGCTGGTGGTAGCTCCCGGCTTTATCGACCCACACACGCACGCCCGGCGCGGCATTTTCGACGATCCCTACGCCAAGAACTACATCTGGCAGGGTGTCACCACGCTGATGGAAGGTCCTGACGGCAGCTCACCTCTGCCGATACGGGAATTTCTGGACAAGGTTGCCGCCGCACATCCAGCGCCGAATTTTGGCGCCTTCGCCGGCCAGGGGACCATTCGAGAGCAGGTCATGGGATTGGTGAACCGTCCCGCCACTGCCGCGGAGATAGACAAGATGCGGCAGATCACGCGCCAGGCCATGCTCGACGGCGCATTCGGTCTCTCCACCGGATTGTTCTACGTGCCCGGCAACTACACTCCAACGGAGGAGGTGATCGAGCTCGCCAAAGTAGCCGGCAGCATGGGCGGGATGCACACTTCGCATATGCGCGACGAGACCTCGCACGTGCTGGACAGCGTGCGGGAGACCATACGTATTGGCGAAGATGGCGGCTTGCCCACGCAAATCACGCATCACAAGATCATCGGAAGCGAGAACTGGGGCCTCAGCAAAGAGACTCTGCGGTTGGTTGAAGAAGCGCGCCGCCGCGGCGTCGATGCCACCATAGACGCTTATCCGTACACGGCTTCGAGTACCGGCACGGCGGCGCTGATCCCGCAGTGGGCGCAGGAGGGTGGGCAGAAAGCGCTTGTAGAACGCCTGGACGCTCCGCAGCAACGCGCCCGCATCAAAGCTATCGTGATCGAAAACCTCAAGACGGCGCGCGGGGGCGGCGATCCGGCCAATGTCGTCATGGCGAATTGCGCGTTCGATCCGAAGCTGGCGGGCAAAAACCTGTCCGAAATCACGCGGGAGCGCGGGCGCGAGGTAAATTTCGAAAATGCCGCCGAGACCCTGTTCGAAATCCAGCATGCCGGCGGCTGCCAGGCGGTGTATCACGCCATCAGCGAGGAGGACGTGGAACGGATTCTACGTTATCCGTTCACCATGATCGGCTCGGATGGCGAGGTTCCGCACTTCGGGCAGGGCGCCCCGCACCCCCGCAGCTATGGCACATTCGCGCGCGTTCTGGGGCGGTATGTGCGCGAGCGCCAGACGCTGTCGCTCGAAGACGCCGTGCATCGCATGTCAGGGCTCACAGCAGCCCGGTTGAAACTGTTCGATCGCGGCTTGTTGCGGCCTGGCATGAAGGCGGATATTGTCATCTTCGACCCCACGATTGTTGCCGACACGGCGACATTTGAGAAGCCGCACCAGTACGCCATTGGGTTCCGGGACGTGCTGGTGAACGGCAAGGCCGTCATCGCCGAAGGGAAGCTCACGATGGAACGCCCCGGCCAGGTGCTCTACGGTCCGGCCCGCCAGCCGTAGAAATGGGGAACAGAATGTGAAATTATTGAGTCTACGCGGCGCGGGAACCTCTCCGCCGCAGGAAGGAGATGTTATGGAGAATATGAGCAAGCGAGAATTCCTCGCTGCCAGTATCGGGGTCGGCATGAGCCTGAGCGCCGTACGCAAGGGTTTCGCGCAGGAAGAAGCGCCCGCCCGGGCATCCGAAGGAAAAGTTCCCTCGCGTAAGGTCAAAACAACCAAGCTGTTTAAGAGCCCGGACGGATTTCCCAACGCGATCGCCGTGACATCCGAGGGGTTATGGATCGCCGAGCAAAAGGAAACGGGCCAGTCGGCCGCCCGGTATCATCTGCCGGAACCGAAGGATCTGACGGAACATGCCTGGCTGGTGGATTGGAATGGCAAAGTGATAAAGACCGTGTCGACCCAATCGCGCAACACCAGCGGCATGGCAGTGGGCGGCGGATACGTTTGGATGTGCGCCAACGCCGCTCCCCAAGGCGTCTTTCAAGTGGATATGAACGCCCGGCAGGTGAGCCATCGCCAAATTCCGCTCGGTCCGGCGAATGATGGAGGAGGCTGCCACGGCGCCTTATGGCACGAGGGCAAGCTCTGGATCGCATCGCTCCGGCTTCGCGCAATTCTACGTGTCGATCCGACCTCGTGGCAGCCGGAATTCATGATTCCGTTTTACCAGGCGCCGGAAAAACCGAGGTATCACGCCATCGCCTGGGATAACGGCGCCATCTGGCAGGTTATTGGTAACGATTCCAAACGCCATTCCGACTACCGGCCTGGACTCGTCAAGTACGATGCCGCCACCGGACGCGTTCTGGAAACGGCCGATTTTGAACCAAACTCCAGCGATCCCCATGGGCTCGCCATGCACGAAGGGTCGCTCATCAGTTGCGATGCCGGCATCCATCCCGGATGGGCTGTGAACGATAGTCCAACGGCGGGCTGGATTTTCAAAATCGATTTCGTCTGACGCCGCGACATTTTCGTTGGAAGCGCATTCCCCGTCGAATGTCTTTTCGGCAGCGTTACGAGTGTTCTGAAAGGGCAGATTCAACTCCTATGGGGAAGGCCAAGGAATTTACTGTAGCGATTGAAGACAAACCAGGGGCGTTGGGAAGGTGCTTTCTCGCTTTGGCTGCGCAAGGCGTGAACATCTTGGCTTTTCAATCCTACGTCGAAGAGGGCGAGAGCCTGGCGCGCATGCTGGTAAGCGATCCGGCAACTGCAAAAGCCGTGCTGGGCAGCCAGCACATGATCTTTGAAGAGACGGATGTCGCCGTGGTCCGGCTGGCCCATAGTCCCGGCCAGGTAGGTCGCGCGGCCTCGCGTCTCGGCGAACACCAGATCAACGTCGACTACTCCTATTGCGGCCTTGAGCCGGGGGCGACGCAGGTGCTGGTTGTGTTCGGCGTGGACAACCTGACCAAGGCGGCCAACCTGCTGGACCAGCTCGCCAGCGAAGAACCTTTCGCGTGATATACAAGATACGAAAGAGGGGATCAATCAGATGAAATCGATTGCGGTGACTATCCTCGGCGGAGCGGCGTTCCTCACAATCGTAGGAATCGCACCGGCGCAAACTCCTTCTGCCACGATCGACAGTTACCTCGGGGCGGCCAAAATCGCGGCAGGGACCGATTGGGCGGGGACGTTTCTCCGCCTCTGCATTCCGCCCCCGCCGGCGGCGGGCCCCGCTGCAACGGCCGGCCGCGGCGCGCGCACAGGCCCGCCCGCGAAAGAAACCTGGTATGCCGAACCGGCTAAAGTCGCCGATAATCTCTATTTCCTCGGCACCAAGATCCACAGTGCATGGGCGATTACCGGCAGCGAAGGCATCATCGTGATTGAGGCGCTGTTCGACTATGCCGCCCAAGATGAGATTCTAGGCGGCTTGAAGAAGCTCGGCTTGGATCGGACAAAGGTCAAATACGTAATCCTCTCTCATGCCCACGCGGATCATGACGGCGGCGCCAAGTTGCTTCAAGACGAAATTGCCGGAGTGCACCTCATCTACGGCGCTGAAGATTGGGAAGCCATCGATAAATCGGCCAACCATGCCGGAGGTAAGCCAAAGCACGATACCGTGGGCGCCGATGGGATGAAGGTATCGGTGGGTGATGCGTCGGTGCAGATCGTCACCATGCCCGGGCACACTGCCGGAACGCTGTCCTTTCTCTTTGAAGTACGCGACCAGGGTAAGCCGTTGCGTGTAGCCTATGTCGGCGGCACGGCAATCCCGTTTAATGCGAACGCCGCCTACTACGACGTCTACATCGCGTCGTCGAAGAAGATGGCGAAAGCCGCTGCCGACTACGGCGCAACGGCCCTGATTACGAATCACTCGGAATTTGACAATGCCTTCTTCAAGGCTCACAGCGCCGCCAGCCGAAAGCCGGATGAAACGAATCCATTCGACGTAGGCAAGGATGGGGTCGCCCGCTATTTCGCGGTCGTCCAGGCTTGTGGCGCCGCCGCCAAAATTCGGGCTACCGGCCAGTAAGACGAACTGGGACGGCGTTGCGCTCTGTTTTCTGAAGCAGTTCCACCAGGTATTGCTTCCATACCGCCGCCTGCGAGTGCGTACCGTGGCCGCGCGTTTCTTCGCTCGTTGGAATCAGAATGTAACGCCCGCGCGGCACCTTCTCGATTCCCCGGGCGGCTTGGCCCAATTCCGGCGGATTCACTTCATCATCGGCCGAATTGATCACCCACAGCGGCGCCCGGATCTCCCTCAGGTGCGGTTCGGGGTTGTAGTCGCGCGAGGCTTCGAATTGGTACAGCATATCGTTCGCATCTACCTGCTTCGCCCGCTCTCGCAACGCTGCTACAGCCGCATCCGCTTTATCCGGTGTCGGGTTCGCCTTTTGCAATTGATGCGGGCTGCTCGTCATCATCCACAGTGCGTACTCGGCGGCGATCAGGCCATTTATCGGCGGACTGGTGTATTCACCGTCCTTCCACTCCGGATCGTTGCGGATCGCCTGGATGATCATGGCGCGGAACATCCGGTTGCGGCCGGCGATCTCCACCGGCGCGCTGGCCAAAGGCATCAAAGCGTCCATGGCATCCGGGTACAGGTAGCCCCAAACCCACGTGTGCATCGCCCCCATGGACGTCCCCATCACCAGCCGCAAATGGTCCACTCCCAGGCCCTCGCGCAGCAGCCTGAATTCGGCCCGCACCATGTCCTCGTAATCGTAGTGAGGGAATCTGGCGCGCATGCCATCGGAAGGCTTGCTCGATTTCCCGTGGCCGATTCCATCCGGCAGAATGAGGAAGTGACTTTCTGCGTCAAGCGGCTGGCCACGGCCAAAAAGCTGGCCGCTGAAATTCTCGCGCAAAAACCCGCTCCCCGTTCCTCCGGTTCCGTGCAGAATGAGCACCGCGTTGCGGACGTGCCCCGAGGCGTCACGCAGCGGTTTGCCGATCGTAATGTAGTGTATTCGCAGTTCCGGCAAGCGTTCGCCCGCGTGAAAGACAAAATCCCGAGTGACCCAATCGCTCTCAATCTGGTTCGAATAAGCCGGTGTTACAGGCTGAGCCCAGACCGCAAGAGTCGTAAGAAACAGGCCCCACACGCGCATCACATTTGGAGCGTACCATAAGGACGTTACAATAAGATTCGGAATGGCGGACAACGAACATTTCGAACTGCTGATGCGCGACGTGGACGCATGGAACCGGTGGCGCGAAGAGCATCCCAAAGAGAAGCCGGACCTCGCTTATGCAGTGATGCGCGGCGCGAATCTGACATTGGCCAACCTCTCGTGGGCGCAATTACGCGAAGCCGACCTGGTGCTGGCCAATCTGCGCGGCGCGGATTTGCGGCATGCGGATCTGAGCGGCGCGAACCTGATTGGCGCGCGGCTGATGGGTGTCGATCTGGCCCACGCCAATATTTGCGGCGCAGACCTTTCAACGGCGGAGGATCTTACCGAGGAGCAACTGCGCGAAACACGCGGTGACGCCTTCACCAAACTGCCGGATGAATTGCACGCCCCGGAGAATTGGGCATCGAAAAACCCCAAGCGCAGATCAATGCCCAAAAACGATTGACACGGCACTACTTCTTGAGACTCTTCAGCAGGGCCTCAGTACTGGGATAGCCCGGATGCTCGCCACCCGCGCCGCTCGCCAATTCCAGCGCGGTCTTGCCGCGTGAATCTCGAAGATCGAGGCTCGCGCCGTGACTGGCAAGGTATTGGATGATTTGATCGGCTCCCCGATCGGCTGCTCCGTGCAGCGCCGTCTGCTTCTTCTCATTGGCCGCGTTCACGTCCAGCCCGAGTTCGATACAGAATTTCACGGCTTCCAGCGCGTCGGCTTCCGGAATCTGGCTATCGCCGTAGCGCCAGCCTTGTCCCGCGGCCGCCATCAGTGCCGTCACGCCCTGTTGGTTGGTCAGTTTTGGATCCGCACCGTGTTCGAGCAGCAGCCGCATCGCGGCCACGTCTCCGGTTTTGGCTGCTCGGAGGAATGGAGTTGTATCCGCAACCAGCAAGGGATCGGGGCCGTCGGGAATTCCGCGGCCCGGAGTCGCCGCCGTAAGCCGCGGATTCGGCGCAGCCCCTCGCGCCAGAAGCATTCGAGCGATGTCGAGCCCATTGAGCTTGTCACCGTCCCTCGGCGCGGGGCGCGTGGTGGAGGGCTCTAACGTGTTCATATCGATTGCCGCATAAAGCGGCGTTCGGCCCCAGGTATCGGCGATGTTCGGATCGGCGCCCGCCTCAACCAGCAAGCCCGCCGTATCGTAATGCCCGTTGATAATCGCCATGATGAGCGGCGTGATCCCGTCGGGATCTGCCAAATTCAGATCGGCGCCCCGGTTTACCAG
>PSRJ01000301.1 GCA_003175985.1 Terriglobia bacterium
CAGCCCATGCCAATGGCTCGGTCGAGAATCTGATAGATGCGGCGCAGGTATGCGCCGCCGAATGCGGGCAGGCAATGCGTCAGCAGGTCATGCAGGGTATCGCACTCATCGACGCGGCGAACGCGTACGTAATGGCGATGCGATCCCTTATTGGACAACGGAGCTTTCCGGCTTGGAGTCTTCGGCGTGGTTGCCGCCGGCAACTTCGCGCAAGACATCCTCCACCACTTCGGGCGACCGGTCGGAATGCAATTCCTCGTTCATACGCCGCAGAGCGACGCCGACGATGTCCCGATGGTGCAGCTTGTGTCCGGGCCCGCGGGCGCTCAGTTCCAGCCAGAGGCGATGCACCAGGTCGATATCCTCGGGCCAAAGGCGCGGCGGGTGTGGACCGAGGTTGTAGAAGACCACGTCCTTCTGGTTTTCGAGCACCAGTTCGAGCGAAAGCGACGGCCGGGGTTCGGGAAGCTTCTCCCAGTACCGCCCCACAAGCTCCCCTTGTTCGGAAGCGCTGAGCTTGGGAGAGAGGCCCATGACAATACGGGACGAATGCAGCCTCGCGGCAGTCTGTACCACGGCTTCGTAAGGGTCGGTTCCCGGCACCACCATCAATTCTACGTGCTTGCCGGCCTTTTCGGCCAACGCAACGACGCGGGTAAAAACCGTGGTCTCGTCGTCGGAGAAGATCTGGTCGGTGCCGAGCGGGTGCTCGCCGGATCCGGCTGGAGAGACCTGGCGGACGGAGAGCACGACAATATCGAGCTTGCGCGTATCCGTTTTGCGGAGAATGCGGGCCAGGTGTTGCAACCGGTTGGGATTGCGCACGGCTACGAGCACGTTGCCGGGTCGCACGCGGACCGTCTCGGCGGAAAGATCGGGACGCGCATCCACGCGGAACTTCTCCACCTCTTGCTTTTGGCCGGACCTGCGCTTCCGGTTATATTGCTCGGAAAGCTCAAACACGATAAAGAAGATGATCGTAAATGTCACACCGGATATGGTCGCGACCTTCTTCGTCAGTACGTTGACGGTAGCCAGCGCAAACAGCGTGAAGGTGATCAGGGCCAACCCAACGGGAATCTCCACGCCCCGGATGTGGAAATTGAGCGGCACCTTCCACTCACGGTTTTCCGGCTGCTTGTAGCGCAGCACCAGCACCGAGAGAGCCTTCATGGCGAAGCTCCAGACCACGCCGAACGCATAGGCCTCGCCGAGGACATAGATATCGCCGCGGCTGATCAGGATGGTGATGAGCTGGAGGACCACAACGAGATTGATGAGGCGTGAGGTAGTGCCGAATTTATGATGCGGGTGGCGGAACCAATCGGGCAGCACGCCATCTTCGGCCACGCGGTTCAACACGCCGTTCGAGCCGATGATGGCGGTGTTCACCGCGCCGGCCAGAATCAGCGTTCCCACCAAAACCACAAGCCCGTGGAATAGCAGCCGAAGGGACACGGGCCCGATCAGATACATGCTGATGCCGCCAATCAGGTTATCCAGGAAGTTCTTCCGGTCGGCGTCGGGAATGATCATGACCGCGAAGAACGAGACCAGCGAGGTGAACATCAGGCTGTAAATGATGATGACGAACCCCGCGCGTTCCAGGTTCTTGAGCTTGGGGTGGGCCACCTCGCGGTACACCTGGGCGAGCGTCTCGAAACCGCTCATGGCCAGCAGTGAATGGCCCAGACCGATCAGAACGGCGATCACCGTAATGGACGGGCCCACGGTTCCTTTCAGCCAGCCCAGAGCATCGTCGCTGAAATGCAGGTTGGAGGGAATGGGCGGCGTCAGCGGATAGGCGCCCTTCTTAGCTATTGTCGCCAGGCACCAGACGATCAGGATGACCACCATCACAGTCGTGATCTGCATAATGCGCAGAGCCTTTTCGCTCGACTCGTGGATGCCGATGATGTTCTTGCGCCAGAAGTAGAGCGTTACCGCGGCGGCGAACAGGGCGGCGAAGTATTGCGCATTCACGTGCATGCCGGCTATGTGGAACTTGTCGCCCATCTCGTTGATGAGGCCGCCCAGATAGAGGCCCGCGCTGACTCCGCTGATGGGGCCCGTCAGCACGTAATCGAACATCAGCGCGGAGACGGAGAACTTCGCCAGCGTGCCGCCCAACGCCTCGTGCACGACGCGGTACACGCCCCCGCGCACGAACATCGAGCAGCTCTCGATATAAATCGCGCGCACGGCATAAGAGAACAGCATGATGGCCAGAATGAACCAAGGAGCGGCTCTTCCGATAGCGGTTTCGGCAATGCCGCCCACGTAGTAGGCCGAAGACGCCATATCCGCGAGCACGATGGCCGCTGCCCGCCAGAAGGAAATAAACGACAGCATCACGGTGGTGGCAACGACCACCTTGACGGCGCCGGGCCGTTCTTCTAATGTCACGGGAACTTCTCCTCGCTCACCATGCGGTGACTTTCAACTTCGCCTGCGAGGTTAGCTGACGGGCTAGAGCTTGAAAGTACTCCGTCCGAATTCGGACTGCGCCCCACGAATCGGGTCCCCCGCCTCCGAGTGGAGTTCGGCTCCCTCATATTAGCATATGGGATAAGCAGGGATGGACATCGAGGCCCTCGCACGGAAGATCATCGCCACACTGCAACAGGCGGGGTATCAGGCCTACCTGGTGGGCGGATGTGTACGCGATCTGCTGTTGGGCTCGAAGCCCAAGGACTTCGACATCTCCACCAATGCCTCACCGCAGCGCCTGATGCAGCTCTTCCCCAATTCGGGGCACGTGGGGGCCCATTTTGGCGTGGTGATTGTACGCGAAGGTCCGCTGCACGTGGAAGTGGCCACATTTCGCAGCGACCGCGATTACGCCGATGGCCGCCGCCCCTCCAGCGTACAGTTCGAAAGCGACCCCCGCGAAGACGTGCTGCGCCGCGATTTTACGATCAACGGCCTGATGATGGAGTTGCCCGGCGGCGAGGTGCTGGACTACGTCGGAGGCCGGGCGGATCTGGACCGTCGCATCATCCGCGCCATCGGCGACCCGGAAGTCCGCTTCCGAGAAGATCACCTGCGGCTGCTGCGGGCCGTACGTTTCGCGGCGCGACTTGGCTTCGAAATCGAACCTGATACATTTGCCGCCCTCCGCAGGAACCACGCTTTGATTCAGAAAGTCTCGGCGGAACGGGTGCGCGATGAGTTGGTTCGCATTCTCACCGAAGGTGGGGCACGCCGGGGTTTCGAACTGCTCGATCAGACCGGGCTGCTAGGCGATCTCCTTCCCGAGGT
Organism: Terriglobia bacterium; assembly: GCA_003175985.1. Classification (GTDB taxonomy): domain Bacteria; phylum Acidobacteriota; class Terriglobia; order Bryobacterales; family Bryobacteraceae; genus PSRJ01. The sequence goes on from PSRJ01000301.1 coordinate 3,262, forward strand.
AGCGGCGATGAAGGGCGTCGAGCAGCCGCCGGAATTTCATCCCGAAGGAGACGTGTGGGTGCACACGCTGCTGTTGCTCGAGAAACTGAACCAGCATCCCTCGCCGACCTTGGCCTGGGGCGCGCTGCTGCACGATGTCGGCAAGCCGGGGACTTTTCGTGTAGCGGAACGCATCCGGTTCGATGGCCATGTCGAGGAAGGGGTGCGGCTGGCGCACGGAATTCTGCAGCGGCTTCGTTCGTCCCGCGAGGAGATCGAACAAGTATCGGCGCTGGTGGCCCACCACATGCGCTTCAAAGACGTGCCCCGGATGAAGGAAAGCACCCTGAAACGCTTTCTTCGCCTGCCGAAGTTCGACGAACATCTGGAACTGCATCGCCTCGATTGCGTCGCCAGTCACGGCAAGCTGGACAGCTACGAGTTTGTGCACAGCAAGCTCGATGAGTTCACGCAGGAACAGCTCAAGCCGAAGCCTCTGATCACCGGCTCTGACCTGATCGCAGCCGGATACACGCCGGGGCCCCAATTCTCAAAAATGCTGGGCGCGGTGGAAGACGCGCAACTGGAGGGCAGGCTTAGCGATCCGCAGCAGGCTCTGGATTTTGTGAAGCAGCTTTTCCCGATTACTTCGTCGCCGTCACCGTAACCAGGTTGGAATACCCGCCCTGCTGGCCGAACGCATCCACGGCTGTGACGAAGTAGGTGTATGTCATGCCGGGGAGGGCGGTATCGTCATCGAAGCGGAAAGGTGCATTTCCGGTGGGGCGCGCAACGCCTGCCAAACTTACACCGGCTGGGTTCGGGCCGGTAAAACGGTAAATTCGGAATTCTTTGCTGCCGGCTGACCCTGGCATCCAACTAAGACGGACACGGCGCGACTCGGCGGTTGCGGTCAGGTTTACGGGCGCGGGAGGCCCGCCGGCACGTGCCGCTTCCAGAGGTATTCCGCCCGTGGCGGGAAGGATTGTGGCCTTGCGGCATCCGGGAAGCGTTGATAAACAGAGGAGAATAAGAGACGCGGAAAGCGCCGGCTGCCGCACTACAACGTGCCTAACCGCCTCCGGGCATCGGCGACGATCGGCTCGGAGCTATCCGCTGTCTTCATGGCCAGGAAGGCCCGATAGGAGTCCGCGGCCGCGGCGCTCTTCATCTGCTCCAGCACCCGCCCCAGGTAATACAGCGTTGGCGGGTAGTAGTGGTAGGTGGGGACTTCGTCGAGAAACAGAGCTGTGGCCTCGCCGCGGCGGCTCTGGCAGGCGGTAAATGCGGCATGAGCCTCCACGAACGCACCTGCGGCCAGGTATGCCCTGCCCAGGTCGAACCGCCCGAGCCAGGTATCGGCCAGAGCCTGCGCCTGGCGCAGTTGTTGCACCGCGCCCAGGGCGTCGCCGTGCTCGAGAAAAATGTCGCCCTCGACAATCTTGGCGTAGGCTTGGTAGTCTTTGTTCAACTTGCTTGCGAGCGGCGCGACCAGGGAGCGGGCCTTCGCGTCGTTGCCTGCCAACGCCAGAATGCGGGCCGCTTCAATAGCGCCTTCCTCCGACTGATCGAGCGCCACCGCGTCCCCCGCTGCCTTGATGGCGTCAGGTTTGTGTCCCTCGAGCAGATGCACCTGTGCCAGAAGCAGGAGCTGTCTTGCCGCCGCAGTCGAGCGATTCTCCGCCCGGCTGCGCGTAATCGCGGGATCCAGCACACCTCGAGCATCCGCCAGCCGCCCCTGATACAACGCCAGATCAGCCAAAGCAATGGCCGCCGAAGACGGGCTCAACGAGGACTCCACGTGTTTGTAGCTCTCCAGCGCGTCATTCACCTTGCCCTGCGCGAGCTGGGACAGGCCGCGCACGATAAACGCCTTCGGGTAATCGGGGTTGAGAGCGATGGTGGCCTGCGCCTCCTTATCGGCCGCCGCAAAATCGCCGGCATACATCGAAAAAATTGAAACATTCGCCCGCCGCATGGCCGATTTCGGATAAATGCCGGAGGACTGGCGCGCATAGGTGACGGCCTTCGCCATTTCCCGGCGCAGCGAATAGGCCAGGGCCAGGTTATTCAACGCGGCCGAATCGGCGTGATACTGCTGGACCAAGCGGGTGAATTCGTCAATGGCGCTGGGAATGTCGCCCGAACGAATGAAGTAGCCGCCCCGAGTGCGGTACCGTTCGCGGTCCGTCATCCGGTCGATGAGCGACATGGCCTTCGAGAAATACGGCTCGGCCTTTTCGCGCTGACCCAAATTGTAATAGACCACGGCCAGCCCGGCGTATGCGCGGCCCAGCGTGGGGTCGAGTTCCACGGCTTTCGAGTAGGCGCGAATGGCATCGTCCCACTTGGCGGACCACTGGTAATCCTGCCCTAACGAATACTGATGGGCGGCCTCCAGGGATGCCGCCGAAAAGGTTTCCGCGGCTGCCAGTTGCTTCGATTCCGGCGAGGCGTCGCCGAGCGCTTTCCGCACCGGGGCGGCCAACTTGCCCACCACCGTGAGCACCTTTTCTTTGCTGGAGGCTTTTTCCTGTCGGCTGACGATTTGCTTCCCGGTACCCGGCTCGCTGGCCGTCACGGAAAGCACGTACCCTCCGCCATCGCTCTTGATAGCGCCGGCAACCACTACGTCGATGCCTTCCCGCACTGCCACCAGGCGCGCCAGTTCCGCGTCCAGGCGGGCTGCCCCTTTTCGGAGCTGCGCTCCCGTCTTGCGGGCATCCGCGCGGTTAAATGCACTGACAAACGACGCGCCTTCCATGGCGAAGCCCAGCATGGGCTCGAAAGTCCCATCGAAGACCGGGTCTCCGGTTTGGTTATCGAAATCGGCCACCAGTACCGAGACGGATTTATGCGGGGGCGGCGGTTTCTGCGACCGCTGCAGCAGGATCACTCCAGTGACAGTCACCAGTGCAATGCTCAGCGCAATGGCAATACGCTCCCAGATCCGTTTCGCGCGGACGATCTGCGCCGGTGCAACTCCCAGCATGGTGCCCGATTCGGGCCCCAGCCACGCTTCCAGATCCTGCCGCATCTCTTCCGCCGTCTGGTAGCGCTTTGCCGGATCCAACTGGAGGCAGCGGAGCACGATATCGCTCAGCGCTTCCGGGATCGTAGGGTCCAGCTTGGACGGGGACGGGGCCGGCTCTTGCAGGCGCTTCAGCAGCGTGCCCATGGCCGTTTCCGATTCGAACGGCGCTTTGCCGGTGAGGAACTCGTAAAAGATGATCCCCAGCGCGTAAATATCCGATCGCTGGTCGACCTTTTCACCCTTGCCCTGTTCCGGCGACATATAGGTGGGCGTGCCCATGATTGCGCCGGTGCGGGTCATGCCGCCGTCTTCCGACAGCGAGCGGGCGATGCCGAAATCCATGAGAACCAAATCCCCGGCCGCATTGATCATCATGTTTTGCGGCTTGAGGTCGCGATGGATAACCCCCACGGCGTGCGCCGCCCCCAAGCCGAGGCAAGCCTGCGAGATCATCCGCGCAGCCAGTCTGGGAGCGAATTTCCGTTGTTCGTGGAGCAAGGCGGCCGCGTCCTTGCCCTCCACGAAATCCATTGTGATGAACTTGACACCCGCGGCTGTTCCCAAATCGAAGATGCGGATTACGTTCTTGTGCGTGATTTCGCGGGCAAGGATGAGTTCCCGCTTGAAGCGCTGCAACACCGCGGCATTGCGGGCCAGTTCCGGGCGAATCACTTTGAGCGCGACGATCCGGTCGAGTTCGTGATCCCGAACCTTGTAAACCGCTCCCATGCCCCCTTCTCCGAGAAGTTGCAGGAGCTCGTAACGGCCGCCAAGAACGGTGCCGATGCTTAGTTCTTCCGGCGGCGTAGTTTCTAAATTCGGGGAGCCGCTTAAAACAGTGGACCAGCCGCCGCGAACACCCGCGGCTGTAACCATAGTGGCGATGCTGGTTTCAAAAGGTGTGCTGCACTTGGCGCAACTGAGAGTACCGGCGGGGGTGGTTGTTCCGCACTGTGGGCAATCCATAAACGTAATTACGGGGGAACTATTGGGCCGCAACCAAGCGTCACTTCACGCCTGGACTTGCACGCCTAGCCTCATACCCTGCATCTCTGGCCGCCGGACACGTTTCGCTATCGGATGTAACAGTGCATGTGCGAAACCGTGTTTGGCTCCAGGATACACCTTTCCCCGGAGGGCGGGCAATTGATTCCAGCGTTCGCAATCGGAAATTGCCTGTCCCGGATATAAATAGGTGCGCACGTCCGCGACGACGTTTCAACCAGCCATGCCGGCCGGCAAACAGGATCCGGGAATGCTGTAGAGACTTTCTAGAACTTTCGGTCTATGCGATTGGTCCAGTTACTCTAGTACTACCTTGCCCTTGCTTCGCAGGTTGATTTTCCCTTAACATACCAACACCCATGGCACGGCGTTCGAACTCCTCACACTCGAAGAGCGCCTTTGTACGCTCACTGCTGCGAGCCAGTCTCACGGTTGCGGCCTTTCTGCCTGTTACCGTAGCTCAAAACACATCGGTACCTAGCAGATGCGTCAACGGATTCTGTACGGGATACAGCTCGCCTGGCGGCGTGAAACCCGGCCCTGGCGTAAATGCGCCCGATTCCCTTACTTTCAAGAATAACTGGTTCCTGACCGGTGACTACTCGGTAGGGGGAATTGGGTTGCGCGGTCTGGGCGTCAACGGAATGGCCACCGGGAACATTACACTTTCCGGAGTGCCCGCTAACGCGGATATTATTGCAGCCTATCTCTACTGGGAAACGCTGGGTAATGGGCAGAATGGAGTGTTCACGCCGCAAGGAGCGCCACAAAGCAACAACATTGTGGGTACAGCGCTCGGCACCGTGCCTTCTCCGTGCTGGCCGCAGCCGACGATCACGGTATATCGCGCCGATGTGCTGCAGTATTTTCCGCGTGACGACAACGGCCGGCAGTTGGTGAACGGGAGCCATGTAATCAGTTTGCCCGATAGCGGCTTGGATGCCACCGGGCGCCCCACGGGAACACCTTCGACCGAAGGCGTTACGCTTGTGATCGTGTGGCGTCTACCGGGCATGCCCTACAAGGCGATCGTCCTGTACGACGGAGCATTTACAGTCCCGGCAAACGGGAATTTCAACCTGACTGGTTTGGGCTTTTTCCAGGCGAGTTCCGTGAATCCACAAGCCCGCATGACACATATCGTCGGCGATGGCCAAGGTCCTTCGCCAGCCCCGAATGTGCTTAACATAAACGGTGTTTTGTATAACAGTCCTTTCACTAGCGCGCTGGGCCATTACTGGGATAATTTCACGGTTTCGGCGACGGTGGCCGGTAATGCCTCGCAGGTTACGACTTCTTCTTCGATGGTGACGGACTGCATTACGTGGGGCGCGGTGGTCTTCAGTACGACGGTCCAGGACACTGATGGCGACGGCATTCCGGACATTGTCGAGACCAGCGGCATGACCGATCCTGCCGACGGCAGTTTTATTAACTTCCCGGCCATGGGCGCCAACCCCAACGTCAAAGACCTCTTCGTGCAGTTGGATTGGATGGTGGCCGCCGACCACAATCACCAGCCCAAATCGGGCGCGTTGAACAAAGTAATCTCGGGCTTCGCCGCAGCTCCGGGGGGAGCAGTCAATGTTCATTTCGATACAGGGCAAGGCGGCCAGTTCACCGGGGGCGGCCACCAGATTCCGGAGGTGACTCCGACCGCCTGGAAGAAGGATCTCAATGCCTTCAAAGCCGTGAACTTCGCCAATAACCGGCGGAATTTTTGGCGGTACGGATTACTGGCGCACAGCCAGGTGGGTACGACCTCTTCCGGAATCTCCGATCTGCCCGGCGGCGATTTCATGATCACCTTCGGCGGCTGGACTCACCCGGATCCGGCCGACAACATGGTCGGCACCGAGGACGAGCAGACGGGAACCATCATGCACGAGATGGGTCACGGCTTCAACCTGAAACACGGCGGCTCCGACCACACGCCCAATTGCAAGCCGGATTATGAAAGCGTCATGAACTACTCCTTCCAGGTGACGGGTCTGATGGACGCGGCGGGTAATATTCATTGGGATTATTCGCGGCAAGCGATGCCTTCCATCAATGAGAGCTTGCTAAGTGAGTCCGCCGGCTTGGGGACAATGACTTACCGCACACGATGGTTTGCGCCGCCGAATCCCATCGATCTGATTCTTGGAGACACTCGTACGACGGGTTGTACTCAGAGTCTCGCCTACACCGTGGTCCGCAAAGATAGCACTGGGACAGGCGCACCGCTAAACTGGAACAACAATATTACGTTCTCGGCGCAACCCCCGTACTTCGTCTCTTTGATCGATGCGGGCACAGTTGCGGTCGATCTGAACGGTAGCGGCGCGGTCGATGCGTCCTCTTACCCTGGTTACAACGACTGGGCCAGCGCCGATTTCCAACAGACCAACGGCAGAGTCAACCAGGCGAACGGCGAGCTGGCCAACGGCGAACTGGCGAATGGGGAGTTGGGAAACGGCGAACTGGCCAACGGCGAACTGGCCAACGGATCGGATCCCGAAATCCAATATGAATTCGCCAGCCAGCAGAATCCACCGGCTCCGGCGGGCCTTACGGCGCGTGTCAGTCCGGGGCAGATCCGCCTGGCCTGGACCCCGGTGCAGTTAAAGATTATCGCTCAGTACAATATCTATCGTTTCGATCCTAATAACGCGCAGACCACAATAACTAAGATCGGACAGACTACCGGAGCGCCGCCGCCGGCTGCATTCACCGACACGCAGGTAGTTCCGGGCACGAGATACGGCTACTTTGTCACTTCTACCGATTCATTCGTACCGCCGAACCAGAGTTCCTATTCCAATGCAGTGGCGGTAACTGCTCAATAGTGGAGTAATTATGCGATTGGCAATATTTTTCGTCACACTGGCCCTGCTGCCGGCGGCCAGTTACGCCGACATTGTTAACGGCGGGTTCGAGACCGGCGACTTGACGGGCTGGACCGTAAGCGGAGTGCCGGGCAACGTCCAGGTCTTAGCCAACGGCGGCCTTGCGGCGAGCGACGGCTCGGTAAAGATCAATGCCCCCGAGGGCTCTCATTATGCCTTGTTGTCGAACGGACCGGGAGACCAGGGCGGCTCTCAGGATACTTCCATTCTGACCTCGGGTCCGTATCTGGTGGGAGCAAACGCCTCCATCAATTTCTTGTTCGATTTCTTCACGAATGAGCCTTCGACAGCCGGCGGAGGCAATCCTGATTTCTACACCATCTCTATCCTGCAAGGCGGCGTTTCGGTAGCGACGATCACCAGCGGCGATATCAATGGCGCGCAGACAACGTTTCCGACTGTCGACTGCAACTTGGTTTTCCTGGTGACTTCGGACGCGACCACGCTTTGCACGCACTCCGGATTGCAATCCATCACTAACTTCGATCTGAGCGCGTATAAGGGCAGCGTTCTTCAGTTTCAGTTTCTGGTCTCCGACGCACTCGACAATAGTTTCGACTCGGCGTTATTGTTGGACGGAGTGACGGGCACCGGATTGACTCCATTCAGCCCCGTGCCCGAACCGGCGAGTTACTTGCCGCTCCTCGCGGCTGGCATTCTGCTGCACTTGGCGTTAAGGCGGCGGGCTTTCTGATGCCATCGGATCTTCCGGCGCAGTAACGGCCGCCGGGCTCAACCGCCTGATCGGACCGGTTATAATGACAGCCGTTGGACGGTCCAATACGCGGCGGTGCAGGCGATCATTAGCGATGCCGGGACTACGATACGGCCGCGGTACCAGGCGCGGTGGGCACAGTGCCATCCGACTAACAGAAAGGCCGTGCCGATGACTGCGAGTTGTCCGCCTTCCACTCCGAGATTGAAGCTGACCAGGGCAGTGAGGAACTCGGAGCGCGGCAGCGCAAGCTCCTTCAGCGCTCCGGCGAAGCCCATGCCGTGAAGGAGGCCGAAGGCGAAGACGAGGGCTACGCGCCACGAACGCAGTTCCGAAAGGAACACGTTTTCGATGGCAACGTAGGCAATCGAGATAGCAATCAGCGGCTCGACGATCTTCGGCGATACCGAAACCAGGCCGTACATCGTCAAACCGAGAGTGATCGAGTGGGCCACGGTGAAGGCGCTGACTTGCCACAGGACCGAGCGGGCCCGGCCGCTCAGCAGATAGATGCCGAGGACAAAGAGCATGTGGTCGAAGCCGTTGGGCAGGATGTGGGTGAAACCCAGAGTCAGGTAGCGCCAGGCTGTGGCAAGGCGGCCGAAGACGGGTGCGGGGGCGCTAAGAGCAATCGGCGCGCTGATCTGCCCGCCTTCCAGCCATTGCGTCGCCGGATTGTCGGCGGGTCTGTTGCGGACGATCATGGCATAGGACGCGAAGGTCCAGCCGAACGTCCACGTGAACTGCCGCGCCCCCGGGGGGATTTCGCCGGTCAAGCGGATGGTCGCGGGCTCGGCGGAAAGGGCGTCCAAGGCGGGCTCGACGGTGTATGTGATCGCGGGCCGGACTTCGGCTGCATCGAAGGCGAGCTTGATGCGGCCGCGGAAGCGTTCGTCGAAGCTGGTGAACAGCGCCTTCAGGTGAGCCGGGCTGGTGTCGGCGGGCG
>PSRJ01000168.1 GCA_003175985.1 Terriglobia bacterium
CCGCATCCCGACCGAGAAGGCCTTCCGGTTTTATGTGGCCTCACTCGCCGCCGGCCGGATCCTGGCCGGCGAATCCGAGCGTCTGCGCACCGAATTGAGCGGGCTGCCCACCGTGGAAGCGCGCGTGGAACGTTCCAGCCACATCCTGATGGAATTAACCAGGAACGTCGGCATTGCCGCCGCGATTCCCGCAGCCGCGCAGGAGCTGGACCAGATCGAACTTCTGCCGCTAGGGGGCCGCCGCGTTCTGATGATCCTGGTGACGCGGGACCACATGGTTCGCAATCGCGTTCTTGCGCTGGATGAGCCCGTTACTCCTGAAGAACTGATTTCGATTCGCAATTACGTCAACCGGAACTTCAGCGGATGGCAGTTGGAAGCCGCCCGCCGCGAGTTGCTCCACCGCATGGCCGAAGAGCGCGCGATGTACGATGCCGTGGAGCGAAAGCTCCAGGCACTCTACCAGAAGGGCCTCCTCCAGGTGGATACCGATCCAGAAGTCCACATGGAAGGCGCATCCAACCTGCTGGGGCTGGACCTGCACCTTACCCGGGAGAAGCTGCGGGACTTGCTCCGCACTCTTGAGGAAAAGAAACGGCTGATTGAACTCCTCGACCGGTTTCTGGAGTTGCCTCCCGGCGAGCTCCAGGTGCATGTAGGTTTAGAGGACGCGCACCCCGCCATGCGGGATTTGGTGCTCATTGGCATGACTGTGCGCATGGCCAGCGGACTGCCCGCCAAAGTCGCTGTGCTCGGGCCGATGCGCATGCAGTACGAACGTGTCATGGCGGCGGTCCTGCAGACCAGCCGCGCTTTGGAACGCGCCTCATTCTAAAACTTTCGCCGTGCATTTCGATAGACTTACGAGTCCGTTCGCGGATGCGGCGACGCCTCGTTTGCTAAGCTAAGAGTAGTGGATACCGAGAAGCCCGATCCCAATTCTCCAAACGGTTCCTCGGAGGAAACCGTACCCGCTGTAACTCCGGAAAGTCAACTGGCTGCTGTCAGCGCCGAGCGCGATCAACTCGCACAAGAGAAGGCTGACCTGCAATCCAAGTTGCTGTATAGCCGCGCGGAGTTCGATAATGCACGCCGCCGCTTCGAACGCGAGCGTTCCGAATTCCTGCAGTTCGCGGCCGCCGACCTTGTGAAAGACATCCTGCCGGTCCTTGACGACTTCGAGCGGGCGCTCAAAGTGGAAACTTCGGATGCCAACTACGCCAAAGGCATCGTATTGATTTACCAGCGGCTCTCCGAGACCTTGAAGAAGATGGGATTGGAGCCCATCGGCGCCGCCGGGCAGCGCTTCGATCCTAACATTCACCAGGCTGTGGAACGCGTGCAGACCGATGAAGTAGAAGACCAGACGATTTTAGGTGAATTTCAGAGAGGCTATAATTTCAGAGGGAAGCTTCTCCGGCCGGCTATGGTCAAGGTCGCTGTTAAACCATCATAAATTCCGTGTCCAAAAGAGATTACTACGAGGTTCTCGGTCTCGGCCGGGAGGCCGGCGAACCGGAGATTAAGGGCGCCTATCGCAAGATGGCCCTGAAGTTCCATCCTGACCGCAATCCCGACGATCCGAGCGCCGAAGAAAAATTCAAAGAGGCGTCCGAGGCGTACAGCGTCCTGAGCGATCCGCAAAAACGCGCCGCGTATGACCGGTTCGGCCACGCCGGATTGCAGGGAGCGGCGGGGGCGGGCGGTTTCAACCCCGACGCTTTCCAGGATTTCAGCGACATACTCGGGGATTTCTTCGGTTTCGGCGATTTGTTCGGAGGCGGAAGCGGAGGCCGGAGGCGCACGCGCGCGCAGCGGGGCGAAGATATCCGCTACGATCTGGAGCTGACCTTCGAAGAAGCGGTGGGCGGCTTAAGCGCGGAGATTCAGGTGCCGCGCATGGAGGGCTGCGGCCGGTGCCGCGGAACCGGAGCCGAACCTGGCAGCGGTCCCACGACCTGTCCCACATGCCGCGGACGCGGTGAGGTCCTTTACCAGCAGAGTTTTCTTTCGATCCGCAGAACGTGCAGCACGTGCGGCGGCTCGGGACAGATCAACCGGAACCCTTGCGGCCAGTGCCGCGGCCAGGGATATCAGCAGGTCCAGCGCAAGCTGAAGGTGAACATTCCGGCCGGCGTGGATGACGGCACTCGGGTGCGCCTCGCCAACGAAGGACAGCCGGGGGCCAACGGCGGCCCTCCCGGCGATCTGTACGTTTTTCTCAAAGTTAAGGATCACCCCTTCTTCGAACGGCGCGATCAAGACCTGCATTGCACGATTCCGCTGAACTTCACGCAAGCAGCGCTGGGCTGCGAGATCGAAGTCCCCACCTTAGATCAGCCGCACAAACTCAAAGTTCCCGAAGCCACGCAGACGGGCGCGCAATTCCGCCTGCGCAACAAGGGCGTGCCAATGCTCAATGGCGGGGGCCGCGGCGACCTTTACGTTCACATCAACGTCAAGACCCCAACGCGGCTGACGCGCGAGCAACGCAAACTGCTGGAACAGTTGCGCGAGACGCTTCCCGTGGATAACGCGCCGGCGGAGAAGGGGCTCTTTGAGAAGGTCAAAGACTACTTCATGTAGTCGCGGCTGCAAAGCCGACGTATTGCACTTCTTCCTCTAAATCGATTCCGAAGCGGTCGCGTACCCGGCTCTTCAACTCTTGAATCAGCAGGCTCAGGTCGGCCGCGGAACCTCCGCCCGCGTTATACAAGAGGTTTGCATGGTAAACAGCGACGCGAATCTGGCCGCGCTCCATGCCCTTGGCCCCAATCTGCTCCAGAAAGTATGCCGCCGGCACCTTGCCTTCGCGCACCACGGCGGCAGGAATGGCCGCCGCGATCTCCCGCGGGAGTTCGCGCAACAGCAGGTTCTTGAAGATGCTGCCCGCGCACTTCATCGTGACGGGGAACTTTTCGTTGCGGACTTTCACGATATCGTCAGCGGTGCGGCGCAAAACGGCCGGCTCTGCCTGCTCCATCTGCAATTCCGCGGAAAAGATGATCCATTCCTTGTGGTCTTTGAAGATGCTTTCGCGGTATTGAAACTCGCATTCCTCATTGGAGAAGAACCTGACCCGGGTGCCGTCATAAAAGCGCACCCGCACCACGCGCTCCGAGATGGCATGCCCATAAGCACCCGCATTCCCGTACACCGCCGCGCCAACGGAGCCGGGAATTCCGGCCAGGGTTTCCAGCCCCTTTAGTCCTCGCGCGACGGTGAAGTCGACCAGGGCCTGCAAGTCAGCTCCGGCATCGGCCATGACGCACAGGCCGGTGGCGCGCAGCGACTCAGCGCGGTACCGCAACATGATACCGCGGAAGCCTTCGTCCGCCACGATCAGGTTGGTGCCGCCCCCAATTACCATAGTCTCCATGCCGCTGGCCCGCGCGGCCGCAAGCGCCGCGATGAAAGCTTCCACGCTTTCGGTCTCCGCGTAGAGATCCGCGGGGCCGCCAATACCGAATCGGGTATACCGCGAAAGCAACGTGCCTCTGGAAACGGTTAAATTGGGTATTTCGGCGAGACGTGCCTGCGTCTCTTCCGCAGAGGGCATTGGTTCAATTATAAAGGGGGGGAATTCATGCGAGCCGGTTTTCCGGGCTTTCCGGAAGAAGGGATTCAGTTCTTCCGTGCCTTGGCCAAGAACAATAAGCGCGACTGGTTTCAACCGCGGAAGCACATCTACGAACAACAGGTGAAACAGCCGATGCGCGACCTGGTGGCGGCCGTGAACGCCGCAATGACAGACTTCGCACCCGGCCACGTCACCGATCCCGATAAGGCCATCTACCGTATCTATCGCGACACCCGATTCAGTAAAGACAAAACGCCATACAAGGATCACATCGCCGCGCATTTCCCCTGGCGCTGGTCCGGGCGCCACGATGGCGCCGGATACTATTTCGCCATCTCGCATAAAGAGGTGGCGGTAGGGGGAGGCGTCTACATGCCCACGCCCGAGATTCTGCTGGCGCTGCGGAACCACATCGCGAGTCAGCATGCCCAACTGAGGAAACTTACGGCAGTGCCGGCCGTGCGCAAGCTGCTGGGCGAACTGCAAGGCGACCGGCTCTCGCGCGTCCCCAAGGGCTTTGCGGCGGATCACCCCGCCGCCGATCTGCTGCGCTTGAAATACTTCGTTCTCTACGTGGTGCTGCCGCCGGAACTGGCGACGACCAAGGCTCTCTTCCGCGAGATCGTCAAGCGGTTTCAGGCAATGGCGCCCGTGATTGACTTCTTGAATACGCCGCTCGCGCCGGCGAAGAAAAAGATCGACGCGCGAGAGCTGCTACTCTGAGCCCCGGCTAATTACTGAATCGGCTGCTTCTTGCGCGGCCGCGGCGACCGCTTCTTACCGGGCTCGCCAGACGCCTTACGTACGCGCGGACGGCGCTGCGGCTTCGGCGGAGGCTCGGGAATCGGAATTTCCCCGGTTGCCGTCGGCTGCCCCGGAACCAGCGGCTGCGGTTCGTACACATCTTCTTCTTCCACTTCCAGTACCGGTTCGGGTTCCGGTGGTGGGGCCGGCGGATGAAACTCGGTACCCAGAAACACGGTGAGGCCCTTTTCTTCGTCCGCCTGAATCCGCACCAGGCCCTTGTCCTGGGTGTAATTCAAAAGTTCGCTGAACTCCTGGAAGCCGTACTCGCGCCAGTCGAAATTCGCGTGATCCTGCTTTACCCATTCCGCCAGTTCGTCTGCATTGGCGCCATTATCGATTTCCATCCGGTGCAGTTCGAGAACGTCGCGCAGGATGGGGATGGCTTGCTCCGGCTTGGCCCCCGGTTTCTCGGGCACCGCTCCCTTCATGCGGATCATATACCGCCCCTCGCCCCCGGAGACTTCCACAAAGTCCGCCTTTTGCAGCTTCTCTACGAAATCGGTGAAGGAACTGGCGCCGTATGCCTTTTCGTTGAAGGTGGAGTCGAGCTGCAGCATGGTGGACTTGAGTAGCCCAAGCTGAGGACGCACCTCGCGGCGCTCCAGCACTCCCAGCGCCCGCTCCACGAGCGGCATGGCTTGGGCAAGATCCAACGCAACCCGCTTGTTCGGCGGGCGCTGTTGCCGTTCCTGCTGCGCCTCGCGCGGCTGGGGCTGTGACCGCGGCCGCGGCTCGTCAATCATCGATTCGTACGCGACGAACTCGTGGCAGTTCTTCTGCAAGATGGTGCTGGTGAACGCCCTGCCGCCTACCACAAATACGCGTTTGTCATACTGTTTTAGCTTGTTGACCAGAGCGATGAAATCGCTGTCGCCGCTGACGATTGCGAACGCATTGATGTGGTCGTGCGTAAAGGCCATCTCGAGCGCATCGAGAGCCAGGTTGATATCCGCGCCGTTCTTATCCCCGCGGGGGGAGGGGTCGCGTTGCACCATTTGCACCGCGTGCTCCGACAAGGCGCGCGTGGCGGATTCCTGCCGTCCCCAGTTCGCGTAAGCGAACTTGGTGACGATTTCGCCGCGTTCCTTGAGCGCGTCCAGGACGGCGGCGACATCGAATTCGCGGTGCAGGGTGGATTTCACTCCGATTTCGATGTTGTCGAAATCGATAAACACCGCGATCTTTAATTTCTGTTCCATGTAAACTTCCTTAATTCGGCGACCGGTGTGGCTGGCCAATTGGCTGCCGCGCCAGGCAACCCGTGGGGAGGCAGCCGGCAATTCCCGCCGGCTGCCGGCAGATGGATTGCGGGCTGATTCCCTCATGCGTAGTGTATCCTACTTCGGGCGCGGCAAGCGGGACGCCAAGTCAGCCGCGCGTGCAAATTCTTCGGCAAGCTGGCGCGTGCGCAGATTTTCCCGCAGGTGTTCGAGCTTCTGAATGTAGAGCGAAAGCACACGGTCGATGTGCTCGTAATTGGTTGCCAGGATATCGCGCCACACGTCGTATGGGCTTAGAGCGAGGCGCGTCATATCGGCCAGACCCGGCCCGGCTACCTGCAGACTCCGTTCCCCGCTCAGGCAGTCTGCAACTGTAGCGGCCAGCGCGGTGGAAGCGAGCTGCGCTACGTGAGAGGTCAGCGCCACGAGACGGTCATGCTCCTCACAGTCCAGTATGACTACATTGGCCCCGATCCGGAGCAGCCAATGCCGAAACTCCGCCGCGGCCGCCGTCTTCAGCTCCGAAGGCTCGTCGGGGGTAAGAACCCAGGTGCGGTCTTGAAAGAGCGTGGCATCGGCCTCGCTCGCGCCGCGCCGCTCTTTTCCTGCCATCGGGTGGCCCCCCAGGAATTGTCCACGGCGGATAAACTGGCGCGCCAGATCGACGATCTCCGTTTTTGTGCTGCCGGCATCCGTTACCAGCGCACCCGGCTTGAGCAGAGGATCGAGATGCCGGATCGTATCCAGAATGCGGCCGATCGTCTGTGAGAGAAAGACGAGATCCGCTGCCCGGATGGCCTCGGCCAGAGGCGCGCCGCGATCGATGGCCCCTGCTGCCAGGGCATCCGCGATCGCCCGTTCCGAACTTACGCCGAGAATGGTTCCATCGAACCCCGCCCGCCGCAGCGCCAGTCCAAACGAGGAACCGATCAGCCCAGTGCCAACTATCGCGACCGTCCGCATTTAGGGATGCTCCCGGCGTTTCATCAGCTCCCTCAGATCTCGTTTTCCATGCAGGATGGCTACCACCTGGAGCGGAATCGTATCGGGTCGATAGACAATAACATAGCTGGGAAATGTTATTTGGCTGCCTTTACGTTAACCTGAGTCCTTTCTTTCGTCAACCGAGCGCTACAAGCTTCTTCCCACAGCCGGCGCGATGATTCGCAACTGGGCCATCAGCTCTTCGAACTGCTCCGGCCGCAACGATTGTGCGCCGTCGCTCAGGGCGTGATCGGGATCGGGGTGGACTTCCACCAGCAAGCCATCCGCGCCGGCCGCAATGGCGGCACGCGCCATCGGGGCGACTTTATCGCGGCGGCCTGTGCCGTGCGAGGGATCGGCGACGATCGGCAGGTGCGACAGCTTCTTAACGACAGGTATGGCTGAGATATCCATCGTGTTGCGTGTGTAAGTCTCAAAAGTACGGATCCCGCGCTCGCACAAGATCACATCATAGTTGCCGCCCGAGAGGATATATTCGGACGAGAGCAGCAGCTCTTCAATGGTCGCGGAGATGCCGCGCTTCAGCAGCACCGGTTTGCGCTGCCGGCCGAGTTCACGCAACAAATTGAAGTTCTGCATGTTGCGCGCGCCCACCTGCAGGATGTCGGAGTAAGCGGCCAGCAGCGGGATCTGCGTGTGGTCCATCACTTCGCTGACTACAAGCAGTCCGTTGCGGTCGGCGGCCTCGCGCATCAGGCGCAACCCCTCCTCACCGAGTCCCTGGAAGCTGTACGGGGAGCTACGCGGCTTGAAGGCGCCGCCGCGAATCACGGTTGCCCCCGCGCGCACCACCAGTTCGGCGGAGCGGTTGATCTGTTCCTGGCTCTCCACGCTGCACGGACCAGCCATGACCAC
>PSRJ01000043.1 GCA_003175985.1 Terriglobia bacterium
CCCAAGCCGCGAGCAGGCCGAGAAAGTAGCTACAGGCTCGCCATGCCGAAATCGGCCGATGCCGACGCCAGCCGCGCAAGTACACTCCTGCCGCCAAGAGGATAACGAGTGTCAGGGTGACGAATGCCATGCTACTGCTCTATTGCCCTAAAGCGAATTCGCGCGCGGCGTCGCGTGCGGGCGGCTGTCCTGCCGGGTGCAGCGTTTTGAGAAATGCCACCAGCGCGGTGGTCTCCGCCGGGCTCAGATTTTTGCCGTAGGCCGGCATGTTGCCACCACCCTGGATCACCTGCCGGATGAGCTGGTCCTGCGTTAGCCGCACCGCCACGCCGTCCAGGGCCGGGCCTCTTTGCCCCCCGCTGTCGCCGAGCGAATGGCAATTGCGGCACTGCTTAACCTGGAACACCAGCGCGCCCTGTCTTTCCAGGGCGGTCGTGGCGTGCAGGAAGTGCGTCGGCACGGGAGCGCCGCTCCAGGCGCTCATCTGCGGACTCCACGGCGCATACTCCGCCAGATGCGTAAAGGTCGCCAGAGTTACGGCAATCAGCATTACGGTCAAGACCGCGATGGGCCGGCGCTTCCAGCTTTTTTCTCCTTCGCCCGATAGGAACGGAAGCAGGAGCAATCCGAGGATGACCACGACGGGGCCGATGAGCAGGGCCGGAGTCTCCATGGACGGCGGGAGCAGCGAGAGCAGGGCATACAGCCACAAGAAGAAGTAGTCGGGCTTTGGCACCGTCTGGATGATCGTGGGATCCGGCTTGCCCGACGGCCCAAACGGACCGAACCAGGCCGCGCAGGCCGCCACTGCCAGAAGAATGAAGGCCGCGAAGAACATGTCTTTCCAGATGGCATAGGGAACGAAGGGAGCGCCTTCTTTTTCCGTCAGCTCGTGATATTCGTTTATGTAAGTTGCCCGCTTGACGATGCGCCCGGGCATTGGCCATTCGTTGATGCCCAGCTTGAACACCATCAGCACGTGAAGGCACACGAAACCGATCAGCAATCCCGGAATTACGAAAACATGCATTGCGAAGAAACGGGAGAGCGTGGCGCCGGCAATAATGGGACCGCCGAGCATCAGCTTCACAATCGCCGGGCCGGCAATGGGAACGCGACTGGCGATCGACGCGCCGATGCCCAGCCCCCAATACGCGTCCTGATCGAAGCGCAGCACCTGCCCGCTGAACGCCATGCCGAGCGTCATGAGCAGGAGGAAAATTCCGATGATCCAGGTGAGCTCGCGGGGAAATTTGTAGGCGCCGAAAAGAAGGACCTGCATCATGTGAATCAGCACAATCGCTACCATGAAGTTGGATCCCCATCCATGCAGCGCGCGGATGAACCACCCAAGCGTGATGTCGTGATTGAGGGCCTGCAGGCTGTTCCACGCCTCTCCGGCCGAGGGCACGTAAGTCAGCGCCAGCAGGATTCCGGTAACGAGCTGAAGACAGAAGACGATTAGCGCGGCGCTACCGAATACGTACCACCAGCTTGCCGTATTGCGTGGAACCCGATGCCCCGATGCCTCGCGGATGGGCGCGGCGAGCTGCAGGCGTTGTTCGAACCACTGACCTACGCGCGAGAACAGGCGCATGGCGGCTCCTTTCGGTTGAGCGACGCGTTCGGCCCCGGCGTAGGCATTTCGCCGGCCTGAATCGTGATCAGGCCGTTCTCCACTTTGTACGGATATTCGAAGAGACCGCGTTCCGGTGGGCCCGAGGCGCGCGAGCCGTCGCGGTAATAGGCCCCACCATGGCACGGACACATGAACAGGCCGGATTGCGGAAACCAGCGGACCGGGCAGCCCAGGTGCGCGCAGTTGACGGCGAAGACCTGGAACTGATCGCCCTCGACGCGCCGCACCCAGCATGCCGTGTCCACGGTCTTGCCGTCTGTCGGCATCACGAGGGGATTGCGAAAGGTGGCCAGCCTGGTCTCGCCTTCCGGAAATTGGTTGACGGAGCCCAGAGATACCCAGTCGAGGTAGCCGTTGGCGCGTCCGCGCGTAATCGAGGACAGTAGAAATCGGCCGATAGGCACGGCAAGGGCGGCGGCGACAACGCCGTTGAAGAGCATCCCCAACTTCATAAACAGCCCGCGTCGGGAAAGGTTCGTGTCGTTTGGCATCATTTTGGCTCCTGGTGCTGAGCGTAATTCGTAGCAGAATAGGGTTGCCCGGGGACCTCAACCCGCCTTGATGTCAGCCACGCGACTACGTCGGTGACTTCCTGGTCGGACATGGGTTTGCCGCGAACGTTTCCGCGCCAGTCGGGCGCTCCTAACTCCGCGCGGCCGGCGATAATAATGGTCCGCAGTCCCTGGTCGCTGACCAGCGCCAAAAAGGAATCGTCTGTGATGGCGCTGCCTTTTGGTCCACCATGGCCATCGGGGCCGTGGCACGATTCACAATAGGTCTTGTAAGCAGCTTGGCCGCGCTGGGGATCGCCTGCGGACTTTGCGGTGTACCCGGGCGGGTTAGCGTTGTCGAGAATTCCGGGCTTGCTCCATCGCGCGCGGATCTGTTGCGTGATCACGTCGATCTGTTTATCGGTGAGCAGTCCACCGGCGCTCTCGGCAAATCCCGGCATGGCGGTTCCGCGCACCCCCCTAATGATGACGTTGCGAATCGTCTGGTCGTCGGCGATCGCGAGGTAGACAGGGTCGGCCAGAGCGATTGCCGCGCCTCCTTGGCCGTTATCGCCGTGACACCCGGCGCAATTTGCGGAGAAGAGAGCGCCGAATTCCAACACCTCATTGGGCGCGAGGGTCTCGGCAGTGCGCTGCGGCTGGCCGTGCGGCGTTCCGCAAGCGGAGAGCAGTAACACCGCGAATGCCAGCAGGCTTGTGGTGGCGCAGGCGGTTTCGCCTGCGAATCGACGCAAGTTATTCACGGCCGCTCCTCTCCTGTGCGTTGCGGAATGATTCCGGGCGCCTCTACTCCGGCGCGGATAGCGAAAGCGATGTTCTCGCGCGTTGTCACTCGCGGCTGTTGCACCACGACGAATCCCGCTACAACGCCGAAAGCCACCTGCGATGCGACAAACCAGAGCCAGTCGATATGGCTCTCCAGCAGAGGGTTCAGCAAGGAGAGCATGGAATAGATGAGCCCCGACCACAGCACAGGGCCAATCAAGCCCCCGAGGACGATGGGACGCCGCGCGAACATGGGAAGCATTGCGCCGTACAGCAGTCCAACCCCGCTGGAAACGAGCGCGTGAAGCAATAAGGCGATGGCGAAGCTGTCCGCATGAAACGCGTTCAACTGCGAGGCGCCGAGTTTCAACGATTGCGCATACACGGAAGCGGCGAGCAGGTTAATCGGATACCAGATGCTGCCGGCCTTCAGCAGCCCGTAAGTACATGCCAGCACCGCCATGGCTACTCCGCCCGCCAATCCGCCCTTCAGACCAGCGGATATCGGGTGCGTACGCAAAGGCAGCCAGGCGCGGACTTGTTCGGGCGCGAATGGAAGGCGGTCGACCACACGGCGGCTGCTGACCGGCACGAATTGGTCCGGAACTACGGGCACGACGACTTCATGCTCGCTCGGCAAAACCTCGCGAAACCAGCCGGCGCAACCCGCGACGGCCAGGCCCACTCCCAGCAAGCTCACCGACACGCTCGTCAGCAGGCCGGCGAAGATCAATGTAAATCCAAACGCCAACACAAGGGGCCACGCTGTCGATGCGGGTGCTTCGATCTCTCGGGGAGCCCGCGAGGGTTGCGTGGTTTCGGCTCCCTCAGGGTCGCGGCTCAATGATACTTCGAGCGTTGCCATTTCTTCTCCTCAGCGTCCGACAATGTAAACTACCGTGAAAACCACGACCCAGACCGCATCTACGAAATGCCAGTATAGGGAAAGTACTTCCACGCGCCCTGCCTGATCACGGCCCACCCGGCCGGCCAAGCCAAAGATCAGCACGATGAGAAGCATGATCAAACCGGCGGTGACATGAAAAGCGTGCAAACCGACCAGCGAGTAATAGGTTGTCCCAAATAAGTTCGTCGAGATAGTCAAGCCTTTTTCGTAGATCAGTCGATGCCATTCCTGCCCCGTCCCGAACAGAAACAGACCGCCCAGCACGAATGTCAGAAGCCATAGCTGTAGGAAGGCGGCTTGCTTACCGCGCTTCAGAAAGCTTCCTGCCATATGCACGGTGACACTGCTGGACAACAGACAAATGGTATAGAAGACCGGAGTTTCCAGGACTTCGCGCGGCGTTGGGCCTGTGAGGCTCTTCCCTATATAGAAGAGATACGCCACGACGAATATCGTGAAGATGGCGGCCTCCGCAATGATCAGCGCGGCCATCGCCACCTTGCCGCGATCGGGAAGATCCCAGGCTCGAGGTGCTTGAGTGATTGGAATGGTGAGTGCGCTCATTTTGGCAAGTCCCTTACTCGTATCGGCTGTCGGGATCTTCCGGATGCTTCTGATCCCAGAGCGGGCGGCGGCTGGCGACGACCGGAATCGTCGCGAAGTTGTAAGCAGGGGGCGGAGAGCTAACCGACCATTCCAGCGTCCATGCATCCCAAGGATCGTTGCCGGCCTTTGCTCCCTTCCAGTAGGAAACGACAAGATTGTACACAAACAGCAGAATCGCGGCCGCCTGGATGAATGCCCCGATTGTGACAATCAGGTTCAGTGTCTCCCAGCCTGGACGAGGCTCGTAGGTGTAAATACGTCGCGGCATGCCCAGAATTCCAGGGACGTGCATGACGTCGAATGTCATGTGAAAGCCAATTACAAAAAGCCAGAAATGCCATTTACCGAGGCGTTCACTGAACATTCGGCCGGTAAATTTCGGGTACCAGTAATAGAAGGCAGCAAACACCGCGAACAGGATTCCGCCGACGATCACGTAATGAAAGTGAGCGACAACGAAGTACGAGAGACTGAGCTGCCAATCGACGGGTACACTGGACTGGATAATGCCCGTCAGACCAGCGATTAAGAACTGGAACAGGAATCCAATCGAGAACAGCATCGGCGTTTTGAATTGGATTCTTCCGCCCCACATCGTCCCGAGCCAGTTGAAGATCTTGATTCCCGTGGGAACGCCGACCGCCATCGTGGTGATCGCGAAAAAGCTGTTGGCGTACGAATTCATCCCCACGGTGAACATATGGTGCGCCCATACGCTCATGCTGATAAAGCCGATGCCCACCGTGGCCCCGACCATTACCGGATAGCCGAATATCGGTTTCCGGGAGAACACCGGGATGATCTCCGACATGAACGCGAAGGCAGGAATGACCAGGATGTAGACCTCCGGGTGTCCGAAGATCCAGAAGAAGTGCATCCAGAGTGTGGCGGAGCCGCCGGCCTGCGTATCGAAGAAGTGGCCGCCTAGATAGCGATCGACCAGCAGCATCATCTGCGCCGCGGTCAACGGGGTAATAGCAATCAAGACCATGCCTGACATCACGAAGTTCAGCCAGGCCAGCAAGGGCATCCGGCCCAGATGCATTCCGGGACACCTCATGCACAGGACCGTAGCAATGATATTGATGGCCGTACCGACGCTGCCGAACCCGGAGACCAGCAGCGCTATCGTCCAGTAGCCCGTGCTGTGGCCGGGTGAGAACGCCTTTGCACCCAGGGGCGCGTACGCCCACCAGCCGACGTCAGGCGCGTTTCCGGCGCCGTATAGGCCGTTGCCGCCGAGGAAACTGAAGTAGAGCAGCAGCCCACCGAGTGCAGTCAGCCAGAAACTGAAGGCGTTCAGCCGGGGAAACGCCATATCGCGCGCGCCGATCATCAGCGGTACCAGGTAATTCGCAAACCCGAAGAGGATCGGCATGACCACGAAGAAGATCATGGTCGTTCCGTGCATCGTGAACATCCGGTTGAAGACCTGTGGGGAAACAAAACTGCTGTGCGCGTGCATTAACTGTATCCGGATGATCAACGCTTCTATACCGGCCATGACGAGGAAGCCCAGGCCATAGAGGATATAGAGAATGCCGAGCCGCTTATGATCGACTGTAGTCACCCACTCGTGTAACGTCTCCGTCCAAGCCGGTGCCGCGCTCTGGGGAGTTTCGATAGCGCTCACGTTCGTTGACATGGGTCTCTTCCAAATCTCCTTAGCGGAGCGTCTCCAGATATGCAGTGACGGCGTCCAGATCCCCGTCACTGAGTTTCATAGCTGGCATCAGAGATCCGGGCTTAATGGCGTCCGGGTTCTGGATCCAGAGGCGCAGGTTCGCGGGTGTGTTTTCAGCCGCACCCGACGCGAGCGTGCTGCGGCTCATCAGGTGGGCCAGATCGGGGCCAAAGCGTCCGTTCGCGGCAGTACCGCTGATGGAGTGGCAGTTGATGCACGAGGTAGTTTCGAACACGTGCTTGCCGGCAAGCACCTTTGGGTCTTGCACAGCGGCCTGCTGCTGGGCGCTGACCCACGCGGCAAAATCCGCAGGCCGGTCGACGGAGACACGCAACAGCATCTTGCCATGCTGGGTTCCGCAATACTGTGCGCACTGCCCGAGGTAGATTCCTGGACGCTCCGGATCGAGCCACATCTCGTTCACGCGGTTCGGGATCAAGTCGGTTTTGCCGCCGAGTTCCGGGACCCAAAAGCTGTGGTCGGTGTCAGCCGAGAGCAACTTCAGGAATGTGGGCGTGGGGTGTGCCGGATCGCTCACCGGAATGTGCAGCTCGTTTGCGGTGACGATCCCAAGCTTCGGATACCGGAATTCCCACCAGAATTGATGGCCGATGACGGTGACGTCGAGAGCAGCCGCGGGCTTGGGAGCGTCCTGGATCGCGTGGATGATGCGGGCCGTCGCCAGGAACAGCACGATGATGATTAAAACCGGTATGACTGTCCATGCCAGCTCGATTTGGGTGCTACCGTACACCTGGGCCGGTTCGCGGCCGGCATCGGTCGCGCGGGCTCGAAACTTCACGACCGAGTACACCAGCAGGCTCGCGACGACGGCGAAGATGACCGCGGTCACGGCTATCACGAAGTGCGACAAGCCGACGATGGTCCTCGCAGGCGTGGATGCGGGTGCGAAGATATTCGTGGAGCTTACCGGCGCGGCTGCCGCCGCTGCGCAGAAG
The DNA here is from genome assembly GCA_003175985.1 of Terriglobia bacterium. Lineage (GTDB taxonomy): Bacteria > Acidobacteriota > Terriglobia > Bryobacterales > Bryobacteraceae > PSRJ01. Next base: position 7,073 of record PSRJ01000043.1, read on the forward strand.
AACAACGCCAGGAAGCTTAGTGCGCACCGTATAGCCGAGTTATGTCTGTGCCGCATATTCATTCAAAGAGAGTCGCATTGGCAGACGTTTGTTTGTGGGGCGGACATTCCTGTCCGCAGCCGGCTTTTGGCCGGCAAAACCCTACCCTCAAATCACTTTGTTCTTCTCCTCAGCACCACGATACAGATGCCGTCCCACGTTTTCCGCTCCATCCCGCTCGGGGGCGAGTTCTTCATCGCAACGATTCCGACACTGCTGGAGTCGAGTTGGAAGTGGCTCTGGAGATATTGGCGGACCAGGATAGCGCGAGTGCGAGAGAGCCTGAGCTGATCCGCCGGCCCAACGCCATTACAGTAGCCCTCGATCACTATGGGGCTCTCGAAAATGGATTCGCCGTCCTCCGTGAGCACGCCATCCAGGACTGCCTTTCCCGTCATGGAGAGCTCTTCCTCCCCATTTGCACCTTCCACGAATAGTTCCGAGGCGGGCAGCCAGGCGCGGTGGTTTGCGCGGCTGGTGAAGGCCGTATCCCGCCGGTACTGTTCCGGTGAAATTCGATCCAGGTTGTAGTAGCCCCTGTGCCGGAAGAATCCACGAAGGAGAAAGTTGTGCTTTAGCGCCTCACTGCTGTCGGCGAGATTCAGACTCGCGGCATTTGCGTTCATGAGAGATTCTCGGATGTTCTCCCCCGCCGTGACGCCTTGGCGGTCCGGTTGCGCGATGTCGGAGACCATCTGATGCGCCTGCTTGGCGGTGTCGCCGAGGCTATCCACGACGGCGCCTACCTTTTGCGGTATCTGCTGCGAGTTGAGATCGGAAATCAACGCGTCTGCCTGATGGGAGGCATGGTCCAGATTGGCGGTCGCCTGCTGCATGTTCCTGAGGGACTCCCGGATCTGGCCCTCGACCGCTTCATCGCGCAGCAGCATGCCGGCTGGTCCGCGGCCGGCCTGCAATCCGGCCAGGATTTCGTCGATGCTCGAAGTGGACGTCGCAACGGTCTGGCGGATCTGTTTCGCGAGCGCATCGTCTCGCAGCAGCATGCCGGCAGCTCCACGGCCCTGCTTCAGACCAACTGCAATATCGTTCACGTTCGACAGCGTTGCGTTGGCTGTGTCCAGCGTGCCGCTGAGTTTGCCGCCGACCGTATTCAACAGGGATTGCGCATCGTTCAGCAGACCGGAGCCGCGCGTCAGGATCGCGGACAATTCCATTGGTTCCGTGCTGGGAATCGTCGCGAGCGCGGGCGCTGGAGCGCCACGGCTGCTGCCGGGGCGAACTGCCAAGTAAGTGCCGCCGACGACGCCTTCCGTCTCGATCGTGACCATCGAATCGGTCCGCACCAGGCCGCCGAGCTTCTCACCGATCCTCCATCGGACACGAAAGCGGGACCTCGGAGAATCCGGGACATCGATCGCCACCACTTCTCCGCCATCCATTCCACCCACGCGAACCTTGGCGCCCATCGACAAGCCGGCAAGATTGACGAACTCGGAGGAATATTCCATGTGGCGGCCGAAGGCCTGCCGCCGGTCGCCAATCAGAAACATGCCGCCGCCAAACAGCAGCAGGCCTCCGGCAACGAAGAGCCCCACAGTCACATTTCGATTCTTCATTTACGCATTACTCCCGATCAATTTCCGCGCGACCTCATTCTCGCTGTGCTCGACTTCCGCGACCGTGCCTTGGGCGATCACTTTTCCGCGGTCGAGTACCACAAGACGATCGGCGACACGCCGTGCGCCATGCACGTCGTGGGTAACGACGATGAGAGTCGTCTTGTGCTCGGCCTTTTGCCGGAGCAGCAGCTCGTCGATCTCGGAAGCGGTAATCCGGTCCAAGCCGCTGCTCGGCTCATCGGCCAGTAGGATTTTTGGCTCGAGCATGAGGGCGCGAGCGAGCCCCGCGCGTTTGCGCATGCCGCCCGAAAGCTCCGAAGGCATTTTCGCCTTGTCGCCGGCGAGACCCACCTGGCCCAGAACCCGGTCCACCACGGAATCGATCTCGTCTTGGGATTTTTGGGTCAGCCGCTTCAGGGGTACCGCCAGGTTCTCATAGACCGTCAGAGAATCGAAAAGGGCGGCATCTTGAAACAAATATCCGATCTTCCGGCGCACCGTGGAAAGCCGCGGCGCTTCCAGTTGAGTCACTTCATCCTGATCCACCCGGATGCTTCCCTGATCCGGTTTCAGAAGCGAGATGATGAGCTTTAGCGTTACGCTTTTCCCGGTGCCGCTGCGTCCCAGGATGCACACCGCTTCCCCTTCGGGTACGCTCCACGATACGTCGCTCAAAACCTGCTTCGCGCCAAAAGATTTGGAAACCGCGTCAAACGCGACCACCGGATTATGGCCGTTCGTCATAGCGCGCTCTCCGGGAACAGGAAGAAGATCACCTTAATCAGCAGCACGTCCAGCAGGATGATGATCAGCGACGAGACGACGACGCTGTTGGTGGCCGCCTTGCCTACGCCCTGTGCGCCTTCATTTGTGGTGTATCCGAAGAAGGAGGAGATGGTCCCGATGGTGAAACCGAACACGCAGGTCTTTAGCGTCGGTGGCCAGAAATTCGCCCACTGGAAATTTGAGAACGCTCGATAAATATAGAGCGGGAGCGAAACCCGTGACGTTGCGTACTCGGAAAGAAAGCCTCCCGCCAGACCCGAAAAATCCAGGAAAAGGGTGAGGAGCGGCAGTGCCAGTGTGCAGGCGATGATGCGCGGGACGACCAGGAATTTGAAAGAGTCGAGGGACAGCGATTCCATGCCATCGATCTGTTCGGTAGCGCGCATGTCGGCCAGGACGGCGCCAATGCCCGAACCCGCACGGCCCGCCACCAACAATCCGGTAACTAGCGGGCCGATCTCGAGAAAGAAGGCTAAAGCTTGCACGGCGGGACTGATGGCACTGGCGCCGAACATGACCAGCATGCTGTGCGTGTGCAAAGTCATGACTGCCCCCAGCGCGAAGCCGGAAGCAATCACGAGCGGAAGAGTGTTCGCACCGATCTCGCCGAGCTGACCGACGATCTGTCCTCCCTCGAATGGGCGCCGGAACGAGTCGATGGCTGCCCGGAGTCCGAAGAGACTCATCTTACCCGCGAGTTCGAACACGTTAGTCAACTCAGGACCTCTTCCTCCGCCTTCAACCGCTAACCACACTATGCGCTTTTCGGTCGGAAAGGGCGTCACGAGATCGAAGGTTTTTGGAGTAACACCGTTGCCAACCCTTGGAATACCCTCATCGAGTTACCGTATCGTGGCGGGCGCCGAACTATCGCTTTGGAACAGTCGCGGCTCGGAAACGCCAACAGAGCCGCGACCCTGCGGGAGCGGTCCCTTAGGGAAGATCGGATAGCGGCCAACCGCGTTAGGAATTCTCGACTTGCAGATCGTTCGTCACTGAAAACACGTTCGGCACGCTGTTCGCCCGCAGATAGATAATCTGTTTGTCCATCTGGTTCGCCACGACGCCCTCCAGAGTCACATGGCCATTCTTCACGATGATATGTATGGGCGGAATGGCCCTCACTGCATAGCGAATAGAAATACTGGGGTCGCCGTAAATGGCGCGGTACTCCGCGATTCGGATCTGATCGTCAAACGCCGAGACGGGGAGCAGTTCGATCTGGTTGTTGACGGCTTCCACCCCCTCGATGTGTTTCACGGCCTTGGCGCGCCAGGCATTAAGATGAACGGACCCCAATCAAGTTGCATGCGCGTCGATGCTGTCGGCCGCTCGCCACCGGATACCACCAATGTGGCACCCTCAGCCGCACCGGAAATCGTTAGCCTCTTTGCCCTCAATCGAGTGAGCCCGCCGCAAGGCTTAATGTTGTCAAGCGCCTCAACACCATCGCCTTTTGTGGCGAGATAAGTGCCCCTGTAGGAAGTGAGCGCCCGTGGCCTTCGATGCCACCGAGTCTCAGGAGAAACATAAATGACGATGAAATGCAGCCGATTCTTGCTGACTGCTTGCGTGGCACTAATCGGTTTTTCTACGAAAGTAGCTACGGCGGACGAGTGGAATAAGGAAATGGTCCTTACGTTCAGCGCGCCCGTCCAGGTCCCGGGAAAAATGCTGGACCCGGGCAAGTACGTGTTCCGCCTGGCGGACAGCCCTTCGAATCGTAACCTTGTCCAGATCTTTTCCGTGGACGACAACGGCCGGCAGAACTTTGTTGCCATGATTGAAACGGTTCCGGACTATCGCCTTAAAACACCGGATAAACCCATGGTTCAGTTCGAAGAGCGGCACCTCGGCGATCCCGAGGCGATCAAGAGCTGGTTTTATCCCGGTGACAACTACGGATGGCATTTTGTCTATCCGAAATCGGAAAGGCTCGAGTCAGCCAGCATAACCCAGCCCCCGCCTGCGGCTGCTGAGCCCGTTGCGCCGCCTGCTCCCCCGGAGGAGCCGGTTGCTTCGGAACCCCCGGCTGAGACTGCCCAGGATATTCCGGTGCTGGTGATCGAGAAGGAAACTGTGATCTCGCAAGTCCAGCTTGTATCCGATCCATCCGACGACAATCTGCCCGCCGCCGATCGCGTTCTGCCCGAAACGGCCGGACATTCCGCCGCCTTTCTCTTGGCGGGCATTGTGACGATCGCTGGCGGACTGTTTGCTTTGTCATTGTCCCGACGAAACGCCCAAGCGACCCGGTAACATGCGGAAATCCCGTGTCCTAAACTGCCTGGGAGGCGCCCTCATTATCGGGGGCGCCGGGTCTTTGGGCCTTTATATCTGGATGCAACACGCGGCTAACCGCGCGCAACAAGATGCGCAAGACTGGCTCAACCGAACCACCACAGTCCAGCATACAATTCCAAACGCTCCCAACCCGCCCCATCGGCGCCTGCATCACGGCGATGTGGTTGGCAGACTGACCATCCCCCGGCTGCATCTCTCGGTTATGGTCTTCGAGGGAGATGATTCCGCCATCTTGAAGCGGGGAGCGGGGCGCATTCCGGCGACATCTCTTCCCCGCGACAACGGCAATCTTGGGATCGCCGCGCACCGGGACACTTACTTTCGGCCCCTCCGGTTGATTCATCCGCACGATGTCATCGAATTCACGACTCCGGAAGGTATCTCACGGTACACCGTTACGGATACCGAAATCGTCCGTCCGTCTGACATTCAGGTATTGGCGAAAGCTCCGGGCCGCGATCTTACATTGGTGACCTGCTACCCCTTCTACTATTTCGGCAGCGCGCCGAAGCGCTGGATCGTGCACGCCAAAAAGATCGCCTGACTGAGTGCCTGTCTTCGTGGTGGGGCAGGCGGTTTCGCCTGCCAACTCATCCCAGTAACTGTCGGTTCAGCCGACTATCCGCAACCGGCGCGAGTGCATCCAGGGGGTCGCAGTGGGTACGGCATCATCCAGGGAGTCGCCGAATTCGGCCGCGCGCGGCCAAACGTCTTCGCGCGAGATCCCCAGTTTGCGCATACGTGAAATCAGCGTTGTTCGCGGCAGCCCGAGCCTTGCCGCTGCGCCCGCGCGCCCGCCCACTACCCAATTGGTTTTTCGCAGCGTATCCGCTATATAGCTGCGCTCCATCTCGGCAAGCGTGTGATCCGGGTGCGTTGGCCTCACCGGCGCGGCATTGATCACCCCCAGTGGCGAGAACTCCAAGTCGGATCCCTGGGCCAAAAGGACCGCTCGTTCGATCACGTTCTGCAATTCTCGAATGTTCCCTGGCCACGCATAACGGCAAAGCGCATTCATGACATGGTCCGGAATGCCCGGAATCGGTTTGTTCAACCGGTTGGCGTATTCTTGCACGAAGTGCCGCACCAGCAGTGCAATATCCTTCTGCCGGTCGCGCAGCGGCGGCAACGCGATTGGGAACACATTCAAACGATAGTAGAGGTCTGCCCGAAACTGGCGATCGTTGACCATCTGCTCGAGGTTTTGGTTCGTCGCCGCAATGATGCGTACGTTCACGCGGATGGTTTGCGAGCTCCCCAGCCTTTCGAACTCACGCTCCTGGAGCGCCCGCAGCAGCTTCGGCTGCACCTCGAGCGGCAGATCGCCGATCTCATCCAGCAGGAGCGTTCCCTTGTTGGCCACCTGGAGCCGGCCCAGCCTCTGCGTCAGCGCTCCTGTGAATGCTCCACGTTCGTGACCGAACAACTCGCTCTCCAACAGGGCCGTTGGGATCGCGGCGCAGTTCAGCTTGACGAATGGTCCTCCAGCGCGCGAACTCTGATCGTGAATCGCCTGGGCGATCAGTTCTTTGCCCGTACCCGTTTCACCCTGGATCAGTACCCCGCAGTCCGTGGGGCCGACGATGCGGACCTGCTTTAGGATCTGCTTGAATTCGTCTGATTCCCCGATCAAGTTGCTTCCCGAAAGCTTCAACATGAGAAATGCTTCCCTTTCCGAGTTTGCTTCCGCTCATCCCATCTTGAGGGTGAATGAGATCGGATAGTGGTCCGAGGCGCGGACCGTGTCGTGCACGCGCCCCTGAGTCGGGTCTACCGGCCCCGAAATGTACGCCCAGTCGATTTTTCGCGGCCGCCGAAAAAGACCGCGCGGCGTTGTGGTGTGTGGCGACGGCAGCTCGATGGCGCTGCGAAAGCCCATGTGTTGGAGCGCGCCCGCGGACCCGCCGTGCGAGGCGTCGAAATTCAGATCGCCCGCTAATAGTGCCGGCATGTCTTGGATATGTGCGGCTGCATCGCCGATCGCCTCTTCCAGTTGCGCGAGCCGAAGCTCTTCGTCGCCCTTACTCTCCAGGTGAAGGTTGTATACGGCCAGCCGCTTTCTTTGCACCTGAAGCTCCGTGACCAGGGCAATCCGTCCGCCCAGCCGCTCCTGAAACAGGCTGATCTGAGGCAGGTACCATCGCGGGCGCCAGAAGTCTGACTGCCGGCGAAACCGGATCACCCTGGGGTTGCACAGCTTCCACCGGGAAAGCGTAGCCTGGCCCTGATACGCCGGCGAGGTTCGCCCGCCTTGCGTCAGCTCTTGGAATTCCAGTCCAAACGCGTAATTCATCTCCAGCCTTCGCGCAATCTCGTCCGCGATATTCAGGAAATTCGTTCGGCGGGCATGGAGATCCACTTCCTGGAGAATCAGCAGATCGGCTTTCTGGGATTCCAGAAACTCAATGACTGCGGCTAGTCGCATCCCCCGCTCGATGTTCCAATTCACGACGCGGACTGCATCGCGGGGCCACCAGTCCCAGCGCGGCGAAGCGTAGCTTCCTGTCAAGATCTCGTTCATAAGTCCGGCAATCTAAGCCGCGGCCGGGATTCGAGACAGCATGGGAAACACATTGAGCCGTGCAAACGCCAGATCGCCCGGATCGTCAATTTCCGCCCACGGCAGGCCTTCCGTTTCCGCATAGCCTACAGGAAGGCCTTCATCGGCGAGTTGTTGGACGGCAACATTGAAGAATACCCGGTCCTCGCCGCGATGAATCAATTCTTCGATTCGGCTAAACAGCTTTCCGTTGGTCCAGGCGTCCACAATCGTAATTCCGATATAAGTCGCGCTGAAGTCCTGGGGTCCGATTTGCTTGCTCATTCGGACGACGCGATCCCCCTCAATGACGACCTTCATCGTTTCATCGCGCCAGGCCGGATCTACAATCATCGTGATCGGAGCCAGCGACGAGACCGCCGGCTGTAAGATTCTTCCGTCGAAAACGACGTCCGCGTTCAAAATCACGATAGAACTGCCCTTCAGCCACGTGCGGGCCATCCACAGCGAGTAGATGTTGTTCGTCGCCGCGAATGCCGGGTTCTCGATAAATCGGAAGTGATCGAGCTGTGTGCGGTAATTGCGGGTCACGTGGCGGATGATTTGGTCCTTTTCGTAACCTACTACGATCCCGATGTCCCTAACGTCGGCCGAGAGCAACCCTTCGATCTGTTGATCGAGAATAGTCCACCCCGAGTGATCGAGACGAATGAGGCATTTCGGACATTCGCCGTGGGCCGTGCGGATTCGTGTGCCCTGTCCGGCGGCAAGAATGATGGCTTTCATAATGTTCTCCTACGCGATTTGTGCATCCCTGGCGGCAGCACCGGCCTTCCCGCGCCGGAAAAATCTGCCGTTGAAATAAAGGGCCAACGTCCACGTCAGATTGGCTCCCAGGGCGGCCAGCCGCAGTAGCCACGGCAGGCCGCCTAACACCGTAAAGATCAGCAAGTAATGAATCGCAACACCTTTCTTAATGAAGATATGAATCTGGCGTACGATGCGGGAGACGAGATTGGAAGAGTCCTGTTCCAGCAAACGGTTCAGCCGGCCGGCATACTCGTGCGGCCTGTCCGGCGCGGTGGCCAGCTTGCGCTGCCAACGGGTGACTGCGATGGACAACGCGCACCCGATCAGCAACAGGCATCCGTAAGTAAGCTCCCGAGGACCGCGCTCGCGATATAGCCCCGCGGTGATGCCGCCGAAGAGAAGCAAGTAAGTGGTCTCGTCCACCAAGCCCTCAAACCAGGTGCCGAACACGGATTCGCGGAACTTGACCCGGGCGAGCATGCCGTCGGCATCGTCGAAAAGACCCGAAACGAAAAACAGCAGCGCGCCGGCAACATAGGCGCCGTAGAATCCTCGCGCGTACATGAGGGCGGCGGCTATCCCAACCACCAGACCGCCAACCGTGACCCAGTTCGGCGTTACAGGCGTATGGCTGAGGAGCCGCACTGCGGGCCGGCACAGCAGCCGGTTGAATCTGGAATAGATCCCATCCGAAGGTTTGCCGGCGCGCGCAACCAAAAACTTCTCTACCTCCGCAATCCGCCTGTCAGGGGTGATCAGAGCCCCGTCCGATTGTGGGGCGGGCAATCCTGCCCGCAGCCGGCCTTTGGCCGCCTCGCCCAGCAATGCGTGCTTCTCAAGCAGAGCCGCCGCATCCCACGACTCGGGCCGGCCCGATAGCGGCGCGAGCCCCAGCAAAGCCCATTTATTCGTGATCCAATTCCACGGCAGCCAGTAAAACTGGTCCTCGATGGCCCATTCAATGCCGGCCCAACTGGCGGGTTCCCGCGGCTCAAAGCCCTGGTACAAGTGACTGATCCGCAGATTTCGCAGCAGGGGTGAGCCCGCGCATCGATCCCAGAGGAGCCGGTCTGCATCCGGCGGCCAGATGATCAGCAAATGATTCATCCCGGCGCGCATCGCCGTTGCGATGACCCGGATCAGCAACGGCACGCCTGAAATTTCACGCGTCAATATCCTTTCGGCGCCCGCGAACCCCCGCAGTGTGGATGAGTCGGGTATGACCAGTATCCCTTGCATCAAACTTCTCCCATCTGCACGGTCAGTGTTTCCGCCTTTGCGGCGACCGGACCAGCCGATTGTCGCGACACCCACGCGAGCCATGTGAGCCCCACCAGGCAGGCCAGCAGATCGCGCGTCCTCCGGGCCAGCGCCAATGCCACGCCCGCGGCTGCGGGCAGCCCGAACGACAGGAATGCGCCCGCTGCCCCGCTCTCGTCAGCTCCAATCCGCGCCGGAAGCCATCCCGACGCCATCTTGACGATGCGGTTCGCCGCTTCTAGCCCAAGGATTATGCCGGCATGCAAGGGGAGCCTCAGGAACCACAAGACCGTCACGACTTCTGCCGCCAGCAGCACTTGGCATCCGAGATCCAGCACGAACATCTGGCGGATCGCGGCGCGATCTTGCCGCGCGAACTTCCGTACGGCTATCTCGATTTGTCCCGCCTTGCGCAGCCACCGCGGGCAGCGCGCGCCAAGCCAGTCGCCAAGAGGCGCGAGGAGCAACTTCGGACGGGCGATGGTGAAAAGTCCGCCGATGAAGATCGATGCCACGATACCTGCTGAGGCGATTGCTCTCGGACTGTGCGCGTGCAGCACACAAGCGGCCAGGCAGCCCCCGATTCCCACCAGGCCGGACGCGAACCAGTACACGCCCGTGTCCACCAGGGTAGCGGCCGTGGGCGACTTGCCGCGTTGCTGCAGGAGCTTGATCTTCATAGGCTCGGATGCGACGGGCCCGAGAACGGTGAGATATCCGATCCCCTGCGAAGCCAGCCGGACCAGCATCAGTTCCCCCGTTGAAGACTCAAAACCGTCAAGCCGCAGCGCGATGGCCCACGATCGTGTCTGCAGGATCAGGCGAATCAGGCTGAGCGCCACGATGATCAAAATTCCGGCGCGTACGGCCGCGAGTTCTTTCACGACGGCCTGCAAACCGATCCGCGAGGCCACGAACCCCAACAGCAGAAGCCCTGCGGCAGCCAGGATCAGGTCCCGATGCCGGCTCACGGCTGGCTCCTCTCAATGGATTCAACCTGGGATACCGTCGCGCCGTTTGGCAGATAGCCGAAGTAGTCGATCTTCAAATCGGTGGCCCCCAGGATCCGTACGTCTGTCACCGATTCGTCGGAAAGAGGAAGCCAGAACGGGCCTTGTTTGGCATACGTGTGAACGAAATGTACGCTCTTGGTCCAAAAGGAAGGAGTCTTGGCCGGCTGCCCATCGATCCGTACGATCGCGTATTCCTCGGTATCGACCCAGATCTTTCCCTTGATCAGGTACTTATTCGAGGTCTTGGGGGTCACTTCGATCACGTATGCCGGCCGGTCATTTACGATGTCGGTGCCCACCACCTGGAAGGAATAGTTTTCCGGAACAATGCGCGATCGGTTGCGGTATCCCGGCTGAGAGGCGTCGGTTTCCGCCTCCAGCAGCCTCGGAAAGACGTGCTTGCTCGCGATTCCCCATCCGGCGGAGGAGACAATCTCGAACTCCTTGGATCCGTCTTTGACACACTTCATGCGGACCAGCATCTCGGCGCGTTTGTGATGGCGTTGGTTCTCCAGCACATAGCGGCGCCGCGCGGTGTAACCCTCGAGGCTCGACTGCATCTCACGGTCGTGCTCGATCATTCTGCCAATCACTTGGTCCGCGCTTGGCGGCTCCGCTCTCAGAGCGCTCGCTGCCAAAGCAAGCGCGGATATGCAAAGCATTAGATTGTGGCGCATAGGTCAGAAATCCAATACGAATTTGCCCCGAAACGTGCGGCCTACGCCGTTGAACAGCGCGGCATAGCGGGCGCTGTCGATGTCGTTCTGGACATCGCGGGGGTTGAAGTGATTGAACAAGTTAAAGACGCTGAACCCGATACGGGTCTTTAACCTCTCGTGCGGAATTGGCAGGGAAACCGGCCGGGTCACCTGGAGATCGAATGATGTGAACCGCGGATAACGCTCCGACTCCCGCGGCCCCACGAACTCCCGCTCCTGATTGATTCGCGACCACGGGAACCCGGTGTGAACGTCGATCACCGGAAGCAGCGTCAGCTTGAATGGCGCATTCCACTCGCCCCAGGCCAAAAACCGGTTGGGAGCATCGAACGGCAGCCGCCCGCGTTCGTCCGG
>PSRJ01000361.1 GCA_003175985.1 Terriglobia bacterium
GGTGAATCCAGCCGCTGTGCCGAACGATCCGTCTACCTGGAAGGTGCTCGGCCAATCCATCCAGCGCGTCGACATTCCCGCAAAATCCAAAGGCTCCTTCCAGTACGTGCAGAAGGTTCGTGTTCCGGGCATGCTTCACGGCAGAGTCGTCCGGCCGCCCGCCCTGGGCGCGCATGTCCAGAACGTGGACCCCAGCGCCCTCGCTGGCCTGCCCGGCAGCCCGCAGTTGGTACAGGTCAATGATTTTGTCGGTGTCGTCGCCGACACGGAATGGCATGCGAATAACGCCGCAGCGGCGCTTTCTTCCGCAATCAACTGGTCGGCGGGCGATTCCATTCCCAACCAGGCTGACCTCTACACGTACATCACGCAGCAGCCATCGAGAGACTCTTTCGCCGTCAACACCGGAGACGTGGACACCGCCATGGCCGCGGCCGCGAAGACCCTCAGTGCCCAGTATCTTTACCCCTTCCAGATGCACGGGTCGCTGGCCAGTTCGTGCGCGGTCGTGGACGTCCGCGGCGGCACCGGGAGGGCGGCGACCGTCAAGGCTTGGTCCGCGACGCAGAGCGTCTATGACGTGCGCGCTTACCTGTCTACTCTGCTGGGTATTCCCGAAGCCAACATTCAGGTCATACAGGTGGAAGGCTCCGGCTGCTACGGCGGAAACGGCGCCGACCCGGTGACTTTCGATGCCGCGCTTCTTTCCCAGGCTGTCGGCAAGCCTGTCCGTCTGCAGTACAGCCGCCGCGATGAAATGACCGGTGGTGAACACTATGGCCACCCGATGGTGAGCAATGAAAAGGTTGGCCTCGATGCCAATGGCACCATCGTCGCGTGGGACTACGAAAGCGTCCTGGCGGCGCGCGGCGAAGGCCCGCTGGCGGGCTTCACCTTTGGAGGAGCTGGCGGGCCCGGCAACTTCATTCCGGGCGCGCTCGCGGGATTCCCCGAATCCAAGGTTGCTCCCACACGCACGCCGGCTAATCCTGCCCCTGGTCCGTTTTGGAATTTTGGCAACTCCGTGCCGCCATACTCCAGCGGTAAGATCAACGGCATTAGTTTGGGCACCGGCACTGTGGCCAGCCAGCGCTCGCTGAACCGGATCGTACAATCTCCGTTGTGGACCTCCTATCTACGCTCTCCCGATCACATTCAGAACACCTGGGCCCATGAGAGCTTCATGGATGAAATTGCGGCCAGTGTGAAGGCGGACTCTGTCGCCTATCGTCTGCGCCATCTGACGGACCCACGGCTTATCGGCGTCATCAACGCCGTTGCACAGAAAGCGGGCTGGGATACGCGCCCTTCGCCCAAGCCCGGAAATGCCCGCACCGGCGTGGTCAGTGGCCGGGGCGTCTCCTGCGTTCTGTACTCGGGCTTCGACGGATATGTCGCTCTGATCGCCCAAGTCAGCGTCAACCAGGAAACCGGCGTCATCACGGTTACGAAAGTCACCGCGGGCCTCGACACGGGCCCCGTGATAAATCCCAATGGGCTCGCCAACCAGATGGAGGGTCAGGTGATCCAGGGAATAAGCCGCGCGCTGGTTGAGGAAGTAAGGTTCCGTAGCCAGCCGGGAGGCGGTTTTGTCAGTTCGGTCGACTGGAACAGCTACCCTGTTTTGAGTTTCGGCAACCCCCTTCCCGAAATCGACACGGTCATGATTAACAATCTGAAGGTAGCGCCTACCGGCGCTGGCGAGACCGTGATCACGCTCGTGGCATCCGCCATCGGCAATGCCGTGTACGATGCCACAGGCGTTCGCATGCGGCAGATTCCGTTGACTCCGGCGAACTTCCTCGCGGCGAAAGCGGCGCAGAAGGTCTAAGTCGTCGGAATGCGCGCGGCCCCCATTTTTGCGATCGTCTCTTCGGGGGCCGTGCTCGGTTTAGGCGCCGCCCTGCTATTCGCGCAACAGCAGCCCCGCGCGGCGCCGGATTCCCGCGTTCTGGAAACCCGCTACGAGATTGGCTACCCATGGTGGGATGCAAGCCGCGGCACGCCCCTTCCCGCGTCGAAGACGTTCAGGGACCCTTCGGGGCAGCTCCGGCTCCTGAATACGTCGGGCGCAGTTGAGACCGACGGCCACCCCTTCTTTACCCCATTGGGCTCCAACGGGCGCGCCTGTATCACCTGTCACCAGCCCACCAGCGCGATGAGCCTTTCGGTCGATCTGATCCGCCCGCGCTGGGCCGATACCGATGGCAAAGACCCCCTGTTCGCAGCTATCGACGGCTCCAATTGCCCGAACCTCCCCCAGGAAAAAGAAGAGTCGCATTCGCTCTTGCTGGAGCGGGGCCTCTTTCGCATTGCTCTCCCGTGGCCACCCGTAACTGCCTCCGGCCGGCCCCTCAAGCCGGATTTCCGGATCGAAGTGGTGCGCGACCCAACCGGCTGCAACAAGAATCCGGCTTCCATCTCCGTGTACCGCCGCCCGCGCGTGGCGGCCAACCTGAAGTACGTCGCCCTGCCCACCGGCGTCACGCTTATGGCCGATGGCCGCGAGCCTAACCTCCAGTCGCAGGCTACAACTGCCGCGATCACTCACGAGCAGGCATCGGCCGCTCCCACTCCGGCGCAGCTTAAACAGATCGAGGATTTCGAACGCCAGCTCTTTATGGCGCAACACTCGGATGCCTTCGCCGGCCTTCTCGGCGAACCCGGCGGACCTCCACTGCTCGGCGCCGATAATCTGGCTAGCGGCGTCGCAGGCGCCGGCCCCATGCCCACAGCCGGCAGCCTCGCCGCGGCGTTCGATCCCTGGCGGAATCTGAACGCGCCGAATCTCGCCATCCTCCAGCGCACTTTTCGTTCATCGGTCCTGCGGGGTGTCGATCTGTTCGCCTCGCGTGAGTTCGGCTTGCCGGATGGCAAGCGGGGCACCTGCGCCACCTGCCACCGGCCCGGCATTAATCGTTCCATCGACATCGGCACTACGAATCTGCCGGCCGCGAAAGAATCACCCGAACTGCCGCTGTTCCGCATCACGTGCGATGCCTCGGCCCCGCCTCACCCGCAACTGGGCCGGACCTTCTTAACTCAGGACCCCGGCCGCGCACTCATCACCGGAAAGTGCGCAGACGCCGGCGCCATCCTGATGCAGCAGTTCCGCGGACTCACCGCCCGCGCGCCCTACTTCGCTAACGGCTCCGCCGCCGGCCTGAACGAACTCGTAGACTTCTACGATCGCCGCTTCCAGATCGGGCTCACGGACAAAGAGAAACAGGACCTCGCGAATTTCCTAAGCATCCTGTAGGGCATGCTCTTCCGGCTGAGAATTAGATGCCTCTCCAGAATCGTGTAGACCCTTACGGCACGATTTTTCGTTCGCCGGCGCGGGGAACGATGATGGGGAATCGCGGCGGCGTGCTGCATAATGAGGAGCGCATGATCGTGCGCAGATACAAGAGCCGCCGCTGGATTGCTTGCCTGCTTGACTTCCGGGGACGCTGGCGTCGCGTGATGACTCCCGGCCGCTATACGGAATTGTTTTTTCTGGACGAAGCAGTTGCCTTCGCGGCAGGCCACAGACCGTGCGCGGAGTGCCGGCGAGACCGGTTTCTGGCATTTCAGAATGCCTGGAAGCTCCGCAGGGCGAATCGGCTGCAGGCCGCCCGGGCGGGTGACATCGATCTCGTTCTACATCGCTACCGTATCGATGAAAAGGGGAGGAAAGTCACCTACAAGGCTCCGCTGCGCTCGTTGCCCAACGGTTGTTTCATTGAGATCGATGGAGCCGCCTCGCTGGTGTGGGACGACGCCCTCTTGCTGTGGACACCGGATGGCTATGCGAAGAAAGCACCGCGCCCCCGTGGTATGACGGTAACGGTTTTGACCCCCCGGCCGATCGTGGAATGCTTCCGGCATGGCTACCAGCCGGAAACACACGCGTCGCGGGCGGCGCTGGCAGGGTATGGAATCGCGATGGTGCGGCCATGATTCGCATGGAACGCTGGGAACCGGAATCGCGCGCGCGTTGATGGCCGCGGTGCACGAAGAGGCGCGAATGGCTGGACGAAGGCTGCTGACGCTTGATACTTTGACGGGCGGCGCGGCAGAGCCGCTGTATCTGTCCATGGGATATGTGGTAAGCGGCGTGATTCCCGAATATGCGCTGAACTACAATTCCAACGCGATTGAGCCGACTACCGTGATGTACAAGAGGCTATAAAAAGGGGGGTAGAAATCACAGATTGACGCCGACTCCCCGGCTACAACACAACGCCCACGCGCGCCACCGAATGCCGCAGGCGTTTCATCTACGCGGCGCCCGGCCGACCCAGAGTTTATCGTCACGGATGCGGCGCAGGCATTTCGAATCTTCGCGCGGAGTCGAGGCATCCCGGCGACATGCGAGGTGCTAAGTGCCAACCCGGCAATGAGAAAAAATATCCGCGGAGGGCGTGATTGACGTGTGGGGCAGCTTGGAGTTTCCACATTTCATTGAGACTTTGCCGTCCTACGAAACCCTGTTTTGGTGGGGCAGGCGGTTTCGCCTGCCACATCGCGCCATGCCCGAATACCGCCGAAGATTGCCGCATTACCATCCCGATCACGCCTATCTGTTCCTAACCTGGCGGCTGTGGGGAACACTGCCGGCCAAGGTGGAGGCTGCTCGAGTGCCCGCCACCGCTGGCCACGCGTTTGTAGCTCAAGACCGTGCCCTGGATGGGCACTGCCCGGGGCCGGCTTGGCTGCGGGACCCGCGCATCGCAAATCTGGTAGCCCACGCCATTGTGATCGGGGAGAGCGAACGGCACTTCTACGAACTCTGCGCCTGGGTGGTGATGCCGAACCACGTGCATCTGCTGATTCTTCCCCAGGTTTCTGTAGCGGTACTGATGCGATGGTTAAAGGGATCAACGGCGAGGGCGGCGAATCGCATTCTGGATCGAACCGGGCAACGGTTCTGGCAGGACGAATCCTGGGACCACTACCTTCGTAACTCAGATCAACTCAACCGGAGCATCGCGTATATTGAGGGAAACCCGGTTTCCGCGGGTTTGGCGGACTCGGCGGAGGACTGGCCTTGGTTTAGTGCGGGATGGCAGGCGAAACCGCCTGCCCCACCAAGCCTGGCTTCTCAAGGGCAGGCTGCCCCACGCTCAGCTTCGCAGCCTTAGAAAGAACCAGATCATTCCGAACGCCAATAAGGCGCAGGCCGAAACTTGGACGGGGCGCAAGGCCCGTGCGATCCGGCTGAATCGCGAGAAGACCAGCCAGAAGATCGCGATCGCGATCGCTTCCGCGAGCCCGGCGCCGGCCAGCACGTAACCGGCATGATAGTTGGTCGATTGCACGAACAGGTGAAAGTACAGGCCGTGAAAGGCGCCCAGCACCGCCGCGATTACCCAGCGCGCGCCGGCTTGCGGTAGCAGCAGAATCTCCACCGCCAGATAGGCCACCGAGAGCGCGGCGGCGGCTTCCACGAATCGGGGCGCGGGCTGGAACGTGGTGCGCGGCATGAGCAGCACCGAAGCGATCTGCCCGGCCAGGAACATCGCCGCCAGCGCCAGCAACTCTTTCCTGCTTCGCGCCGCCAAAACCAGGGCCGCCAGAAACACAAGCTGCACGAGGCCTGCCCAGGCGCGGATGAAACCGGCCCCCGTCTCGGTGATGGCGATCTCGGCCGGAGTCGGCGGGCGGAAGCGCAGCGTCGCGCGCGAAAACGTAAGATCGAACACGGCCTGGTCCAGCTTGCCGCCCATCGCCGCACGCAGCAGGTGTACGTGGTTGGGAACGGTGATCGAGGGATAGCCGCACGCCACGTCGATGTAGTCGGGCGGGACCGCGAATTCGTAATCCGCGGTGCAGATATAGGTGGCGGCCGGCGCATCCGTGATGCAGGTTTTGGATAGGAGCCGCGCCTCGCGAAGGCCGCTCGAAAAATGAATGCTTTCGAAAATCGAGCGCTCCGGGTCTTTAATGTGCGCCACTTCGTAGAGCGGCATCCGCAGCTCGTAATGGGCGCGAACGCCATCCACCGTGAGATCGCCCGAGCTCATGCTCATCACGTGCGCCAGGGCGGGAATCGGCAGCAGGGCCAGCCAGAGGACGCGCCTCATAAACGGACCGGGCTGGTGGGCGCGAGGCGCGAGCTCAGGCGGGCCCGGCGGAAGCGCACATACAGAACCCGGGCCAGCGCCAACGTGGGAACCGACAAAAAAGTCCCGGCAATTCCCGCCAGTTCGGCGCCCGCGAATACTCCGAATAACACCAGCAGCGGATGCAGTTCCACGCCCTTCCCCATCAGGTGCGGAGAGATCACGTAATCCTGGACTACGCGGTAGGCCAGCAGGAAGATCAGCACCACGAGCACGGGCGCGCCCGAGACAGCGGCGATGATCAGAATGATGGCGCCCGCGGTCAACGGCCCGATCATGGGGATGAACTCCAGGATTCCGGCCACGGCCGCCAGCAGCAGCGCGTAAGGCATCCCGGTGATCGCGAAAAAGATGCTGTAGGCGGTGAACGCCGCAAGCGACAGAAACACCAGCGCGCGCATGTAGTGGGCCAGCAGGAGGTGAATATCCGCCAGCAGATCGTCGAGCAGCACTCGCCGCGGTCCGTCATCCACCAGGTCCAGAATGTGCTGGCGGATCACGTGCGCGTCCTTTAAGAAGAAGAATCCCAGGATCGGGATGATGACCACGTAAATCAAATCGCTGGCTACGGTCAGAAGCTTCAAACCCGCCCTGGTGAGCGCTGAGACAATATCGTTGGTACGCGATCCGATCTCGGCCCGGGCCCGGCTGACGATCTGTTCCTTGAGCGAATTGATAGGCGCCGGGGCCGAAGGGCTGGGCTTCTGCCAGCTCGCCAGCATATCGGGGAACCGCTTTGCCAGGGTATTGGCCTCCTCCACTACGCGCGCACCGATCTGGGCTCCGAGGAGGATGACCAGTCCCACGAAAATGACATACGCCAGAGCGAGCGCCAGTGTGCGCGTCCGGCTGCTGGGAAGAAGCCGGTCCAGGAAATTCACCAGAGGCGAGAGCAGATAGGCAAACAGCAGCGCCAGGATAAAGACAAACAGCGTGGTGCGGACTACGTAGAGCAGCACCAGCAGCAGCACGATCAGAGCGGCCGTCCAAACACTGCGCGCGGCATGGCGGTCGATCCCCAGCATGACTGTGCCAATTCTAACTCGGGACGGCTTGTTCGGGCAGCTTTTCCACCCGTACGCGCGCGATGCGATTCCTCTCCATGGCCAGAACCGTGAACCGGCGCCCCTGGTATTCCAGCGTCTCCCCTACCCGCGGAATCTCTCCCAGCCGGAAGAGCAGGAAGCCTGCCAATGTTTCGAATCCGGCATCGGAAGGGATCTCCAACCCCAGGGTCGACTCCAGGTCGCGCACGCGTGTGGCGCCATCCAGCTCCACTTCGTCGGTTTCGACGAGCCGCGGCCCGCTCTTTTCCACGTGCTCGTCTTCAATCCTTCCCACCACCTGGCTGAGGACGTCCTTAACCGTGAGCATCCCCACAATCGTTCCGAACTCGTCGACGACCATGGCCATGTGCGAGCGGCCCTGCCGGAACTCTTCCAGCATCTGCGAAAGCGGCTTGGTCTCGGGGACTACGGTGTGCTTGCGCAGGAGGCGCGCGACCCGAAACGCGCGGCTGGGGCTGCCGGAGCGGATGGCCTTCCGCCGCTCCTCCCATACCGGCAGCAGGTCCTTGTAATGCAGAATGCCGATGATCTTTTCGGGAGTGCCCTGGTAAACCGGCAGGCGGGAGTGCCGCCGCTCGATCATCGTGTTCAGCACCTGGTCGAGCGTGGCATCGGCGGGAATGGAGACGATATCGTTGCGCGGCACCATCACCTCGCGCACCGAAATGTTGCTGAGGTCGAGCACGCGATGGATCATATCTTCCTGGGCCTCGGGAAGGTAACCCAACCCGCGGCTGGAACTGACAATCAGCTTCAACTCTTCCGAGGAGTGGCCGCCGGCGTGAGGCGCCGATTGGAGGCGCAGCGCGTGCGTGATGGCATTGGCGGAACGTTCGATGGTGACGACGAACGCCGTCGAGACGCGATAGAAGACGAGCAGCGGCGGAGCCACCAGCATCGCCAGGCGGTCGGCTTTGGCGATACCGACATTTTTGGGGACCACTTCGCCTACAACGACGTGGAAATAGCTGATGATGAGGAACGCCGCGATGAAGGCCAGGCTGTGCAGAAAAGCCGCGCCCAGGCTGGGCAGCCAGGGGTTCAGCAGAGCCGAGAGGATTTGATACATCGTGTCCTCGCCGGCCCAGCCGAGGCCGAGGCTGGCCAGAGTGACTCCCACTTGTGTCACGGAAAGCAGGCGGCCCGGATTTGCCAGCAGATTGAGAGCTGCCTGCGCGCCTGTCTGCCCTTCATCGGCCATCTGGCGCAAGCGCGAATGACGCACGGAAATCAGCGATACCTCGGCGCCCGCAAAGAATCCGTTGATCGCAATCAACAGAATCACCAGCAAGAGACGCAGAGGTAAGTAGCTCACGGCAGCCGCGCTCTATCGAACGCTTCGGTTGAGAATAGCGGCGAGACGCACGCCGGCCTTCTCGATTTGTACTTCTATAACCGGCTGCGCTGCCCGCGCGTACGATTCGCCGAGTTCGACGGGCGCCCCGGTGGCATGCGGGGGCAGCAGCCCGTAAACGGTGGCCTCCGCCGCATGGAACGATTCGTTGCACCATTGTTCCGGCGTGCCCGCGGACCACTCGGCCACGCGCTGGGGCGTGATTGCCTGCTGGAGCATAGCGAAGAGAGCCTCTTCCTCGGGCATGTGGTTGATTAATCCGCTGTCCCACAAAGTATGGAGTTTGGTGGCCTCGCCCAGGAAATTAACGGCCACATCGTTGCCCCCTTTATCGTGGTTATCCGCGCAATGCAGCGGCTGATGCAGGTCTCCCGCAAAGTGAGCCAGAAAAAGGAGGGCCTCGCGGCGCGCCGCCGCATTCGCAGTACGATCCTGCCAGGTCTTTTCAAATGCGGGGATCTTGGCGACGATACAGTCATCCGGCGCGCAGTCGCGCTGCCAGTCGAAAGCCGCGCTGCCCAGCGGGACATCCACGAAGTGCCAGGGTTCCATTTCGCGATGCGTTCTCCGCACTTCGTCGGCCCAACTGGCCAGGTCTTCCAATTTTTCGCCGGGCGCGAGCGCGCCCCGCACATCCGTTTTCGCGGCGGGGCTCAGCAAGCCTTCCGCGATCCGCACCACCAGCTGGTGGCCCTCAACTCCCCAGCCGAACGCCGGGTGCGCACCGAGCATGGCCAGCAGGAGAGCGGTGATTTTTCGCATATTCAAGACGAGCGTAACATGCGCCTCCGGGCCTGTTCGCGGGGCGAGCCGGTAAAATGGATTAGCAATGCGAAGCGACCATCTTCATCCCGAAGCGCGCCTGCTGTTGGATACCATCGAAATGCAGGGCGCGCCGCCTATCCAGACGCTGCCTCCGGAGGTCGCGCGCAAAAACGTCAGGGAGGCCGGCTACCGCATGACGCCGGAACCCCAGCCGCTCGAGCGCGTGGAAGATCGCTCGATACTGGGACCCGCCGGGCCGATTCCGATCCGGATTTACGCCTCGGAAAACGGCGGTGTGCGCCCCGGCCTGGTGTACTTCCATGGCGGCGGCTGGGTGATTGGCGATCTCGACACACATGACGCTCCGTGCCGTGCCATCGCGCGGCTTTCGGGCGCGGTGATCGTGGCCATCGATTACCGGCTGGCGCCTGAGCATAAATTTCCCGCGGCCCTGGAGGATTGCGAAACGGCCACGCGCTGGGTGTGCAGCCATGCCGTGGAGCTGGGGATCGATCCGCATCGGATCGCCGTGGGAGGCGACAGCGCCGGCGGCAATATGGCGGCGGTCGTTGCCATTCATTGCCGCGATACCGGCGGGCCGGCGCTCGCGTCGCAACTGCTGATCTATCCAGTGACCGATCTTTCCTCGTTCGATACACCCTCGCACCGGGAGTTTGCCGAGGACCACTACCTCACGCGCGAGACGATGAACTACTTCACCGGCCATTATTTCGGCAAACCGGAGGATGGCGCGCACCCCGATGCCTCACCGCTGCTCGTGCGCGACCTCCGGAACCTCCCGCCAGCTTTTGTCCTCACCGCCGAGTGCGACCCGCTGCGCGATGAGGGCGAAGCCTATGCGCGGCGCCTTGAAGAGGCCGGCGTGCCGATCACGTGTACTCGATACGCCGGTATGTTTCATCCGTTCTTCTCGATGCCGGTGCTGACCGAGGCGCGCCGCGCGTATCAGGAAATCGCGGCGGTGCTAAGAGAGATGCGGCCCGCCGCGGCCGCGGCATCGCAAGGGACAGCGTAATTAAGGAGAATCATTTTGAACCCGAAAAGCTACATCACGTTAGGACGCTCGGGGCTTCGCGTCAGCCCGCTCTGTCTCGGCACCATGACATTCGGAACGCAGTGGGGATGGGGCAATGAAGAAAGCGCCGCCCACGCCATCTTCAATCGCTATCTGGAAGCCGGCGGGAATTTTCTGGATACCGCTGATGGCTACACGGTCGGCGCCAGCGAGGAGATGCTCGGAAAATTCATACAGGAGGGCGGGTTGCGCGACCAGCTAGTGCTCGCCACCAAGTTCACCTTTAATGCGGTGCAGGGCAATCCGAACACGGGCGGGAACGGCCGCAAGAACATCTACCGCGCCATCGAGGCCTCGCTGCGCCGGCTGAAAACGGATTACATCGATTTGTACTGGCTGCACGCCTGGGATATGGTTACTCCGGTCGAAGAAGTGGTCTCGACTCTGACCGCTCTCGTGCGCAACGGCAAGATCCGTTATTACGGCTTCTCCGATACGCCGGCCTGGTATCTTGCCAAGGCGCAGACACTGGCGCAGAAAGAAGGCAAGGAGCCCCTGATCGCCCTTCAGTTGGAGTACTCGCTGATCGAGCGCAGTATCGAACGCGAGCATATCCCCGCGGCACAGGAACTCGGAATGGCGATATGCCCGTGGAGCCCGATCGCGGGTGGATTTCTCAGCGGGAAGTACCGGCGCGAAGGCGATTCGGGGACTGGCGAAGGCCGCCTGGAAACGGTCAAAGCCAATCCGTTCTTTAATCGTTTCACGGAGCGGAACTGGCGGGTCCTCGATGCCCTGCTGCCGGTTGCCAAAGAACTGGGCCGCAAGCCGGCGCAGGTGGCGCTCAATTGGGTAGCAACGCAGCCCGGCATTACTTCCACGATTATCGGCGCCACCAAGATCGAGCAGCTCGACGACAACCTGGCAGCGTTGGAGTTCACTATACCCTCAGAACTGAGAAAACGCTTGGACGAGGCCAGCGCGCTCGAACCGGCACATCCTTACAATTTCTTCGTCCCTTCGATGCAGGCCATGATCAGCGGTGGAGCGACAGTGGAACCGTGGGCGCCTGCGCGCATCACGGCGCCGCCGCAGGCCGCTTCGGCGGGCAAGTAGCGAGACGGCAGGGCAGAACAGCCGGCGACTGAAACGCGTAAGATAACGTTATGCGTTGGATCTATGTTTTCAGCTTCGCTGCCTCGATTGCAGTTACATTCCTGCCGGGCTTGCATGCCCAGGACGATCCGTCGCGCGTAGTTTCCGGCGGCGGCATTTCCGTTCCTCAGTGGACCGGGAAGATCGACGCCAGCGAAGAGAGGTACGGTCGAACCTTAAGCGACGCCAAACTGAGCAAACAGGGCGACGCCTTCCACGTCGTCACCGGACCGGCGGTGGCCTATTGGAGTGCCGCTAATAAGGCAGCCGGCGACTACACTGTGAAGGCCACGTTCACCGAGCCGAAGTACATGAACCTGAACAGCCACCCGCATCCCTACGGCGTTTTTATCGCCGGCAACGACATGGGAACCGCCGGCCAAAGCTACCTTTACTGCGCGGCCTATGGCAACGGGCGATTCATCGTGCGCGGCTTTGGCCCCGGCCCTTTCCAGATGAACGGCTTCCAGGGCGAAGCCAACCCCGCCGTGCATAAAGCGTCCGCTATGGGCCAGCCGGTCACGCAGGAGATCGCTCTTTCCGTGAAGGGGGACAAGGTGGAGTGCGCGATCAATGGCACTGTTGTGGCGAGCTACGCGAAATCGGCGGTGGCCGGCGCTGGCAAGCTCAAATCCACAGACGGAATGTACGGCATACGTTTCGCCCACAACACGGAGGTCAATGTCACGGGCCTGAGCGTATCGAAGAATTAGCGAGCGCGGCTAGCTTATTCCGGCTTCGCGCCTTTGGCGTTGGGGCCGCCGTCTTCGGCCGAGCCCGCGAACACGCGCCGCCCATCGGGCAATTTGATCGATCGCGAGTTACACGTATTGGTGGCGTCTTTGGCGAGGAACCCTTCGATCATTACGCTGTCCCCGACTTTCAAAGAGTTCTGGGTCCAGCCCTGCCGGCGTAATGAATTCGGAGCGCCGCCTTCACACTGCCATCGCGTGACCTGGCCGGCATCATTTTTCGCGTCGATATAAATCCACACGTGCGGGTTCAGAAATTCGACTTTGGCCACCGTACCCTTCAGAGTGATCGGCTTGTTGGCATCGTATTCCGCCGCGAACGAATGATGGGCGAACGCAGGCATGGCCGCCAGCAGAACGCCGGAAACTGCCACCGCTAACATTGTCTTCATGGTTTCCTCTCTCTATTGCTCTTTGAACTGGTTCAGTTCGGGAATGTCCTTCGCCGCGGGCGATCGGGGGAGCGTTTTGATGTACGCATAGACGTTCCCCAGTTGCGCGTCGGAGAGCACTTTGGTGGAATACGACGGCATCTGCCGAGTTCGCGGATTGCGCACATAGTTGGTAAAGGCCTGCTGGGTCATCCCCATCGGAACCAATCGCGCGCCGGGCCCATTTTGCCCGGAGAAGCCGTGACAACCATAACAGGTATACTTCAGAAAAATCTCTTTGCCGCTGGCAGCGTTGCCCGCCTCCTGAGCCTGCGCAGCGGCTCCCAAGGCCAGCAGAGCTGCCGCAATCCAAAGATGTTTCCGAAGACGCCCCATCATGCTGGAGTTCATGTTATGCCGCGGTTTGGGGGGTGTCAAGCAGGGCTCTCGCGGGGCAGATCCCAGACGGAATCCTTCTGCGTTCCCCCTGCCCACCCCAGACCCCTATAATGAAACTCTGACTCATGGGGACGATTACCACGGCTGGAACGCGCCACGACTGGACTCTCGAAGAAATCGAATCCATCTACACGGCTCCGCTGCTCGAGCTGGTGTTTCAGGCGCAGCAGGTACACCGGGAGCACCACCGTCCGAATGAAGTGCAGGGTTGCATCCTGCTCAGCATTAAGACGGGCGGCTGCCCGGAAGACTGCGCATATTGTTCGCAATCGGCGCACTACCACACCGGTTTGGAGCGCGAGGAACTGTTGAGCGTGGAGGAAACGCTCTCGGCTGCCCGTAGGGCGCGGGCCCAGGGCGCCACACGTTTTTGTATGGGGGCAGCGTGGCGGAGCGTTCCTCGCGGGGCCGCGTTCGATCGCGTGCTCGAGATGGTCCGCGGCGTTCGCGATCTCGGAATGGAAGCCTGCTGCACGTTAGGCATGCTGACCGACGATCAGGCTGAGGCTCTCGCTCAAGCGGGGCTCAGCGCCTACAATCACAACCTGGATACCTCGCCCGAGTTCTACGGGGAGATCATCACCACCCGGACGTACCAGGATCGCCTGGACACCTTGGCCCGCGTCCGCCGGGCTGGAATTACGGTGTGCTGCGGAGGCATCGTTGGAATGGGCGAGGACCGCGCGGCGCGCTACGGCCTGCTGCAACAACTCGCAGCTCTCGATCCGCATCCCGAGAGCGTGCCCGTCAACCTGCTGATGCGTGTTGCGGGAACGCCGCTCGGCGAACAAGCGCCGCTCGATCTCTTGGAACTGGTTCGCACCATTGCCACGGCTCGCATTTTGATGCCATCGTCGATGGTGCGCTTGAGCGCCGGCCGCGTCTCTCTTTCCGAAGAGACCCAAGCTTTGTGTTTTCTGGCGGGCGCCAATTCCGTCTTTCTGGGCGATAAGCTGCTGACCACACCCAATCCCGGCCAGGACGCGGATGGCCGGCTCTTTGATCGCCTGGGATTGCGGCTGACCCACGGACCCGCCGATGCCGGCCACTGATCTCGAACGCCGCGTCCGTGCGCAACTGGCCCGTCTGGAATCCGAAGGCCTGTTGCGCTCTCTGCGGCCGCCTGGCGGTATCGATCTTTCTTCTAATGACTATCTCGGTCTCTCGCGGCATCCGTTAGTGGCGCAAAGGATGTCGGAGGCGATCGCACGGGATGGCTGCGGCAGCACCGGTTCCCGCCTCCTGCGGGGCGATCGCGCCTGCTTTACCGCTCTCGAAGACCGGTTCGCGGCGTTCAAAGGCGCCGGGCGGGCGTTGCTGTTTTCCAGCGGATACCTGGCGAACCTGGCGGTTCTCACCACCTTTTGCGGACCGGGCGATGTCGTTTATTCGGATGAACGAAACCACGCCAGCCTGATTGACGGGATCAGGCTCTCGGGGGCTCGTAAAGTCGTTTACCCGCATTGCGATGTATCGGCCCTGCGCGGCCTGTTGCGCGAGGAGCCGGGGCAAAAGTTTGTGGTTACCGAGTCGCTCTTCAGTATGGATGGCGACTTTGCTCCGCTTGCGGAGTACGACGAGGTGTGCCGCGCCGCCGGAGCGGCCCTGATCGTGGACGAAGCACATGCCGTAGGAGTATATGGTGCGCGGGGCTCCGGGTTGCTGGAGGCTTGCCGCGCGAGCGGATTCCTCTCCATCAACACGGCGGGTAAGGCACTGGGAGTGAGCGGAGCGTTGGTGGCCGGTCCGGAATGGGCAATCGAATATCTGGTGCAGCGGGCGCGCCCATTTGTCTTTTCCACGGCTCCTCCCCCGCCAGTGGCCGCGGCTCTCGATGCCAGCTTCACGCTGATCGCGCAGGAGCCCTGGCGGAGAGACCGGCTGCACGAACTCTCGCACTACGCACGGATGCGGCTGGTCGAGACGGGCGTTCCAACTGCCGGGGGCGATTCGCAGATCATCCCGGTGATTCTTGGCGACAATCAGCGGGCCACGCAGGTAGCCCAGAAGCTCCAGCGGGACGGCTTCGACGTGCGGGCGATCCGCCCGCCGAGCGTCGCGCCGGGTTCCGCGCGGCTGCGGATTTCGGTAAACGCAAATTTATCCGAAGCCACGTTGGACCGTTTCACGGATAGCCTGGCCTCCGCGCTGAAGGAGTCCGCCGCATGTTCCGCGGTCTGTTTGTAACGGGCACCGACACCGGAGTGGGCAAAACGGTTGTCTCGGCCGCGCTGGCGCTGCGCTTCCAAGGTGTGAGCTACTGGAAGCCCGTGCAGACAGGGATCGAACAGGATGATGATGCCGCTGAAGTCCACCGGCTTGCGGGTTGCCCGGTTGCGCACGGCATCGGGCTTCCTCGCCCCGTGTCTCCTCATCTGGCGGCGCGCTGGTCCGGGGTAACGATCTCGGTGGAAGATCTTCGGCCGCCTGATGTCAACGCCTGCATTGTCGAGGGGGCGGGCGGTGTCCTGGTGCCCCTGAACGATAGTCAACTCATGGCAGACTTAATGTATTCCCTCGACCTGCCCGTCGTGGTGGTGGCGCGCACGTCGCTCGGAACCATCAATCACACACTATTGACTCTGGAAGCTCTGCGGAGCCGGTCGCTTTGCGTTGCGGGTGTGGTGATGGTTGGAGAAAGCAACGTGGATAACCGTGCCGCCATCGAGCATTACGGCCAAACCCGGGTTCTCAGCGAGATGCCTTGGTTCCAGCCGCTAGAGTCCGCGCGCCTGGCAGCCTGGGCCGCTGAGGAACTCGATCCCAGCGGGGTGCTCGCGGAGTGGCTCGAATGAAAACGCTGGTGGAGAGGGATCGCGCCTGCCTCTGGCATCCCTACACTCAGATGCTGACCCAGCCGGCCCCGCTCCCGATCGTGCGCGGCCAGGGCGTATATCTCTACACCGAAGACGGACGCCGCATCCTGGACGGCATTTCCTCCTGGTGGGTGAACATTCACGGCCATTCGCATCCCAAGCTGAACGCGGCGCTGGCAGCCCAGGCGCGCGAAATCGAACAGGTTATTTTCGCCGGCTGCACGCACCCGCCCGCGGTCGAACTGGCCGAACGTCTGCTGGCGGTTCTGCCCGGCGGCCTCAGCCGGATCTTCTATTCCGATGACGGCTCGACGGCGGTGGAGGTCGCGCTCAAACTCGCCCTCCAGTATTGGCGCAATCGCGGCCAGCCGCAGCGGCGCACCTTCGTGACCTTGCATCACGCCTATCACGGCGATACCGTCGGCGCCATGTCGGCCAGTGAAGATTCGATCTTCACACGCGCCTTCGCTCCGCTGCTTTTTCCCGTCGTGCGCGCACATGCCCCTTACTGTTACCAGTGTCCCGTGGGGCTGACGCGCGAGACCTGCCACATCGACTGCCTGGGCGATCTCGAAGCGCGTCTCCAATCAGGCGGCGACTTGATTGCCGCCGTCCTGATCGAACCGATGTTGCAGGGGGCCGGGGGCATGATCGTGTCACCGCCCGAATTCCTGACCGGTGTCCGGCGGTTGTGCGACCGATATGGCACGCTGCTGATTGCCGATGAAGTCCTCACCGGTTTCGGGCGCACCGGCCGCATGTTCGCCTGCGAGCATGGTCCTGTGCGGCCCGATATCGTCTGCCTATCCAAAGCGCTCACCGCCGGCTATCTGCCGTTCGGCGCTACGGCGGCGACCGAAACTATCTATGAAGCCTTCTTGAGCGAAGACCGCGGCAAGACCTTCTTCCACGGCCACTCCTACACAGCCAACCCGCTGGCCTGCGCGGTGGCCCTGGCCAGTCTCGACCTGTTCTGCGAAGAGGGCGTTCTGGAGCGAGTCGGCGCCCTGGAATGCCAGTTGCGCGCGGGCTTGGAACCCCTCCGCCGCTTGGGCGATGTGCGGGTGATCGGGGGCGTCGGTATCGTCGAGCTGGAATCAGACGGAGGCTATCTCGATGCGATCGGCCCGCGCCTCTATGCGGCCTTTCTGGAACGGGGCCTGCTGTTGCGCCCGCTCGGCAACGTCGTCTACTTCATGCCGCCGTACGTGATCACGGAAGCGGAAGTCGATTGGGCGCTGACACAAATCACCGAAGTGCTCACCGCGTTCACAGACCACGGCCTCGGCGGGCGGTAAAATTCGTTCGGGGGCCCCGATGCCGTCGAGTAATCTTTCGTACCAATCCGGTTTTGCCAATGAGTTCGCCACCGAAGCGGTTGCGGGCGCCTTGCCGCAGGGCCAGAACTCGCCCCAACGCCACCCACTCGGCCTCTACACCGAACAATTCAGTGGTACACCGTTCACCGCGCCGCGCAGTTTGAACCGCCGCACCTGGTTGTATCGGATTCGTCCGTCGGTCACTCACCGGCCTTTTGAAGAGATTCCCATGAAGTCGATCCGGAGCGGTCCCTTCAACGAAGTGCCGCCGCCTCCGAACCAGCTCCGCTGGGATCCGCTCCCGATGCCGGAAGCCCCCACTGATTTCATCGACAGCATCGTCACCATGGGTGGCAATGGCGAACCGTCGCTGCAGACCGGGATCGGTATTCACCTGTTCGCGGCCAATCAATCGATGTACGACCGTTTCTTCTATGATGCCGATGGCGAATTGCTGATCGTGCCGCAGGACGGCAGATTGCTGATCCTGACTGAACTCGGGCTTCTCGAAGCCGGCCCGGGTGAGATCGCCGTGGTGCCGCGGGGGCTCAAATTTCGCGTGGAACTGCCGGATAGCACTGCGCGAGGCTACCTCTGCGAAAACTACGGCTCCTACTTTCGCCTTCCCGATCTGGGTCCGATCGGGGCTAACGGCCTGGCCAATCCCCGCGATTTCCTCTCCCCCGTGGCGGCTTTTGAGGATCGCGAAGGTGAATGCCAGGTGATTGCCAAATTTCAGGGCCACCTGTGGCAAGCAGCAATCGATCACTCGCCTCTGGATGTAGTAGGCTGGCACGGCAACTACGTGCCGTATAAGTACGACCTATCGAAGTTCAACTGCATCAACACGGTGAGTTTCGATCATCCGGACCCTTCGATCTACACGGTGCTCACTGCGCCCTCCGCGCTCCCGGGAACGGCGAACGTGGATTTCGCAATTTTTCCGCCGCGGTGGCTGGTCGCCGAGCACACATTCCGGCCGCCCTGGTTCCACCGGAATGCCATGAATGAATTCATGGGCCTGATCTTCGGGGCCTATGATGCGAAGGCCGAGGGGTTTGTCCCCGGGGGCGCCAGCCTGCACAATTGCATGTCCGGGCATGGACCCGATGCCGAAACCTACGAGCGCGCCAGCCAGGCCGAACTCAAACCTCAATATGTGGACAATACTTTGGCGTTCATGTTCGAAACGCAGCTTGTCATTTGTCCCACGCGCTTTGCGATGGAAGCGAAGATCCGGCAGAACGATTACTTCGAGTGCTGGCAAGGGCTGAAGAGACATTTCGGCCAGGTTGTCACCCGCGGCTGACAGCCTGTCCATCCAGGCGGTTCGGCGGCCTTGCCACCCCCTGTACTAAGCCTTAGTAAGTCAAACACTTAATGGAATCGCTTCAAATGGAACGCGGCTTGCCTTTCAGGGCGTGACGAGGTCGTTCGATGAAGAAGTGGTTGAGAGTAGCGATTGTGGCTTCCCTGGCGTTGTTCGCGAATAGCAGCGCCTCTGCGCAGGTTTTGAAGATAGCTCCCGATTTGTTAGGTTTGTTGAATCTAAACAATCTTTTTACTCCGGTCATCGTACAGTATCAGGCGCCGCCTACGAGCCTCGATATACTTACGCTCCAGTTGCTGGGGGGAGTGGTAAATCAGACGTTTAGCGCCTTTCCGGCGGTGTTGGTCCAGTTACCTGCAGTCAATCTGTTAACCGTAGCTAACATCGCGAACGTCACTTACCTGTCGCCTGATCGTTCCCTGGCGGGAATGCTGGACAATACCCCGCAAACTGTGAACGCGCCACTCGCGTGGCAGAGCGGCCTGACGGGAACAGGCATCGGAATCGCCGTAATCGACAGCGGCATCGCCAATCATCCGGACCTGCAATCCAACGGTCTTTCCCGCGTGGTCTACCACCAGAGCTTCAACGGTTCATCGACGTCGGACCTTTACGGTCACGGCACGCATGTCGCCGGAATTATTGGCGGGAACGGGAACTCCTCCACCGGCCAAAACTATATTCGAACGTTCAAGGGTATCGCTCCCAATGTGAGCCTGATCGACCTTCGCGTGCTCGACCAGAATGGCGCCGGCTCCGATAGCATGGTGATCGCGGCGATTCAAAAGGCCATCTCTCTCAAGACCAAATACAACATTCGTGTGATCAACTTATCGCTGGGCCGGGCGATTTACGAAAGTTATCATTTCGACCCACTTTGCCGGGCCGTTCAGGCTGCATGGAAAGCGGGCATCACGGTTGTGGTGGCCGCGGGTAACCTGGGCCGTAATGGTTATGCCACCATCACCTCTCCCGGAAACACGCCGGAGGTAATCACCGTTGGGGCGATGAAGAATATGGGCACACCGGGCCGCGGCGACGATCAGATTGCCAGTTACAGCTCGAGAGGGCCCAGTTTCATCGACCTGGTTGCCAAGCCCGACCTGGTGGCGCCGGGCAATCTGACGAACTCGCTACTGGCATCCGGCAGCACGCTTTCCACTCAATACCCGGCTAATGTTCTCCCGTCGTCGTATTACTCCACCACCAACGCGCCAAGCCAATACTTCCGGCTGAGTGGCACCAGTATGGCCACGCCGGTGGTGAGCGGCGCCGCCGCCTTGTTGCTTCAAAAGAGTCCTTCATTGACACCGGACACAGTCAAGGCCCGGCTGATGAAGACTGCCACCAAGTCATTTCCTGCCTATAGCACCGCTACGGATCCGGCGACGGGAGCCACTTATACCGATACTTACAACCTGTTCACGGTCGGAGCGGGGTACCTGGATATCAACGCCGCCTTGGCCAGTACGGATTCCGCCACCAAGCCGGCTCTTTCACCGGTTACGGCCTACGACGCGGGCTCCGGGTCCGCTTACATAATTACCGATAACTCCGCAGTCTGGGGGACGTCGGCGGTCTGGGGAACATCCGCGGTGTGGGGCACCACTGTGTTCGTCAATGGAACATCAGCAATTTGGGGCAGTTCCGCGGTCTGGGGGACGTCGGCAGTGTGGGGCACTTCCGCCGTTTGGGGTACATCCGCTGTCTGGGGAACTACATCGGGGAATGGCGAGAATTAGATAGCGGCGTGGGGCAGCGTGGTATCCTGCGCGGCGAGCGGTAATCGCCGTGTTGCGCTTGACATGCTGCCCCACAAAGTTGATTGAGTTAGCCGCTCTTACTAACTTCTGTTAGCTACCTTCCGTTAACGCAGTTTTGTTTACTTTTCGCTCTCGCGTACTTTCCATCCACAGTACGAGGCTGGTATCCCGGCTTCTTGTCCACACCCTACATTTCACGGCATATTAGCCTCAGATGCAGGCACAATCCAACCCGATGAGAGAGAACGATTCGAATCTGTGCGCATTCCTGGGAATGACCGCTGTCATTCGCAGCGAGCCTATGCAGCAATTGATGCAGGCCGTGGAGAAGATCGCCAAGGGTAATGCTGTGGTTCTGGTGACAGGCGAGACCGGCAGCGGTAAGGAAGTGGTTGCGCGCGCGATTCATCACTATTCGCTGAGGGTTGCGCGTCCCTGGATCGACGTAAACTGTGCAGCTTTGCCGGATCACCTGCTCGAGAGTGAGCTTTTCGGCCATGAAAGAGGGGCGTTCAGCGGCGCCGATTCCATGAAACAGGGACTTTTCGAATTGGCCAACGGCGGCACTCTCTTTCTGGACGAGATCGGCGAACTTGATCTCAAAATGCAGGTGAAACTGCTGCGCGTGCTGGATGGCGCCCCTTACTACCGGCTGGGCGGGACACGCAAGGTTACGGTAGATGTCCGGATCGTCGCGGCCACTAACGTGGATTTGCGGCAAGCTGTCGAAAAGGGTACCTTCCGCCGCGACTTATACCACCGGCTCGATCAGGCGCGCCTGGAGGTACCGCCGTTGCGATTGCGCGCGGGTGATGTGGAGGCTTTGGCGCACTACTTCCTGGCGAAGGAAAGCCCGGACTTGTGTTTCTCACCGGCCGCCCTCGAGGCACTTGAGTCTTACTCGTGGCCCGGCAATGTGCGCGAACTTCGCAATGCCGTCGTGAAGGCCGCGTTGACCGCGGAAGGCAGCGTGATTGGGATCCGCGACCTGCCTCACGCCGTATGCGGCCCTCAACCGGTCAGGATGCCCCAAGGGCGTACTTTAGACGATCTGGAACAGCAGGCCATCTTTAATGCACTGTCTGAAACAGGCGGCCGCCAGGATCGCGCCGCCCGGCTGCTGGGTATCTCCCAGCGGACCCTCATTCGCAAGCTGAAGATATACAACAGTCAGGAACTGCCGCGAACCGCTCTCTCGGAGTTGGTGGCGAGCTAAGGAAGGGAACCTTTTAAGGGAACAGCACCATGCGTGGGTTAGCGCGAGTATATATCGGTTTTGTCGTACTGCTCGGAACCTTTTGTCTGGCAGCCGCAAACTGGGACATGCAGCACCCGATCCGGTTCGCCTCTTACCTCGTCGTCTGTATTCTCGCTTCCGCGATGAAGGTCAATCTCCCGGGCATCGCCGGCACAATGTCGGTGAACTTCTTGTTTATTCTGATCGGCATCCTGGATATGAGTGCGGGGCAGACCATGCTAATGGCATGCATCGGAGCCCTGGTACAGTGCCTCTGGAAGCCGAAGAGCCGCTTCAAACTGGTTCACGCCACTTTCAGCGTGATGAATATCGCCATCGCCATTTACGGTTCTTACCATCTATATCATTGGCCTCTGGCGCAGCGATTTAATGCCGGCCCGATCGCTCTGATTCTTGCGTCTCTCACGTATTTCGTTTTGAATACAACCGGAGTCACGATCGCTGTCGCGCTCACCGAGCGCAAGTCGATGATCGATACCTGGCGTCACTGTTACTTCTGGTCGTTTCCCTTCTATCTTCTCGGGGCCTCCGTTGCCTGGGTGTTCAGTGTATTGAGCGAGCGCGGCCAAGTCCAGAGCATTCTGCTACTGGTCCCGGTTATCTATATCATCTATCGCTCGTATCGGATTTACCTGGGCCACCTGGAAGATGAGAAGAAGCACGTGGAACAGATGGCTGCGTTGCACCTGCGCACCATCGAAGCGCTGGCTCTGGCAATTGAAGCCAAGGATCACACGACGCACGAACACCTGAGCCGCGTCCGAACCTACGCCGTGGAAATCGGTAAAGAGATGGGCCTTCCCAGCGCGGAACTGGAGGCATTGCGCGCCTCCGCACTGCTGCACGATATCGGAAAGCTAGCGGTTCCCGAACACATCATCTCCAAGCCTGGCAAGCTGACACCGGAAGAGTTCGAGAAGATGAAAATCCACCCGGTAGTCGGGGCTGAGATTCTCAAACGCGTCGAGTTTCCCTATCCGGTAGTGCCTATCGTCCGTGCTCATCATGAAAAATGGGATGGCAGCGGATATCCCGATGGACTCCGGGGCGAGGAGATTCCCATGGGCGCTCGCATCCTGGCCGCGGTGGATTGCCTGGACGCCCTGGCGTCCGACCGTCAATATCGCCGCGCCCTGCCGTTGGACGAGGCGATGTTCGAAGTGCTCAAACTGTCCGGCAAGAGCTTCGATCCCCGAGTGGTCGACGTGCTCCAGCGCCGTTATATCGAACTGGAAAAACTGGCAACCAGCCAGCCGGTGCAGACGGCCAAACTCTCCACGAACGTCAGGATTGCGCGCGGTGAAGCGCCTGCCGCCGGTTTCGAGGTATCGCAGCCCAAGGCCGAGCCGGAGTTTCTGAGCTCGATCGCGGCCGCGCGGCAGGAAGTCAAACTGCTGTTCGAACTGACTCAGGACATGGGGATGTCTTTGAGCCTGCAAGAGACCCTCTCCGTGGTGGGCGAGCGCCTGAAGGGGATGATTCCGTTCGACGCGATCGCCGTTTATGTCGCGCGCGAAGGCAAGCTGGTTCCCGAGTATGTCAATGGTGAAAGCGCCCGTTATCTTTCCTCTCTGGAGATCCCAGTGGGTCAGGGACTCTCCGGCTGGGTAGCGCAGACCGGCCGAACGATTCTCAACGGCAACCCCGCCGTGGAGTCCGGCTATCTGGCCGATCCGACTAAATTCACGACTCTGCGCTCCGCCGCCTCGGTTCCGCTCACAGGTCTTAACGGCACTATCGGCGTGCTCACGCTATACCGCCTGGAAAAGGATGCATTTTGTTCCGATCAGGTCCGCATCCTGCTCGCGATTGCTTCCAAAGTGTCGCTGGCCATCGAGAATGCCATCAAGTTCCGCCAGGCCGAAACTACCGCGACCACCGATTACCTTACGGAACTACCCAATGCCCGCTCGCTGTTCCTGCGGCTGGATAGCGAACTGGCGCGCTGTAAGCGCAGCAAGGAACCGCTGGCGGTTCTGGTTTGCGATCTGGATGGATTCAAACTCGTGAACGACCGCTTCGGCCATGTCGTTGGCAACAAGGTATTGCGTACCGTCGGGGGGGCGCTGCGCGATGCTTGCCGCGAATACGACTATGTCGCGCGAATGGGCGGAGATGAATTCGTTCTGATCCTGCCGGCCACCACGCGCGACCAGATCGGGGCCCGGATTGCGGAACTGCGTGAAATCGGCGCAACTGCCGGCGCGGTAGTCACCGGATCCGACATCCTCACCCTCAGCATCGGAGAAGCTTACTTTCCCGACGACGGCCTGGATGCCGAGCAACTTCTGGCCGAGGCGGATCGCCGCATGTATGAAGCTAAACAGGCGTTCAAACAGGCGCAACGGCCGCAACTGGAGCTGGTCACTGCCAGTGCGCTGGCGGGTGTTCCATAAATATGCTCTGGCTCGGAAGAGTCGCGCGGCAAGCAGCATCCCTGGCGGCCACGGTGCTTATCGGAGGACTGCTCACCACCGCGCTGGTGCGCAACAGTCCCGGATTCGATGCCGATGAGCGGCAGCTCGATGCCCGCCTGGATGATTCCACGCGCGCGCTCATTCAAGCCGGTCACGCGGAGAATCACAACGTGCTGCGCTTCTACGCGCGCCACATGCGCGGCCTCTTGCACGGCGACCTCGGTATGTCGGCTTCATTGCAAACGCCCATTGCCGGCCTGATCCGATCGCGCTACGCGGTGACGGCCGAGATTATGGCGGCGGGGCTGGCGGCGGGCTGGATTCTCGCATTCGTTTTGGCGCTGGCCGCGGTCTGGAATGGCGCCTGCGCGCGCATCACAGGGGTATTCAGTGTCGCTGCCCTTTCCCTGCCGTCGGCGGCGCTGGCGGTTCTGGTATTCGTGCTCCACGGCCCTGTACACAGCGTCATTGCCCTGGTCCTCTTCCCGCGTCTGTTCGATTATCTGCGGAACCTGCTGCAGGATG
The DNA here is from genome assembly GCA_003175985.1 of Terriglobia bacterium. Taxonomy (GTDB): domain Bacteria; phylum Acidobacteriota; class Terriglobia; order Bryobacterales; family Bryobacteraceae; genus PSRJ01. The sequence goes on from PSRJ01000361.1 coordinate 24,495, forward strand.
CTTACGCGCAGCCGCATATCCTCACTGCGCGGGCCAAGGGCCTGCACCCGGTTCGTATTCTAGTGCGGCACGTGCTGCCTGGCTGCGACCGGCAGTTGCTGGCCTTGGCGGGCGTTTCCGCCAGCATGGCGTTCGGCGCCGCGATTCCCGTGGAAACATTAGGGGATCTGCCCGGTCTGGGACAGCTTGCCTGGAAAGCCGCCCTGGCGCGCGACCTTCCCCTGCTGGTGACGCTCACGATGCTCATCACCATGCTGACGCAGATCTGCAACTCGGTTTCCGATTGGTGGGTGCGCGAATGAAGGCCATCCCGGCAATTCTGCTGGCACTGCTGCTGATCGTTTCGCTGGTCCATGGCGGCTCCTATTCCAGCCAGCATCGCGAATCGATTGACGCACCGCCCTCCTGGCGCTTTCCGCTGGGCACCGACGATCTCGGCCGCGACCGGTTCGTGCGCCTGCTCGACGCGACGCGGATTTCTGTGTTGTTCGCCGGCGCCGCGGCGTTCGCGGCAACCTTGTTGGCCTCGCTGGCGGGAGGCATCGCCGGTTACACCGGAGGATGGTTCGACCATATGGTGGTTCGTACCATCGATGTCCTGCTTTCTCTCCCTTCATTGTTTCTGTTGCTGGTCACGCGCGCGCTGATGCCTCTGAACATTTCGCCGGTCCTCTCGCTGTTGGTCACTTACGCCCTGATGGCGGCGATGGGGTGGCTGTCTCCGGCGCGTGTGATCCGCGCCGGCGTGCGGAGCTTCTTTGATTCGGAATATGTGCTGCAAGCCCGCGCCGAAGGATGTTCGGAAGCGCGCATACTGGTGCGCCATATTCTGCCCAACTTGCGGCCCATTCTATTGGCGCAGTTTTGGACTTCGGTTCCGGTGTTCATCCTTACGGAAGCCAGCCTCGGATTCCTGGGGCTCAGCGCGGGCGAGCCGTTCCCTACCTGGGGCAGCCTGTTACACGAGCTCCAGAATCCTTTGATGGCGCGCCCGGAAGCGTTTGCGCCCATCGTGGCCATCGCCTTGTGCGTTTGCTGTTTCAAACGAATCACCCCATGGAGGGTGTCGCAGATATGAATCCCGTGCTCTATGCCAGAATATCCGCGGACTATCCGAACCGGCCCGGCGTGCTCGAGGACGTCGAGTTCGCGATCGGCCGCGGCGAAATCCTCGGCCTGGTGGGAGAGAGTGGCTCGGGCAAAAGCACGATTGCGATGACTCTGCTGCGTCTCATCGAATCGAAAGGCGGCAAAGCCCGCGGCGAGCTGCTCTTTCAGGACCGAAACCTGCTGGCGCTTCCCGGCCGTAAGATGCGCCGTGTGCGCGGCCGCGAGATCGGCCTGGTATTGCAGAGCCCGCTTTCGGCTTTGAATCCTTCGCTTCGCATCGGAGCGCAGATCCTGGAAGCATGGCGTGCTCACCGCCAAGGTTCCCCGGATCTCCTTCAGCTCCTGGAAATGGTCAATCTGCCGCCGGAACCAGGATTTCTAAACCGCTATCCGCGCCAGCTCAGCGTCGGCCAGGCGCAGCGTGTGCTGATCGCGATGGCGGTCATTCACCGCCCGGCGCTGCTCATTGCGGATGAACCCACCAGCGCGCTGGACGTCGTGACACAGGCGGAAATTCTCCGGCTGTTTTCCAGCCTCAACCGCCAAATGGGAACTTCCATTCTTTACATTTCGCACGACCTGCTTTCGGTCGCATCGTTTTGCCATCGCATCGCCATTCTGCAGCAGGGCCGGATCGTGGAAGCGAATACTACGGCTGAGATCTTCCGGAATCCGCAGCATCCCTACACGCAGGCGCTGCTGGCCGCCATTCCCAAGCCGCCAAACTGTCTGGAAACTACGACAGATTGTCCGTCGCTTGCGTGGTCCGAGACGATAAATCAAGCGGTTGACGATGGACAGTACCGTGCAAAGGATTCGCTTGTATGCGCAAGCCGTTCATAGTCGAGTTTCTGCTGCTCACCCTGTTGCTGGCGTCCGGTTCGGTGCTGAGCCGCGATGCCAAAGGAGCCGGTTCGGTGCACTACGGAGTTACCCGATGAACCAATTGCAACGCAAAATCCTGTTAGTGACAGACCGCCCGTCCCTGGTTGCCGGCTTTTACCAATTGCTGGACAGCGCGGGGATGGGAAACCAATTCGCCATCGCCAGTCCTACCGAACTCTTGCAGGTGGTGCCGGCCGAGGAGGCCTGCCTGGTGATGGTGGATGCCGAGCCTTCGCTCGAGTGGGAAGAGTTGATGGAGGTGTGCCGCAGCCGTCCCAGCTCGCTGTTCGTGCTATGGTGCAGCCGGGTTACGCCGGAACTCGCACTATCGGCCGTCGAAGCGGGTGTCCATGGATTACTGTCGACAGGGCTCCCGTTACATGAGGCATCGCTGGCGCTGGTGAAGATCTCCCAAGGCGAGCGCTATTTCCGCTTCGAGCCGGACTTAAATCGCCGTGCGGCCGGAGCCACCCGCTCCTTCGCGGCATCGCCATTTGATGAATCGTGGATGTTCTCCGGAATCAACCGGGACGCCCGAAAGTGAGTAAATGATGATTCGCCTCAGCATTAACGAACAGGAACTCTTCGATCTGATCATGGCGCTTTACCTGGACGCCGCCGCCGAACGCGCCCGCAAGTCTCCCGAAATAGCGGAACGCCGGGAGGCGCTGCTGGAAAAGCTGCACAACGCGTTCGATGACAAGGTGCTGCTGGCCGAAATGGAGGGGCGTCAGCCGGTTCCTGTCCGCGTGAGTTTCAGAGAGCCGTAAGTTGAGTGCGCGCAGTCCGGGTACTAGTACCAGGCCGTGTTGGCGGCGGTTTGCGTATATACGGCAACCTCACCAGTACTCCGTTACCCCTAACCCTATTGCGAAACATCGCGGAAGTCTGTACAGTTGTTTCTCAATGAGCCCCTCGGTAGGGGTCTCTGCGGCGTCTTGCAAACGTATCCCGGGAAAAGGGCCCGTCACCCTTTACCCTTGCACACACAGAAGCATCTTTGGTTGGAACGAAAAGATTCCCGAACTTATATGAAGCGTATCCTTTTGGTTACCCCAGATAAAACGCCCGACACCGGGTATGCGCAAATGCTCCAGAACCGCGAGCGGCTGCAAGGCCCTGCGACCAAGCTGCGCGCCGTCATGGCGCCGGTGGAGCTGGCGACGCTGGCCGCGGTAACGCCGCCCGAATTCGAAGTGGATTGCTGGGATGAGGCCGTCCGCGGCAAAATCACTCCCGACACCGACCTCGGAAAAGATTACGACATCATGGGCGTGACGGGTTACCTTGCCCACGTCGTCCGCATGCTGGAAATCTGCCGTGAATTTCGCCGCCGCGCCGTCTTGACCGTGGCCGGCGGTCCCGCGGTCTCCGGCTCGCCGGAGCGCTTCCGCGGCGTCTTCGATGTGATCTTCCTGGGTGAGGCCGAGTATACCTGGCCGCAGTTCCTTCGCGAGTTTGCCGAAGGCAAGCACATCTCCGAGTACCGCCAGATCGAGCGCCCCGATATCGCGGATTCTCCGATTCCGCGCTGGGATCTGATCCAGGATGTGGACACGGCATATGTGACCGGCGGCGTGCAGACCACGCGCGGCTGTCCGTTCGATTGCGAGTTCTGCGACGTCATCCACCTGTTCGGCCGGCGGCCCCGCCATAAACCGATTTCCGCCGTTCTGGAAGAGATCAAGACGCTCGAGAAGCTGGGCGTCAAGCGTATCTTCTTTTGCGACGACAATTTCTACGGTAATCCCAAGTACATGAAGGAGCTGCTGCGGGAGCTCATTCCGCTGAACAACTCCTTCGACCGCCCCATCGGCTACATGACGCAGATCACGATCAATGTCGCCAAGGATGAGGAGGCACTCCAGCTACTTTCGGAAGCCAACTTCTGGCAACTGCATATCGGCATCGAAACGCCGCGCAAGGCCAGCCTCATGGAGGTGAATAAGTTCCAGAACACCAAGGGCGACATGGTCGAGGATATCCTCAAGATCCAGTCCTACGGTGTGATGATCAAGTCGCTGATGATGGTCGGGTTCGATCACGACGATGCGACCATCTTCGACGAGTTGTACAACTTCCTCCAAGCCTCCTGTATTCCGAGTATCCAGCTCTCGCTGCTCCAGTCGTATCCCGGCACGCCGCAGACCGCGCGGCTGCTGAAAGAAGGCCGTGTGATCGACATGGACCGTTACGCCGAGATGGACGAAACGTACGGCGTTTCGAACGTCATTCCGAAATTGATGACGCGCGAAGAGCTGTTCGAGGGATTCCTCGCGTTGGAAGAAAGGCTGCGCTCCTGGAAGGCATTCGGAGAACGGCTGCTCGGCGCCATTCGCGCCGTGAAGTACACGCCGGCCTGTGCCGCCAAGGTGACCCGGCCCGATCCGAACCGTCTGATGGAAATCCAAGGGATGATCCAATCCCTGGAGCCCGATGCGCGCGATGTGGCCCGCGAAGTCATCCGCGAAACATTGCAAAGCGTGCCGTGGCTGGCGCCCAAGGTGCTCTATAAGCTGGTGCTCCAGGTGGACAAGCAGCGGGCGCTCGATCGCATGCGCCGCCGGCTACACAAACGGCTCGATATCGAAAAGCAGCCCGGTTATCAACACAGGATCCTCGCGACGGTTCAGATCCCGCGCGACTTCAAGAAGATTTACCGCGACCATTTCACCCTGACGCTGAATATGCTGCGCGATGGGCTGGAAGATCATCGCCTGGTGCCCGAGGGATTGGTGCGCGTCTGGAAGGATTTTGTAATCCGCTTTGGCGCCACTTTCGAGAAGTTCGAAGACTACCACATGACGTCGCTCAAAGAACTGGTAGATCGGAGCGTTGAACAGGGCAACACGGGCCAGTTCTCGCATACACGCAGCGTAGGCCGCGTGGATAATCTCTCATCCATCGAGATCCGGCAGCTTTCGGAAATGGTCATGCTGACCGTGGAGCAGGATCTCAAGAGCGAGAGCAGCGAAGAAATCGTTAAACTGACTCTGGGCCCGAGCGCGGTCGCAGTCGCATAAAACGGGTGGCGGCCCGAAGGGAAGCTCCCTTCGAGCCGCGTTCCTGCTACTGGATCACGACGGCTACCGGATTGGCTTGGATTCCGCCGATCGTTAAAGCGATGTTGACCTGCCCTTTCCCCGCCAGGGAAGAAGGCAACGGTCCGAGGACCACCGCATCGATCCCCATATAGCTTGGGTTCGGCGCAGCGCTTACCGGCACTGAAACACCGCCAACGGTTGCTTGAGGGCTGTTTCCGTTTCGCATGCCGGTAGCGGCCAATACCAGGTATGAATCTCCCTGGGAGACGTTCACCGCGATGGGCGCGTTTGCCGAATTGTCGTAGATGGGAAGATACTGCGTCCCATTCGCATCCTGCCGTTGCGCCCACCCCCACGCGAATCCCGGTCCGCTATACCCGGGTCCAGGTGAAATTGGGAAGAACGTGGGTGAGACCGCCTGCACGGAAATCGGTCCCGACGCGATTACTGAACCATTCAGGCTCGCGGTAACTTCATACGTGTCGGGCGGCGTTTCGGGAGGCACCACGAAGTTGATCTGGGCCGGCGAAATTCCGTAGAGGAAAGCATTATAGGTGGGCGATGTGCCCCCTGTGCCCCCGCCGCCCCCGCCGGCCCCGCCGCCACCAGGGCCACCACCGCCGCGCTTGCCGCCGCCCCTGCCTCCGGTAGCCAGCGAGTCTAAAGTCACGGTCACTCCGCCGATCTGCTGCGGCATGGCGGGTTGTCCGGCCGGGTTCACCGTGTCTGTCGCGAGGTTCTCGCCTTTGATCGACGCCACACCCATACGAGCAGCGGGCAGTCCCGGTTGATAGCTTCCGGCGGGCACGCCACCAGTCCGCCAATAGGTGTCCCACTTGTCTCCGGCGGAGAAGAGCCGGGTGACGGGTCGCTTCTGCAGATAGTGGTCCAAAAAGTCTTCGCTATAATCCACGATTAACTGTGCATTGGGGACCTTGGTCAGGCACTCTTGCACAGTTGTGGGGCTCGTTCCCGGCGATGACGTGCAGACTTTATTGGAAAACGCCACGTGGCCGGCGATGCCGCCCGAGGTCCCGAGTTCGCCGAAGTACTTTGGAAACTGCGCCTGTTGGAATGCTCCCGGTTGCCCGGGTTCCGGGCAGGCTTTCGAGTTGCTTTGCGTTTGCGGACCCTTTACACAAGGCGTGATCCCAATATCGAGCGTGCCGCCCTGGAACAGCATCGGCACGGTGGGATTCGCCACCGTGCTGGTAGTCGAGTCGCCGCAGCAGCGGTTGGTGTTGGTCGCCTCAAAACCTTGAATGAACGGCGAATACATGATACCGGCTTTGAATCTGGTGTCGAGCCAGGTCTTCCAGCCGCCGATTTTCGCAAAAGAGGTGTAGCCGCCGAACGAGTGCCCCGACATGGCGATCTGGCTGGTATTGATCTGGTCTTTCCAGGGGGAACTGGCCAGCAGCCAGTCGAGCACGGTCTTGATGTCTACATTGCGATACGCGCCTTCGTTGGCATCCCACACCGGGTAGTTGACGAAGTCCTTAAAGCCGAAGAACCCGTTGATCTCCTTGAAATCCTGCGATCCCTGGCCGTCCACACTGCAACCATGATCGGCGTGGTCGGGCGCTGCCACAATGTAACCGCGACGCGCCAGTTCCTCAGTCAGAAAGACCGATTGGGTGCCGCAGCCGGACCACCCGTGAGAAAAAACCACCAGCGGAAACTGCGCGCAAGTGGCCACTGCCCCGTTCTGGGCTACGCTGCCCGAGATGGTGGCGGAATTCGTATTCGAATACGTGATGGAAGACGGAGCCGCCAGGCTGGGGTACCATACCGCCATCTTCAGCGCCGTCTGGGTAGGATAATTCGACCCTCCCGCCTGGTTGGGCACGCTGACGATTTGAAATCCGGCGGTCAGCGCCTGCCCGTTGCATGCCGCCGGCGGCGTGGCCCAGGCGGCCCCCGCCGAAAATAAACTGTATAAGAGCAGGAGACCTGCCCCGTAAATGACTCGCATTTATTCTCCTTCTTCAGCGGTCACTGTGACGGTACTCGGACAGCTCCGTATTGGAGCGCTCCAGCACCGGCTGATTCTTCCCTTTTAGATAACGATCGAAAAATGCAATGCCGTATTCATTGATAGCCCGCGCAGTGGCGGACTCCGCGATGCACGCCGGCACCGATCCATACTCGCGGCAGATCTTGTTGCTCCAGGCCAGGTGGCCTTCTCCTTCAAGTTCTACAAAGAACTTGGGCGAATGAGTAGCGTCGTAAGCGCCTCCCGTTTTCTTGACCACGGGTGTAATCCCGAAATCGCGCGTGCCGCCCTGGTACATCACCGGGATATCGAGCGAGCCGATGGTACCCTTGCTGACGAAGGGCGCCACATACGGCGACATGAGGAGCGCCGCCTGAATCCGCTCATCGCGCCAGGAACTCCATCCGCCGGCCATCCCCGCGATCGTGTAGCCGCCCAGGGAATGACCCGCTGCGCCAATGTGGTCCCAGTCCAGGTGAGGACCGAATACAGGGTCGCGCGGCATTTCGTCGAGAATCCGCCTGACGTCCTCCATCCGGTTCTGGTAATTGGACGCACTCCACTTCTGCGGCTGGCGGAACGGTTCTTCGCCTCGTTGCAACAGGGGTCCGCGGAACGGCTGGTCTATCTTGCAGCGGGCGTCCTTGTGGTCGGGCGCCACCACGATGTACCCGGCGCGCGCCAGAGCCTCGGTAAAGAAAACGGAAACCGTGCCGCAGCCTCCAAACCCGTGGGAGTACACCACCAGCGGATAAAGCTCGCAATCGGCGACGGGCGCATCCTTCGCCAGGGCTGTCGCCAAAGGAACGGCGTATTGGAATTGCTCCTCCGCACTGAGGGTGGGATACCAGACTGCGGCGCGCAGTCCCGACGAAAAAGTCTGAACTCGAAAACCTAAATTGAGAGGCCCCTCACAGCTAGCCGGACCGCGCGGAACCGCCTGACCCTGTTCGGCGGCCGCCTGTAGCTCCCTTTGCTTCTCCTCTACGCGACGCTGTATGCGCCCGCGGACTACCTGGCCAGACACAAGTGGCGTCACCGCAATCACGAGGCTTCCTAGCAAAACCAGTCTTGCTGACATCGGCATGCCACAGGCCGTAGTTCCCCTGCCTACTTTAGACGGGCAATGCCACGTCTGCCGTTTCTACTTAAAAGAATAGCCGTTGGCTCAGCCGCCCGCCTGTAAAGATTTGTAGTTTCAGGTTAACCCCTCAGGACTTATGAGCCGGGTTGTTGTGGTCGCGGCGGCTCCCGTTGTAATACCATCGTTCTAAAGGAGATGACCCGGTGTCCCGCAGTACTGACGACAGTACTGGATTGCCTTGATCTTAAATGCCCCTTATTGTATGATCGCCAGCAGTCCTGAGACGAACGGTCGCCTGACGGGTCTATCCACGTTGAGCCGCTCCCGTGATGTGGCATTGACGCAGTTCTTAACGAAAAAAGCCGAGATATGAAGAACATTCTGCTGGTTTCGCCGCTGTTTGAAGAGCGGCACAAACTATTCGAGGACGAGGGTGGACGCCAGAAACGGGGTTCCGACCGCGGTTTCATGGCCCCCATCTCCATCGCTACGGTGGCTGCGCTGACTCCGCCCGAATTTCACGTGGACCTCTACGACGAAAACGTGCGGGGCATCATTACCGAAAAGACCGAGTTTCCCCGAAAGTACGATTTCGTCGGGATCACAGGCTTCTCCTCGCACCTGCGACGCGTCACCTCGATTTCCAACATTTTCCGTAAGCGCGGATCGCTAGTAGGAATCGGCGGGCCCGCCGCTTCCACCACCCCGGAACGTTATGTCGATCTGGCAGACATCGTCTTCGTCGGCGAAGCGGAGTACATCTGGCCGGCGTTCATCCAGGAGTGGGCTAACGGAAGCACCCGCAAGATTTACCGGCAGGTGATCAAGCCGGAGCTGGAAGTCTCACGTCCCCCGCGCTGGGAGCTGTTGGGAGCCGATATCCACCGCTACATGATGGGCGCGGTGCAGACTTCGCGCGGCTGCCCGTTCGATTGCGAATTCTGCGACGTGCCGTATATTTTCGGCCACCGCTCCCGCTGGAAGCCGGTTCCCGATGTGCTGAAGGAAGTGGAGATCCAGCAGAAGATGGGCGTGCAGCGCATTTTCTTCTGCGACGACAACTTCATCGGAGATCTCCGTTACGTCCGCAGCCTCCTCAAGGAGCTGGTGACGCTAAACAATTCCTTCCCCAAGCCGGTCCACTTCTTCAGCCAGATGACGCTCAACGTGGCGAAGCACGACGACATTCTCGAAATGATGTCGGATGCCAATTTCGCCGGACTCTTCATCGGCATCGAGACGCCCAACAAAGAGAGTCTCAAAGAAACGCGCAAGATGCAGAACGCGCACACCGACATCGTCGCGGATGTGCACAAGATTCAATCCTACGGAATGGCGCTCTGGTCGGGTGTGATTGTCGGGTTCGATCACGATTCGCCGGAGATCTTTAACATCCAATACGACTTTCTGCAGGAGTCACACATTCCGCTGCCGCTGATCCATCTGCTCACGGCGCCTCCCGGAACCAAGCTGTGGCATCGCATGCAAAAGGAAGGGCGCCTGGTTTCGGGCGCCGAAGAGCCGGTCATGCCCAAGCCCAATACGAACATCATTCCGGGCGGCATGACGCGCTTGCAGCTTCTGAAAGGGCACCTGGAGTTATATGAGCGGATCCGCGATTGGGATGCGTGGGCCGACCGGCTGATTGGCTACATTACTTCCATTCGCCGCGCTCCCAAAGTCAACCTATCGGCCGAAGAAGCGCGCCGCCACAGACGCATGAAGCGGTTGGGGGGCATGCTGGGCAAGATGCAAAAAGGGCCTGGAAACGCCCTGCTCGCCACAATCCGAGGGCTTCTGAACATCAATCCGAAGGGCCGCTCGCGCGCGCTGATGGCTTTGGAGCCGAAAGCCCGCAAAGCTATTCTCCGTGTGATTCAGGCCAGTATCGATCATGCTCCCTGGTTGTTCCCCGAGACGATCGGTCCGCTGATCATCATGCAGTTGCGCCAGGTCGAACTGCTGCGGCAGGGCCGGCCGGCGATGGTTCGACAGATCGAACTCGAAAGTTCCCCCGGATTCCAGCCGGAGCTGGCCGAAAGCGCTCTGGTCATCCCCGAGAACTTCGCCACCAGCTATAAGAAGATCTTCCCCGGCATACACGCGCGGGTGAGCGAAAGTCTGGCGGACAAGACCCGTGTCGAAGAAGCGCTCATCGAGATCTTCACGCAATTCCTTTCCCGCTGGGGTACAAACCTGGAGCAGGTGGAAGAGTATCACATGGCGGATCTGGAATCGACCTGCGATACCGTGATTGGCGAAGAGAATCGCCATCCCAAGACCGGTCTGGTCACACTCGGCCCGCCGGCGACGACAGACTGGAGAAAATCAAAGCTCCCCGAAGAGATCCTGCACAGCGTGGAGCAGGAGCTCCGGCTGCGACCCGGCCGCGAGGACGAAGCTATCGCGCACGTGGGCGCGTTTTAACCGGTTCTCTCGATCTCCCGGTAAATCGGCGGCAATCCTTACATCGTCAGGAGCGCCGCCATCAGCTCGATGCCGTCCCATAAATTCTGCAGCCGGAGGTTCTCGTTGAACGTGTGCTGATTGTCGTCGTGATTGGCAATCGGCACGACGATGGTGCGCGCGCCAAGCGGGCGCTCAATGCTGATCAGCGGCAGGCCGCCGCCCATGTTCGGGAGCTTGACGGCAGGGCCGCGCACGCTTTCCACAGTGCGAATCACTTCCTGGGAAATCGGCAGGTCCATGGGCGTGCGAGTTGCGGGCTCCTCGCCTTTCGTGGTTACAAAAGCAACTCTTGGGTGCGCCATCCGCACGCGCGTATCGGGCATTGTATTCACGACGAAGAAGCCCTGTTTGCGGATGTGCTCGACGACGCGCTGGGCGGCCTGGCGGGGGTCTATCCCTTTTACGAGCCGAATGTCCAGCGTTGCCGTGGCGGTCGAGGGGATCACGTTGGAAGCCTGCGCGCCCGTGCGAGAACTCGCCATGCCGCGGATGTTGAGCGAGGGCAGGGTAATCAGCTCCGTGAGCTTCTGGGGCGCGCCGTCGGTCGATCCCAGTCCGAACTCCTGCATGAGCGCCTGATCGATATCCGGTGCTTCCGTGATCGCCCGTTTTTCCGTCGCGCTCAGCGGTTCGATGCCGTCGTAAAAGTGATCCACCAGGACACGGCCGTTATCGTCTTTCATGGACGCCAGCAATTTGGCCAGCATCAGTGCCGGATTGGGCGCCCAGTTGCCGTAATGGCCGCTGTGTAACTCGTGGTTCGGGCCATAGACCGTAATGTCGACCTGGACGACCGTACGGGCGCCGAACGCGATCAGTTGCCGGCGGGTCTGGTGCACCGGGCCATCGCACATCAGCCAGACATCCGCGGTAAAGAGATCTTTATTCGCGGCCAATACTCGTTCCAGGTTTGGGGAACCGGCCTCCTCTTCGCCTTCGAACGCGAACTTGATGTTCGACTTCATCTTGAGGCCGGCATTCCGAATGGCATCCGCGGCGGCGAGCATCGCGATAATGGGAGCCTTGTCGTCTCCAGCCGAACGCGCATACAGACGCCATTCGGGATTGAATGGAGTGCCGGGATCCGGCAACGGGATTACCTGCCCGTCCTTCTCGAGCGGCGCATTGCGCAGCGCGGGTTGAAACGGCGGTGTTGTCCATTCCTTGGGATCGAGCGGCTGCCCGTCGTAATGGGCGTAGAAGCCAATCGTGCGAACCGCTCCAGGCGTGCGGATTTCACCGAACACGACGGGATTGGAACCGGGCACCGAGGCGAGCCGTGAAGTGATCCCGCGCTTTTGCAGCATGCGCTGGATCGTCTCTGCGTTGCGCTGAATATTCGCGCGGTCGCTGGCGATGTCCGGGATGGACAGCAGGGAAACGAATTCGTCGAAAATTTCGCGCTCATGCTGCTCACGCCACTGGCGCGCCGCCTGCGCCGCGGGGTTGGTTTCGGCCGCCGCGGTCAGCGCGAGCAGCCCCAGGAACGCGCCTATGCACTTCATACGCTGCAGTATCCCATATTGCTGATGAGTAACTGAGCCGATTTCCATTTGTGGCTGTTCCTGCAGTGCTATTCTTACGGAAGCCGTGCCACGGAAGTTCATCCTCGCGATCCTATGCTGCTCCGTGATCACCGCACAGCAACTCGCCACCAAGTACGGCATCTCGGTGCAATATGCGGCCGATTTCACAGGCCATTCCTGGAAGCAGGAACCGAAGCTCACGCAACAGGAGATCGGCACAGATATCCCCGAGGGCGTCGCGCCGTTGCGGCCGGTGCTTCAGTTGAAAGGCCGGCTTCCGGGCCGCGCCGACGACAACACGATCGAAGTGACTCCGCTGGCCGATCGCTCTGTACGCGACTTCGCTAAGGCGTATCCCGGCTTGAACTCGTCTGCCGTAGCGCTCCGAGCGCTCCTGTCCAGATCCCAGCTTCCAGGCATGAAAGCCTTGGAAAGCGCAGACCCGGGTACGGTTGATGCGGCGTATTCGCTCTGCGCCCGCGTGGAACGCATGGAAACCCCATGGGTGCGCGGCTTCGCGTTCCTCGTGCAAACCACCCAGGAAGAAAGTGGCGATCTTCCCAACAGCCGCGAACTGACCTATCGATTCCTGGGTATCACGAGGGACGGGGTGTACCACGTCGCCGCCACTTTCGCCGTCAGTCACCCTTCCATATCGAAGGAGCCTGTCTACGTGAACGCCCAAAAGCTGCGGGACAGCGAGCGTCAGTTGGCGGGCTTGGACGACAATTCTTTCCAGCCGCCGCTATCCCGCTTGAAGTCAATTATTCGGTCCATGGCGGCTGCCCACTAAAGCCGGGAAATAGGAGTCTGCAATCCGTTTTCGCTCCCCCCAAACATACCCGTAGATTTTTACGACAAACAGGTCTTATAATAAGTTTTCGAAAGGAGCGATTCGTTTTGCCCAGCACACCAGCCAGCACCCGGCCCATGGTCACTATCGACGGTAACGAGGCCGCCGCCTATGTCGCGCATAAGATCAATGAAGTCATAGCCATATACCCCATTACGCCTTCCTCGCCGATGGGGGAGTGGTCGGATCAATGGTCGGCCGAGCAGCGGCCCAATATCTGGGGCACCGTACCATCGGTAATCGAGATGCAAAGCGAGGGAGGGGCGTCTGGAGCGTTGCATGGCGCGCTGCAGGCCGGCGCACTCTCCACCACCTTTACCTCCGCCCAGGGTCTTCTGCTGATGATCCCGAATATGTTCAAGATCGCCGGCGAGCTGACTCCCACCGTGTTTCACATCGCCGCCCGCTCGCTGGCCGTTCAGGCGCTTTCGATCTTCGGCGATCACAGTGATGTCATGGCGGTGCGCTCCACCGGGTTCGGCATGCTGTCCTCGAACTCGATTCAGGAGGTGATGGATTTCGCGCTCATCGCGCAGGCCGCCAGCCTGGAATCGCGTATCCCCTTCGTGCATTTCTTCGATGGCTTCCGCACTTCGCACGAAGTGGCCAAGGTGGAACAATTAAGCGCGGACGATCTCCGCGCCATGATCGATGACGATCTGGTGCGTAAACATCGCGCGCGCGCCCTAACGCCCGATCGCCCGGTGCTCCGCGGCACGGCGCAAAATCCGGACGTCTACTTCCAGGCGCGCGAAACCGTGAATCCGTTTTATCTGGCGACACCGACCATTGTCCAGAACACCATGGATAAGTTCGCCAAGCTGACCGGCCGCAGCTACCATCTGTTCGATTACGTGGGCTCGCCTCACGCGGACCGTGTCATCGTGATGATGGGCTCCGGCGCGGAGGTGGCTCACGAAGCGGTGGAAGCACTTGTGGCAAGGGGCGAGGAGGTAGGGCTACTCAAGGTCCGCCTGTTCCGGCCGTTCTCGATACAGGATTTCGTTGCCGCCATCCCTCATACCGTCCGCGCAATCGCTGTCCTGGACCGCACCAAGGAACCCGGCGCTGTCGGCGAACCGCTCTATTGCGACGTGATCACGGCCCTCGCCGAAGCGGATCGCCGCAAGAAAGTCATCGGCGGGCGCTACGGACTCTCCTCCAAGGAGTTCACCCCGCCGATGGTTCAGGCCGTGTTCGAGGAACTCCGGCGGCAATACCCGAAGAATCACTTCACGGTGGGTATTAAAGACGACGTCACGCACACCAGCCTGGATTATGATCCGGAATTCTCCACCGAAGCCCCGGGAACGGTCCGGGCTCTGTTCTATGGCCTGGGCGCCGACGGAACGGTTGGCGCCAATAAAAACTCCGTCAAGATCATAGGCGAAGAGACGGAGAACTACGCGCAGGGATATTTCGTTTATGACTCCAAGAAGTCGGGCGCGATTACCACGTCTCATTTGAGATTCGGACCGCAGCCGATTCATTCCAGCTACCTCATCACCAAGGCCAATTTCGTTGCCTGCCACCAATTCTCCTTTTTGGAGCGCATCGACGTGCTGAAGGCGGCCGAACCTGGCGCCACGTTCCTGCTGAACAGCACCTACGGCCCGGACGAGGTTTGGGATCACCTGCCGCGCACGGTGCAACAGCAGATCATCGACAAGAAGCTGAAGTTCTACGTCATCGACGGATACGAAGTGGCGCGCCAGGCCGGCATGGGCGGCCGGATCAATACCATCATGCAGACCTGCTTCTTCGCCATCAGCGGAGTGTTGCCGCGGGAAGAAGCCATTGCGGCTATCAAGCACACCATCGAGAAGACCTATGGAAAGCGCGGCGAGAGCGTCGTGCGCAAGAATTTTGCGGCGGTGGACGCGGCCATCAGCCATCTCTACCAGGTTCCCGTTCCGGGCAAGATCACGGCGCTGTTCGACATTCGCCCGCCGGTCCCCGCCGCAGCCCCGGAATTCGTGCAGAAAGTAACTGCGAAAATCATCGCCGGCGAAGGCGACGATCTGCCGGTGAGCGCCCTGCCGGTGGACGGCACGTTCCCCACGGCCACGGCGCAGTGGGAGAAGCGGAATATCGCGCTGGAAATCCCGGTTTGGGACGAGGCGTTGTGCATCCAGTGCGGCAAGTGCGTGCTGGTGTGCCCGCACAGCGTGATTCGCGCCAAGGTTTACGACGAGAAGCACCTGGCGGGCGCGCCGGCCGCGTTCAAGGCAGTCCCGGCCCGCTGGAAGGACATGAAGGACAAAAGGTACAGCCTCCAGGTCGCGCCGGAGGATTGTACGGGTTGTACGCTTTGCGTCGAGGTCTGCCCGGTAAAGAGCAAGAGCGAAGTCAAGCACCGGGCGCTCAACATGGCGGCGCAGCCGCCGTTGCGTGAAGCTGAGGTGGAAAACTGGGAGTTCTTCCTCAAGATTCCGGATACCGACCGCGGCGTGCTCTCCCTCAGCCAGGTGAAAGACGTGCAGTTGTTGCAGCCGCTGTTCGAATTCTCGGGGGCGTGCTCCGGCTGCGGCGAAACCCCGTACGTCAAGCTGATGACGCAGCTCTTCGGCGATCGCGCCTTGATCGCCAACGCCACGGGGTGCTCCTCGATTTATGGTGGCAACCTGCCCACCACCCCCTACTGCGTGAATGAAGAAGGGCGCGGGCCCACCTGGTCGAATTCGCTGTTCGAAGACAACGCCGAATTCGGGCTGGGGATGCGGCTGGCCATCGACAAGCAAAACGAGTACGCGCGCGAGCTGGTGCTGCGGCTCAGCGGCGTGATCGGCGACGAGCTCACGCGGGCGCTGCTGGAGGCAGACCAGACCACCGAGGCGGGCATCTTTGCGCAGCGGGAACGGGTCGAGATGCTGCGCCTGAAACTCTCGTGCACGGCGACTCCCGAAGCCCGCGAATTGCTCAGCGTGGCGGACATGCTCGTCAAGAAGAGCGTCTGGATCGTGGGCGGCGATGGCTGGGCCTACGATATCGGCTACGGTGGCCTGGATCATGTGCTCTCTACCGGCCGCGACGTCAACCTGCTGGTGCTCGATACGGAGGTGTACTCCAACACCGGCGGTCAGGCGTCCAAGGCCACGCCGCGAGCCGCCGTCGCGAAGTTCGCCGCAGGGGGCAAGCCCGCCGGGAAGAAGGACCTGGCCTCCATGGCCATGAGCTACGGCAGTGTATACGTCGCGCACATCGCGATGGGCGCGAGCGACATGCAGACCGTGAAAGCGTTTCTGGAGGCGGAAGCGTACCCGGGGCCTTCGCTGCTTATTGCCTACAGCCACTGCATCGCTCATGGCTACGATCTCGAGCACGGCCTCGACCAGCAGAAAGCCGCCGTCAATTCCGGCTACTGGCCTTTGTTCCGCTACAATCCGGAGCTTGCCGGCCAGGGCAAGAACCCCTTCCTGCTCGACTCGCGTCCGCCGACGGTCGCGCTCCGAGATTATGCCTACAACGAAACACGCTATACCATGCTCGCCAAGAGTCATCCCGAGCAGGCGAAGGCGTTGCTCGAGCTGGCCCAGGACGATGTCGAGAAGCGCTGGAAGCTCTACGATTATTGGGCGCACATGCCCGTCAACGGGGGTGAAAAGAAATGATCGATCTTAGTAAAACCATTGACCTCTCGACGACCTATGTGGGATTGAAGCTGCGAAATCCGCTGGTCGCTTCGTCCTCACCGCTGTGCGAGGATCTCGGCGCCATCCGCCGCATGGAGGACGCGGGCGCTGCCGCCGTGGTGCTGCACTCGCTTTTTGAGGAACAGATCGAATTCGAAGCCGACGAGTTGGATCGCTTCCTCGGCGATGCGTCCGAGCGCGGTCCGGAAGCCCTCACACACTTTCCGGAGCTCACGCGCGGCGTTACCGGCCCGGAAGAATACCTGGAACACCTCCGCAAATGCAAGAAGGCCGTGCGCATCCCCATAATCGCCAGCCTGAACGGCTCCACCCGCGGGGGCTGGATTCGGTATGCCAAACAGATGGAACAGGCCGGCGCCGATGCGCTGGAGTTGAACATCTACTCGCTTCCCATGGATCCGGACGTATCCGGCGAGCAGGTGGAGAAGAATTATGTCGAACTGGTAAAGGCGGTGCGCGCCGAAGTGCGGATCCCGGTCTGCGTGAAGTTGGGCCCGTACTTCAGCTCGATGGCTAACATGGCGCGCAAGCTAGATGCCGCCGGCGCCGATGGGCTGGTGCTCTTTAACCGGTTCTACCAGCCGGACTACGACCTGGAAGCGCTGGAAGTGGTGCCCAACCTCGTCCTCAGCAACTCCCACGAGCTGTTATTGCGCCTGCACTGGATTGCCGTGCTGTATGGCGCCATCCGGGCCGACCTCGCGCTTACCGGTGGTGTTCACAATGCCGCCGACGTAGTCAAAGCCATGATGGCTGGCGCTAGAGTTGCCATGCTGACTTCCGCGCTGCTCAAGCGCGGCATCAGTTATATGGATACCCTGACTACGGAGCTGCTCGTCTGGATGGGCGACCATGAATACGATTCCATCCGGCAGATGCAAGGCAGTATGAGCCGGAATGCGGTTCCGCAGCCAAAAGCCTTCGAGCGGGTCAATTACATCAAGGTGCTCAGTTCGTACGCGCGCTGAGCGCCGGCCACGGCAAAGTCACGCGGGGGTAACGCGCCGCAGGCGCGCGGTGATGAGCAGCAGCAGGAGTGTGATGATCGGGATCCCGACACCGTTATGAATTTTCGTGAGCTGGAAAAAAATTGCCCCCAGCATGACCAGTGACAGCAACAGGGCGCCGAGGCGTCCAAAGCGCGGAACCAGAAGGGCAATCGCGCCGATCACTTCAAGTACACCGGTGAAGTACATGAACCAGAGTCCCAATCCTACGGTCTGGAACATTGCGATCACCATCGCGTTCGCCGCCAGTTTAATGCCGCCGGCGAATAGAAACTCAAGCGCCAGCAGAACGCTCAGGACCCAGGCTATTGTGTTACGGCGCCGCTGCCGCTTGTCGGGAACCGCCACGGTTGTGTCTGCCATATCGATCGCCTCTAAGTGAAATTCTTGACAAAAACCACTTCATTGCCGCGCTCATTGTAGAGCAGTTCGTCCACTAACTTGCTCGCCATCAAAATGCCAAATCCGCCGGGACGCTGTCCCTGTTCGGCGCGAATTTCCGCGTGTCGCGTAGGCGAATCCTCGGGGTTGCAAACGGCGGCGTGGTGAATGCGCTCGAGGGAGAATCCTTTGCCGGGGTCGCGCATGTGGACGATCAGCGATCTGGATGTTCGCAGCAGGGAGATCCGCACACGTTTCCGCGCATCGGACTTACCACCATGCTCGATAGCGTTCATCAGCAGTTCGCGAAAGGCCGCCGCCACGTCTTCGCAATCGCAGTGCGGCAAATCGGCCTCCAGTTCGCGCACAAGCTGGGTTGCACGGTCGACCGTTTCCATTTTGCAGCGGGCTTCCAAGGTTACCCACTCCGGCCGTCCCGACAGCACCTTGATATCGTCCTGCCAGGAAGAGGAACGAGTTGCCTGGTGCACCATGTCGGACACCGGTCCGGCCGGCAGCGGCTTATGGAAATAGCTGTACGCGCGCGCCCGAAACGCCGCCAGGACGTCGCTGGGATTAGGCTCTCCGGTGAGAATTACCTTGGTGCCGGGCCGGATCGCTTGTATACGCCGCAGCAATTTCAGGCCACCGAGGCCATTTCGCCCTTCGCCCGCCACCACCAGGTCGTAGGGGGCGCCGCGAAGCCGCTCCAGTGCTTCGCGTCCCTCGAAAACACCGTCGATTTCCCACTCGTCGCGTTGCAACAGGCCGGACAGCAGTTCGTGGACGCCGGTATCTCCGTCGACCATCAAAAGTCGGCGCGAACTCACCATTTCAATGTATCCGATTCAGCAAACGTACGTAACTTTCCGTCCTCCCGAAGCATCTCACCTACAGTTTGAAAACGCTAGTACTATTTCTGGGTGCAGGTCTAGCTATCGCCCAGATCGGGACGCCGGGCGGGAACTATCCGCCGGTCGGCTATCCTGGCCAATATCCGTATCCGGGCGGAGGCGGACGCTACCCGGGTTCCGGTCCCGGCATTCCCGGGCAAGGCGGCCGGCGGCCGCGTACCACCACGCCCAACCCGACTTCGCAGAACCAGCCCCTGGCTAACTTCCGGGGAAAGCTCAAGCACATGGATGCGAAATCCATCTCGCTCGAGATGGACGACTACCGGGTTTTGGAGTTTCGCGTTAACGCCAAGACCAAGTATCTGAAGGGAGGGCAGGAAGCCAAACCGGCGGATTTCAAGGAAGGCGACCAGATCTCCGTCGAGGGCCTGGAGGACGCAACCGCGACTCTCACCGCGGTGAACGTTTATTGGGAGAAGGCGGCCGGCGCAACCCCTCAGTCCGCTGAAAGCAAGGATGGCGCCGTCGATACCTGGAAAGACAAGCCTTCCGAGCCGGCTACGGAGCGTGCACCCGCTCCGGCGGTCTCCGATCCCGAAGATCCGGGACCTCCGAAATTGAGGCGCGGCAAGCCATCGGCGACGGCAGCGCCGCCTGCGGTGACAAGCCCGAAGCCGCCCGCCGAGCCTCCTCCCCCGGAACCAGCCAAGGAAGTTGCCGTAAATCTGCCGCCAAACGTGGTCGCGCTGCCTCAGGAAAAGTCCGAATCGGTGCAGGCTGTGGAGGACCAGACTCCGCTCGGTTCGCGTCAGGAAGACCCGTTGATCCGCAAAGCTTCGGAAGCGGCGTTGACCTTCACGGAATCGCTTCCCAACTACGTCGTCCAGGAATCGGTGACACGCTACCGGAGCGAAGCTCGCCCCGCGAGTTGGAACGCGCTCGACCTGGTCACCACCGACGTCGTCTACGAAAACGGGAAGGAAGACTACCGCAATATCAAAGTTAATGGCAAGGCTACGGCTAAGAATTTAGAAGAAACCGGCGCCTGGTCCACCGGCGAATTCGGGACAGTTTTGATCGACCTGTTCTCGCCCGCGACAGCCGCCAGTTTTCATTACCGCCAGGAAGCGCGCATTGCCGGCACCACGGCCAAGCTGTATGATTTCCAGGTGGAGCGCGAGCATTCGCATTGGACCCTGCACTTCGGCGCTCAGACGTATGTGCCCGCCTATAGCGGCTCGGCGTGGATCGATCCGAAAACCGGCCGTGTGCTGCGCATCGAAATGCAGGCGCGAAATCTGCCTCAGCAGTTCCCCGCCGATCACGTGGAGTCAGCCACCGATTATCAGAATATCCGGCTCGGCGGAACCGCGCAGTTCCTGTTGCCGGTGCATGCCGAGGTACTGAGCTGCCAGCGCGGCACACCGGTTTGCAGCAAGAACAGCATCGATTTCCGCAACTATCACAAGTATGCGGGCGAGTCCGACATTCAGTTCGGAGATGTAAAAGACGACGGAACGGCCGCGGCGCCTACAGCGCCTGCTGCACCGCAGCCTCAATCGCGGCCCCGGAAGTAAAGCCGTCATTATTTGACATCGCGTGGCGCTGACTCTACGCTGAAAGCGATGGAAATATCGTTGCCTCCCTTACAGCAGGCCCAACTCAACGAGCTTGCAGCCCAAACCGGACGCTCCCCAGACGAACTCGTGCAGGAGGCCATTGCCCGTTTGCTTGCGCAAAACGAGTGGTTTAAACAGCAGGTGCAGGTTGGTATTGACCAGATTGCGCGCGGTGATTTCATCGAAGAAGAAGAGATGGATGCGCGCGTGGCGCGCATGCTTCGCTCTTGAAGCGAATTCGATGGGCCGCTGCCGCCGCCGACGACTTAGAAGCGATCCACGATTATCTGCAGAAGCACTACCCCGCGTCGACGAAATCGACCATCCACCGACTCTATGACGCCGCACGTAGTTTAAGGCGCATGCCCTATCGCGGGCGTACCGGAGTCACCGAAGGAACACGCGAGCTTGTACTGGCGCCACTGCCGTACATCATTGTCTATGCCGTGGAGCAGGATGTAATCCATGTGTTCCGCGTGCTTCACGCTGCGCAAGATTGGCAGTAAGCAGCCTACAGCGCCTGCTGCACCGCAGCCTCAATCGCGGCCCCGGACGTAAAGCCGTCGAACCGCTTCAACTGTTTGCCGGAGCGGTCAAACACCAGCGTTACCGGTAACGACTCGCCCAGCTTGTATTGCTTCGACACGGCGTCCGAACCTAAGGCGACGGTGTAGTCCATCGGGTGCTTCTTCAGGAAAGGCGCCACGCGCTCGGCCCCCTCTTCATCCATCGAAACGCCCAAAACGACGACTCCTTTGGAAGCGTACTCGCGGTTCACCTTATTGAAGCCCGGGATCTCCTGGACACAGGGTACGCACCATGTAGCCCAGAAATTCACCACCACCACTTTGCCGCTGAGCGCGGCGCTGTCGAGGTTGCCGCCATCAAGCCTGGTCACATTAGGCAGAACGCTTGTGGCCTCTGCAGCCACAACCGGCGCACTGGGGGCGGGCGGCGCCGCTCCCTTCTGCAAGAATGCCAGATACTCCTGTGCATCGGTCGTGCGGCCGGGGAAGGTGGCGATCACGTTCTCGTTTGCGTCCAGGATCGCGTAAAAGGGCGTGGCAATCGTGTTAAACCTGGCCAACTCCAGCTTCTGGTTCGTCTCCGAGGCTTCGTCGGTGCCATCGGTGTAAAGTTCTACGAGGACGAAATTCTTCAGCGAGGCCGCGATCTCCGGCCGCGGAAACATGTTGCCTTCCATCCAATGGCAATTGGCGCACGCGTAACCCGTGAAGTCTACGAACACAAGCTTGCCCTCGCGGCGTGCCTGGTCCAGAGCCTGACGGTACTGATTCTTCATCCATGCCAGCCCGCCGCCCGCCGGCCCCGCTGGGTTGTCCGCAGCCGGCACGTAGGATTCCCAGAAGCCCAGCTTGCCCCCGGACATTCCGGGAACGAAGCTGATGGCCACGATCAGGAATGCCATGCCGGTCAGCAGCCGGCCCAATCCCATCTTCTCGTCTGCCTGGATGCCTTCCAGGCGCACGAAACCCAGCAGATACAAGCCTGCCATGGCGGTGAGCACGATCCACGCGGCGAGGAATCGCTCCCGGGTCAGCACTCCCCATCCTAAAACCTGGTCGACGCTGGAAAGATATTTCAGGCTAGCGGCGAGAATCACGAACCCCATCACCACTTTCACGCGCGCCAGCCAGCCTCCGCTCCGCGGCATGCGCTTCAGATAGGAGGGGAACAACGCCAGCAGGAAAAACGGCAGCGCCAGGCCCGCCGCGAAAGTGAGCATACCCGCTGCGGGGCGTGCCATGCTGCCACCCACCGAAGCCGCCAAAAGGGTTCCGACGAAGGGACCGACACATGCAAACGATGCCAGCGAAAAGGTAAGTCCCATCAGCAGCGTGCCCGCGAAACCACCTTTCTCCGAGGACTGGTTCAGGCGCGTCAGAATCGACGATGGGATGGTGATTTCGAATGCCCCTAACAAGCTGAACCCGAACGCGACGAATAATGCCGTGATGAACGCATTCACCCAGGGATTCGAGCCAAGCTGGGACACGCCCACGGGGCCTACGATGGCCGTAACGAGCAGGCCCAGGCTCGTGAAGAGAACGATGATGCCCAGGCAGAAGACGACGGCCTGTGTGACGGTATCGCGCCGGTTGCCGGAATCCCGATTCAAAAAGTAAGACATCGTGATCGGGATCATCGGGAATACGCATGGCGTAAAGATGGTCGCCAGGCCGAAGCCGAATGCGACCAGCAGAAACGCCCACCAGCCCTGGTCTTGCGCCGTGCCCTTTGCGGCGGGAGGCTTCGGCTCGGCATAACCGTTTGGAATGTTGAGCGCGGTAATCTGCATCGCCGGATCGATTTTCAAATTCGCCGCGGCGGTGCGCTTCACTGGCGGAATACACCGCGTATCGTTGCAGGTCTGGTAGCGGGCGGTAACGGAAATCTCCGCCTCTCCGGTGGGAACTCCCTTCTTCAGTTCCAGTTCTACGAGGAAAGTGACCTCGCGGTCGTAGGTCTCGGTTTCCGCGTTGAAGCTCGAATCAAAAGCGCGCCGCGGCTGCGGTTGCAGCACGCGGTAGCGTTCGACAGCCGGATTCGGCGCCACCAGGATGGTGGTAGGAATCGCTTCCGCCGTGGACATCGAATAGATGTGCCAACCGGCGTCGATGTGCCCTGTCATCCGGGCAAGAACTTTCGCGCCTGGAGGCGCGCTCGCAGGGTCGAGCGAGAGGTCCCATTTGACCTGGTCCTGCGCGAAGACCGGAAACGCAAAAAGCAAAGGAAGAACGAAATTTACCGCACGCGCCACGTTTTCTAGTCTCCCGCTTCGCGAGCCTTCCCTCGCAGCTCCTCCTCGATCCTCTGGTTAATAGTGCCCTCGGAAAATTCCTTAGCTACGCGAATGGCATTCTTGATGGCGTTGGCGTTCGACCGTCCATGACAAATGATGCAGACGCCCCGCACGCCCAAGAGCGGCGCGCCTCCGTATTCGGAATAATCCAGGCGTTTGCGGAAATCGGTGAACGCCGCTTTGGAGAGCACGTACCCGATCTTGCGGGCGATGGTCGCTTCGAGCGATTCCTGCAGGACGTGCTTTACCATTTCGACCAGGCCTTCGCTCACTTTGAGGGCCACATTCCCGATAAAGCCGTCGCAGACGATCACGTCCACTTTGCCGCCATAAATATCGCGGCCTTCCACGTTCCCGATGAAATTAACATTGAGCGCCTGGAGAAGGGGCCAGGCGGCGCGAGTCAGCTCATTACCTTTATGTTCTTCCTCGCCGATGGAAAGAATTCCGACGCGCGGTTTCGGCCGGCGCAGGATGATTCGCGAGTAGACGTCGCCCATGACGGCGAACTGGGCGAGCATGCGGGGCGAACAATCCACGTTGGCGCCGACATCCACCAGCAACACCGGCGAGCCTTCCACCGTCGGCAGGATCCCTACCGAAGCGGGCCGGTCGACGCCCGGCACTACTCCCAAGACCATTTTTGCCGTAGCCATCACGGCCCCGGTGTTCCCGGCCGAGACAAAGCCCTGCGCGCAGCCATCGCGTACCAGCCGCGAAGCGACGCGCATCGAGCTGTCACGCTTCATTCGGACCGCCCGCGCGGCGCTATCGTCCATGGTGACGCGTTCGCTGGCGTGCACGATTTCGATCGGCAGCCCGTCGACACTTTCGTGCTGCTGCAGTTCCCGCCCGACCACATCTTGCTGGCCGACCAGGATGACCTTCACGCCTAGATTCCGGGCGGCGCGGATGGCTCCTTCCACCTCGGCTTTCGGGGCGTGGTCTCCGCCCATTGCGTCTACGGCAATGGTCAGCATTTTGGCTTGCGGCTACTCCTGTTCTACTTCCACCACCTCACGGCCTTTGTACTGCCCGCAATGAGGGCACACGCGATGAGGCAACTTGGGCTCATGACAGTTGGGGCACTCGGAAAGACCCGCCGCCTTCAGCGCGTCATGAGCGCGGCGGTTGTTCGTGCGCCTTTGAGAGTGTCTTCGTTTCGGATTCGGCATATCTCGTCCTTACATTCTCTACAATGGCTGCCCCTTTTACCGGCATTCCATTGTCTCAAAGTTTTATAGGTTCAGCTTGCGGAGGGCTCCCCAGCGATCATCGGTTGCGGCGATCTTACAATCGCAGTCCGTCTCATTGCGGTTTTTCCCGCAGACCGCGCAGATTCCTTTGCAGACGTCGCTGCAGACTCTCTGCATCGGCAGCGCCAGCAGCACCTGTTCCCGAAGAAGGTCTTCGAGTTCCATGCCGCCGCCCTCGTAAAAACCGATCTCCGCTTCGCCTTCGTCGATGGACACTTCTTCTTCCCGCGCGATGTACGAAACGGGCCGGTAGAACAAATCGAACCGGGCATCCAGCGGAAACCGTGCCCGGCCCAAACAACGGTCGCATTCCGCAGTCATCTCCACGGTATAGCAGCCGCGTATCCGGACCTCCCCGCCCGTGTTGGCCAGCAACTCTGCCGACCCGACCGCGTGTAGCGGGGAACCCTGATCCAGGTCTTCACCCGAAAAGTCGATCTGCCCGGGAGCGAAGGTTTCGTCAAAGCGAACCTTACGCACCTCCATCTCTTTGACACTAAGGAACATCCGCAAACCTGACTGTCGGGCAGAAACAATAATTATAACATCGGCCCTGCCGTTGACACTCCCCGGCCCAGGTTATACAATCACCTACCGAGCGATAGGCGCTCTCTGGCGCCGCAGGTGCGGCCGGGAGAGCCGTGCCCTTTGAGGAGAAACGCCCACATGCATTTCCACAATCTTCGCAATCGACATAGTCTGTTTTTACTTATGGCGGGTTTCAGCCTGGCAATGGCCGCCTGGAGCCAGACCAACGGCCAGCCTTCCACCAAGAATGGGGAATGGCCGCACTATACGGCTGATCTGAAAGGCTCCAAGTATTCGCCGCTCGACCAGATCAACGCATCCAATTTCAACAAACTCGAGACGGCTTGGCACTTCAAGACGGACAACCTGGGGACGCGGCCGGAATACAAGCTGGAAGGCACGCCGCTAATGATCAAGGGCGTCCTATACACCACCGCGGGTACCCGCCGCTCCGTGGTTGCGCTCGATGCCAAAACGGGCGAACAGATGTGGGTCTACAGCCTGCGCGAAGGAAACCGCGCCGCCATCGCTCCCCGGCAACTCTCCGGGCGCGGCGTCTCCTACTGGACCGACGGGCGGGGCGACGACCGCATCGTCTTCGTCACCACCGGCTATCGACTTGTGGAACTGAACGCGCATACCGGTCAGCCGATTCCTGGCTTCGGCAAGGACGGCATGGTGGATCTCAAAGTCGGAATGGTCACTGGCACGGGGCAGCAGATTGACCTCGAAACCGGTGAGGCCGGCCTGCATTCGACGCCCACGGTTGTCAAAGACGTGGTGATTGTCGGTTCCTCGTTCAAGGAAGGCATGACCGTCATCACGCATAACAACACCAAGGGTCTGGTGCGCGCATTCGACGTGCGCAGCGGAAAGCTGCTATGGACCTTCAACACCATCCCGCGTCCGGGGGAATTCGGCAACGAGACTTGGGAGAACAATTCCTGGGCGACCAATGGCAATACGGGCGTGTGGACGCAGATCACGGTCGATGAAGATCTCGGCTTGGTCTATCTGCCCGTGGAAACGCCGACCTCCGATTTCTATGGCGGTGAGCGTCCCGGTAATAATCTGTTTGCGGAAAGCCTGGTGTGTGTCGATCTGAAAACCGGCAAGCGGAAATGGCATTTCCAGATCGTGCACCACCCGATCTGGGATTACGATCTTTCCTCGGCGCCGATCCTGGCCGACATCAATGTGAATGGCAAGGCGATCAAGGCCGTGGCTCTGCCGAGCAAGGAAGCGTTTCTGTATGTGTTCGACCGAGTGACCGGCGAGCCGGTTTGGCCGATTGAAGAGCGCCCCGTGCCCCAGTCGGATGTGCCCGGAGAGAAGACATCGCCAACGCAGCCGTTCCCCACCAAGCCGCCGGCATATGGCCGTCAATACCTGAAGATTCCGGACGATCTGATCGATTTCACGCCCGAGATGCGGGCGCAGGCTCGTGACAACGTGGCGCGCTACAAGACGGGGCCGATGTTCCTCCCGCCGATCGTCGGCAATTCCACCGGCTTACTCGCCGCTCTTACGCTCGGTACTGCCAGCGGCGGCACGAATTGGCCGGGCGCGGGATACGATCCCGAGACGCACATTGTTTACGCGCAGGCGAACCAGTCCGCCGTCTTTCCGATTTCCATGCGCACACCGCCGCAAGGCTTTTCCGACATCCGTTACGTGATGGGGAGAAACGGCACTGACTTTGTCGTGTCAGAAGGCCCGGGCTTCGGCAGTGCCGCCGATGCCCCGCAGCGGCCGCGCCGCCCGGCGCCCGCCGCCCCCGCCACGCCCCAGCCCCAGGCAGGTGCGCTCACGGTGCAGGGTCTCTCGATCGTTAAGCCGCCATACGCGGTGATCTCAGCAATCAACCTCGACCGTGGCGACCTCCAGTGGCAAGTTCCCTACGGCGAAACTCCCGATGCCGTCCGCAACCACCCCGCGCTTAAAGGGCTCAACATCGGCAACACCGGACAGCCGGGGAGCGTGGGATTGTTGGTTACGAAAACGCTGGTAATCCTCGGCGATACGCAGGTCACGACTACTCCCGAGCATCCGCGGGGAGCCATGCTGCGCGCCTACGATAAGGCCACCGGCAAGCAAGTTGGCGCGGTGTGGATGCCGGCGCCGCAGAGCGGATCACCCATGACCTACATGGCCGACGGCCGGCAATACATTATTGTCGCGGTCAGCGGCGGCAACTACTCGGGCGATTACATCGCCTACGCGCTGCCGCGAGACGAGTAACACGCGCAGCCGCGTACCATAGGACTAGGAGCGGAGGTGGAAAACCTGGTCCTGTCGGTTGCGGGGCTCTCCAAGCACTACGGCGGCGTAATCGCGGTAGACGACATTTCGTTCGAGGTTCGACAAGGGGAAATTGTCGGTCTGCTCGGACCTAACGGCGCCGGCAAAACCACCACCATCAGCATGATTTTGGGTGTCCTGGAACCTACTTCGGGGGTCGTGCGGGTGGAAGGTATCGATCTCGCCAGACACCGTTCGCAAGCGCTCGAGCGCACCAACTTTGCCGCCGTTTACACTCCGCTGCCTGGCAACTTGACCGTCGTGCAGAACCTGCGCATCTTCGGGCTCATTTATGGCGTGCACAGCCTGAAGGAGCGGATCGAGAGGCTTCTGGGGCAATTCGAACTCGACGCTTTCAGGGACGTCAAATGCGGCGTACTCTCCTCGGGCGAGCAGACGCGGGTCAGCCTGGCCAAAGCCATGCTCAATTCTCCCAACCTCCTTCTGCTCGATGAACCCACAGCGTCGCTGGATCCTTCCAGCGCGCGCGATATCCGCGCCCGGATTCGGGAGTTTGCCGCGCAAGGCTCCTGCGGCGTGCTGTGGACGTCGCACAACATGTACGAAGTGGAAGAGGTGTGCGACCGCGTGCTCTTCCTCTCGCATGGCAAGATCCTCCTGGAAGGAGATCCGAAGAGTCTGCCCGCCGAGCACGGGAAAGAAAACCTGGAAGACCTGTTCGTCATGATTGCGCGCGAACCGCTGGCGCTGGAGCGCACATAGCCCCATGCAGTTTCATCGAACTTCGGCCATTGTGCTTCGCCAGTTTTACCTGCTGCGCGGCAGCCCGGCACGCATCCTGCCGCTGTTTGCCTGGGTGGCGATCGACATGCTCTTGTGGGGATTCATCAGCCGCTATCTCAATAGCGTGGCAGCGGCGCCTTTTAACTTCATTCCCACATTGCTCGGGGCCGTTCTACTTTGGGACTTCTTCATCCGCGTGATGCAAGGAATCACGCTGGCGTTCTTCGAGGATGTCTGGTCGCGGAATTTCCTGAACTTCTTCGCTACTCCGCTTGCCATCTCGGAGTACATCAGCGGGCTGGTGCTCTCCAGCATCGCGACGAGTTCGGTAGGACTGCTGGTAATGCTCCTGCTGGCGTCCGGCATTTTTGGGTTGTCGTTTTTTTCCTACGGTGTGCTGGTGGTTCCGTTTCTCGCTGTCCTCTTTCTGTTCGGGATTGCCTTGGGCGTTTGCGCCACCGCGATCGTCTTGCGGTTTGGGCCGGCTGCGGAGTGGTTCATCTGGCCGATTCCGGCCCTCATTTCACCTTTCGTAGGCGTGTTCTACCCGATTGCTACACTTCCAAATTGGATGCAGGCAATATCCCGCTTTTTGCCGCCTTCCTACGTGTTCGAAAACCTGCGGGCGATTCTCGCCGGCCGGCCGGTATCGGGTGCCGCGCTGGTGACGGGCATATGCCTTGCGGTCTTCGACATACTCGCGGCAGGCTGGGTGTTCACGCGCGTTTTCCGCCACGCCGTCCGGACCGGCCTCATCGCACGCTACAGCGCAGAATCGCTAAGCTAGTCGTATCTATGAGTATTCTGTATCGGTATTTGCGGCAGTATTGGAAACTTGCCGCCGCGGCGTTGGTGCTGGCAGCGATTAACCAGGTCTTCTCCCTGCTCGACCCCGCAATCTTCCGGCACATCATCGACTCCTACGCCACGCGGTACCGGCAGTACACCAGCGGCCAATTCCTGAGCGGGGTCAGCCTGCTTTTGGCCGCGGCGGTTGGCGTTGCGTTTGTCTCCCGCGTTGCCAAGAATTTTCAGGACTATTTCGTTAACGTCATCACGCAACAGGTCGGCGCGCGTCTGTACGCGGATGGCATCCGGCATTCGCTGGAACTGCCATACACCCTGTTTGAAGATCAACGCAGCGGCGAAACCTTAGGCAAATTGCAAAAGGTACGGTCCGACGTGGAAAAGTTCATCGCCGCCGCCGTCAACGTCGTCTTCACCACGCTGATCGGCCTGGTGTTCGTCATGATCTACGCGACGCGCGTGCATTGGTCGGTGGCTCCGGCGTATCTGCTTACCGTGCCGCTGCTGGGTGGTCTCAGCTCGCTGCTCAGCCGCAAAATCAAGGAGGTCCAGAAGACCATCGTTCGCGAGACCACCGCGCTGGCCGGAGCGACCACCGAGTCGCTCCGCAACATCGAGCTCGTGAAAAGCCTGGGCTTAGCCCAGCAGGAGATCGAACGCCTCAACGCCACCACGCACAAAATTCTGAAGCTGGAACTCAAGAAGGTGCGCTATCTGCGCAGCCTCAGCTTCGTGCAGGGTACCTTCGTAAACCTGCTGCGGACCTCGATCCTGTTCCTGATGTTGTATCTCATCTTCACGCAGCGGATCACCGTTGGCCAGTTCTTTTCGTTGTTCATTTATTCGTTCTTCATATTCGGCCCATTGCAGGAACTCGGGAATGTGATCAATATTTACCGGGAAACGGAAGCCTCTCTCCAGAACTTCGAGGCGATCCTGAATCTGCCTCCCGAGCCTCGCCCGGCGGAGCCCATGAACGTGGAGTTGCTGGAGACCCTTCGATTCGAGGGAGTCTCGTTCCAACATCCTTCGGCATCCGTACCGGCGCTGCGCGACATTTCCTTTCGCGTGACGCAGGGCGAGACCATTGCATTTGTCGGACCCTCAGGGGCGGGGAAGACCACGCTCGTGAAACTGCTTGTGGGCCTCTACCGGCCAAAAGAGGGCCATATCTATTACAACGGGATTCCGGAAGACCAGATAGCCATTGAAGACGTACGCGAACGCATTGGATTTGTCACCCAGGATGCGCAGTTGTTCTCCGGCTCGATACGCGAAAATCTTCGGTTCGTGAGGCCCGAAGCGACCGACGAGGAGTGCCTTCGGGTGCTCCAGCAAGCCTCGGTGGAAAGTCTGCTGCGGCGCGCCGACCGGGGACTCGACACCGTCATCGGCGAGGGCGGCGTCAAGGTTTCAGGCGGCGAGAAGCAACGCCTGTCGATCGCGCGCGCGCTGCTGCGCCGTCCGCAGTTGCTGGTGTTCGATGAGGCCACCTCGTCGCTCGATTCACTTACCGAAGAAGAAATCAGCCAGACGATCCGCGAGGTTGCCGCCGGCCGGGACGCCATCACCTGTTTGATTGCGCATCGTCTCTCCACCGTGATGCACGCCGACCGCATCTACGTGCTCGAGCGCGGGCAGATCGTGGAATTCGGCCGTCATGAGGAACTGTTGGCGAACAAAGGCCTGTACTACGCCATGTGGCGTCAGCAGGTCGGCGAAGGCAGAGAGCATTTCGCGTCGGTCTAGCAATGTCCGGCCAGGTTTTCATCAGCTACGCCTCCGCCGACAAAGCCATCGCCGATCGTGTATGCAGCGAGTTGGAAGCCGCCGGAATCACGTGCTGGATCGCTCCACGGAACATCGAGCCGGGAACGGACTATCCCGCGGCCATTGTCGAGGGAGTGAGCGCCGCGCGGGTGCTGGTGTTGATCCTCAGCGCGGCCGCGGCTGCCTCGCCGCACATTTTGAGCGAAGTCGGGCATGCGTTCAACGGCAAGAAGCGGATTATCCCCTTCCGCCTCTCCACGGAAACCCTGCCGGAGGACCTCGAGTATTTCCTCTCGCTCACGCAGTGGCTCGATGCCCCGGCAGGAGCTACGGAACAGAACTTGAAACGGCTCACCTCAGCGGTTGCGGACGCACTTGCGGGCAAACCGACGGCCCAACCGGTCACCTCGCGAACGCGCCGCGGGAAGTGGCTGAGGATTGTGATCCCGGCGATTGCGCTTGCCGCCGGCCTGATTATCTACTGGAAAGCGCCTCCGGTACGTCCTGCGCCGCGTGCAACGAGCCCCGAGTCAGCGTCCGCCGCTGTTATTGTTCCCCAGCCTGCCGCGCCGCAGCCCAAGACCAGGATTAATCCAGCCGACGGCCAGACTTATGTGTGGATCGCACCCGGAACGTTCACGATGGGATGTTCAGCAGGTGACAGCGAATGTAAAGACGACGAAAAGCCCACGCATCCTGTGGCGATTACCAAGGGTTTCTGGCTTGGGCAAACCGAAGTGACCAACGCCGCATACCACATGGTTATGCATCAGCAAGCTCCCTCCGGCGATACCACACTGCCTGTGACCGGCCTCACCTGGGCGGAGGCGAAAGCGTACTGCGCCGCGGCCGGCGGACGCCTTCCCACGGAAGCGGAGTGGGAGTATGCAGCCCGCGCCGGCGCCGCGCAATCCTATTACGGCGTTATTTCGGAAATCGCGTGGTATGCGGCTAACAGCGGCGGCGCTCCTCATCCCGGGGCGAAGAAACAAGCCAACGCTTTTGGCCTTTACGATATGCTGGGCAACGTCGCCGAATGGGTCCTAGACCGCTACTACAACAAATATGACGTGGAGGCCCCGGCAACTGGCGCCGGTGTCGACCAACCCCTGGCCGGCAATGCTACAGCCGTGGCTCGCGGCGGACATTTCGAGAATGAGGCCA